>JAPOQI010000043.1 GCA_026710765.1 Cytophagales bacterium | reverse complement strand
GAGTGTTCAAACTATAACAGATTTTGGTGCGAGTTTGGATGAGGGTGGCAGTATCAAGGTTGACATGGATAAGTCACGACGTGAAATAACTGACTTTCACTCCAAGATTTATGGTGAACAAAAAGAGGATGGAACTAGGGAGGAAGGATACGATCAAAAGCTGAATGGCTTGGTTTCAGGCTTTGAGAAGAAGGGTGAAGAACTCGATAATAAGAGCGCAGAACTTGATAAGAAGATCGCGGAACTTAAGAATGAGAAAGAGGAGACATTCCATTCTATTGAGCAAGAAAAGAAGAATGCCTTCCACTCTATTGAGAAAGAGAAAAATGAACAAATGGACAAGGTTAAAAGCTTACTTCCTATGGCGGCGGCCAAGGGCTTGTCATGGAAATATGACTCATGTAAAAAGGACTACAAAAAGGATGAGAGATTTTGGTTATGGATACTAGGGGCTGCTGTGCTTTTGGGTCCTGCGTTGGTTTGCTTTCCCCTGTTTTTTGATTTGAAGGGTTGGGAGCTGCATATTTACAGAATCTCGATTGCAGGTCTCGTTGCTTACGCGATTAACTTTGCCGGCGGAAGACTTAGAGAGAGTCGCAGGTTAGGGGAGGAGTATGGGCATAAAGAGGCTGCTGCCTGCACCTATGTGGGCTTTCGTGCGAAAATCGAGGGTGAAGAAAGGGATGACGACTTAGTCAAAAAACTTCAGAATACTTTGGTGGATGTGGTGGCAAGGAATCCTGCCGAAACGATGACTCTTCAGAAAGAGTCACCTAAGACGAAGCTAAGCAAAGACGATCCCCCCAACTAGGGCGTTTCGTGAAGACATCCGCCCTGGGAAACTCCCATTGGGTGCCCGCCGTGCGGGGACTCGCAGGCTTGAAATGAGAAACACACGCCGTGTGTGCTTTATTTGGTTTGAGGAGGCTTTTGGCTAGAGCCGCATAAGTTTGCTTTGCTGGTAATGATGTCCCGTTCTTCATCTATTTGGGGATGACCGAAAAGCACGGCATTATAGCAGGTATGACCAGCATAGTAAACACCCCTCTTATAGCCAAACAGACCTCAGAACCGAGACCAACCCATGCGTCAAGTATTTAATAAACCGTCGACAGACTTCCTAATGGTCTTTTCTTATATCAAATAGCTTCCTCTACCCAAGAAGCAATGTTTTCTTTTATTTTGGCGTACACTTTCTTGCTGTTGTCTCCCGTAGGATCATAGCATTTCACCTCCTCAGGCAAAGGGGTTTTCCCTTTTTGACTGGTTTTTCCCTCTTGGTCCTCGAGTCTATGTATACGAATACCTACCACCCCCTTTTTTTCATTCAAAGCATGCTTGATCTCATATTTCACCCACTTCCTGCTTGCAGTTTCCGAGCCTACTAAGACGACCAAACAGGAACAACCCTTCAAATTGTCTCTTATCCACTTCTTAATGGCTTCTTCGCCCTTTTTTTTTGATATCCTGCCACTTATTCTTATCTAACTCTTTATTACCTTCAACTGCCCCTATGTTTCTGACCTGCTGGGCTCTCCAGTGATCCTTCTCGTAATGGAAGCTATAAAAAACCTTTCTTGTCATGCGAACAAAAATTTAGACTAATACCTTAAAACACTACGTGCGAAGCTAGGAAGATTTTGAGGAAAAGTCAAGGGAAAAGAAAAAATGATAAATCACCAGACGAATAAAGCAGAACGAAATAAAAAAAAAAGCTACAACGAGCAATGGAGCATAAAAAATATGATCAGGTAATTGAAAAACCGAGCTTATCCATTTGCGTAGAAATTTACCTCTAGCAAGTCCGACGAAGCATTGTAACCGGTATAACAAAGTATCTCAACAGTGCTGGAATCTGGTACAGAAGGCGAAGTATCCTATTTGTTTTTGCCGTGGGTCACTCCGATGAGGGTACGTGCTTCCTTCTAGAGTTCTTTGAAGCTATCTGATAGGTCTTATACCTTTGAGAATGCTTTACTTCACGTAGTTTGTCAGTACTACCCTTTGATGAAAGTATAGCTCGTGGCTTGTGCCCCGATTTGTAAGAGCAAGAGATAAGATCCTGCGGGTAATTCTTGTATCGGGATGCGATGCACACCTCGGGATATCTGTTCTGTATGCAAAACCTTCCCAGTGGGGTCTATGATCTTCAGGTGCGTCTCCTCAGGGGTTTCTATCTCCAGGTAATTAGATGCGGGGTTGGGTCTGACGGAGACGGTCTGTTCCAGACGCACCGAGCTGACCAGCTCTCCCGTGGCAGGCGGATCATCATCAGGGGTCGTGCCAAGTCGCTTTTTGAGGGACTCTAGCTCCTCCACCAGATTCAACACCTCTTCACGAAGAAATTGGAGATCCAACTTTTCTAGGCTATCCAACAACTTTGTCTGAATGCTCTTGCTGGCATATTGCGTATCCAATGCTTTCAGGTCTGTCTTCTTGGCATATAATGCGTACTTCGCATCTGATTCCGTCTTGGTATAGGAAGGGACATAGTCCGACTGCTTAAGATATACATCATCAAGATCATCTAAATCCGATTTACTGGCATATTGTG
>JAPOQI010000106.1 GCA_026710765.1 Cytophagales bacterium | reverse complement strand
GTCTTCCCTGACCCCTGCAATCCAATTATCAAAATTACATTAGGATTTCCAGAAAGATCAGGTGGAACATGTTCTCCCCCCATTAGAGATCCCAATTCCTCAGCTGCAATTTTAACAAATAAATCACCTGGGGAGACAGAAATTAAAACCTTCTCCCCAAGTGCCCTTTCTTTGAGGCGCCCCGCCACCGCCTTAGCTACCTTATATTCTACATCTGACTGAACAAGGGCTCTAAGAACCTCCTTAGCTGTTCGGGCTACATTGACTTCAGTGATTTGTCCTGCTCCTTTCAGATGGCGGAGACCCGAGTCTATCCTTTCTCTAAGTGCGTCAAACATATGGTTAGTTGGGGATCTGAGTGCATGGGGTTCGGGAACCTACTCGTTGGGGGGTAGGGGGTTATGCCGATCACTTCTTCGTTGTCTTGCCCCGTGGACCCTTGAGGCTTTTCAAAGGATCTTATCCGCCTAGGGCGGCAGTCTTTTTGAGAGAGTTGTATAGGATTTTTCTGGCATTAGCCTCTCGCAACTCTTCCTGTAAATCCACGATGATACCCATTTTCGTACCTATATCTACCTTGAGAGAGACGGTCAATTGATCTCGTTCCACTTCATCCAATTTATCTTTTTCCTGGGCGACCCACCTGACTATTTCTGGTAGAGACACAAAAACATCATTCGCTTGAACCTTGGGTTCTTTTCCATAAATCTGGGTATTCAAGGGTTTTCCCACATAGAGATGGGCGACCAGGGATTTTCTCTCCAACTTGGTAAGCTGTGTAGCTTTGGGCAAATCTTGTTCCACTAGAAGTTCTGTTTCTCGGAGAACGGTGGTAACCATAAAGAAGAAAAGAAGCATAAAAATAATATCAGGGAGGGAGGCGGTGGAGATGGCGGCACCCGCTTTCGACTTCTTCTTAAATTTACCGTAACCCATAGTCTACCTCTGCGTAAATAATTTTTTGCGTCCTAGCTTCTGCTATTTCGGTATCTTATATATATCCCATTCATAATCCCCTACCCCATCTATATCTTCTCGTCCACACTGTTTTTATCCCCCTACCTTGGTAGGTTCTGCAATAGAAATAGCCCGTGGGAGCCCCACACGTGCACTTTCATACAATTCTTTTTCTTCTTCTTTTCGCTTACTTAGTGCAAGGAATTCGTCCACACTGAGTCCTATTCTCTCGGCATATATTTCATTGTATGCAGCATTTACATCATCCAAAACACGTATATACAATTCGTAGCTCGTACCCCGATCTGCCTTGAAGGAGACAACGGCTTCATCAGGTCCGTCTGAATTATCATCCTGCCTACCGTGTTCGTTAACATATCTTTTTAGAGAAGGGGGTAAGGAGTTATAGGTTTCTACGGCTTCTTTGGTAGGATCACCAAAATTCAGTATAAATTTTCTGACCATTTCTTTCAATTCATCTAGGTCTTCCAAAATTTCGTCTTCCACCAGCAGTTCGTCCTTGGAATTGGCTTGTATCTTAAAGATATTCTTATCTTTCTTGGTGACCTCGGGAGGGGGTTCGTCTTCTATTTTGGGAGGGAGTAGGAGGGCAATCCCTCTATCGTTTGCAATGGTTGTGGTGACGAGGAAGAAGATAAGGAGTAGGAAGGCGATATCTGCCATGGACCCCGAGCTGATCTCCGGAACTGAACGAGTACCTCTTTTAGACATGATTCACGTTTTTAAGTTTTCAAATACAATCAACTCAAAAGACCCATCCAGATTTTCCTATTTGAACCATCTCAGCACTTCCGTAGCAGCTATCCCGGTTATGCAGGAAAGAATAAGAACATACATAGTCACAAGAACCCCCCCTATGGTTTGAGATGCTGCTGCCCCTACCCCATATTTTTCGTAAGATGGTAGTACCTCGTTTCCGGATAAGAAATAGGAAACCACAAAGATGATTCCAAGGATAAGAACCCCTATTCCTAACTTCTTCAAAGTAGCAGGTCCCTGTTTGAAGGCAATTACAATAGGAAAAAAAATGCCCACCACAGCCGTAGCGACACAGAGGACATATGTAAGATACAGTGCTATGTCTACAAAAATTTCCATTCTTTTATATATATAAAATTCTTAATTCTGCTGAGTCAACGTGTCTCAGCCTCTCTTTTTATATTTAACCAAAATATCCACTAAGGAGATAGATGCGTCTTCCATTTTGTTGACGATAGAGTCTATTTTAGACACAACATAATTATAGAACAATTGCAAGATGATGGCTACGATGAGTCCTCCCACAGTAGTAATGAGGGCTATTTTGATACCATCCGCTACCAAGGAGGGAGATACATCTCCTGCTGCGGCGATGGCATCAAAGGCATTCACCATACCAATAACTGTTCCGAGGAACCCAAGCATGGGTGCTAGGGAGATGAATAGGGATATCCAAACGACTCCCTTCTCTAACTTACCCATTTCTACAGATCCGTAGGCGACGATGGACTTCTCTACTGCATCTATTCCTTCAGAGATACGTAAAAATCCCTGTGAGAATATGGATGCAACGGGTCCCGAGTGATTTCTACACACTTTCTTAGCTCTTTCAATATCTCCGCCCCGAACAGCTGCCTCCACCTTTCGGAGAAGTTCATCTGTATCCACACTGGCTAGGTTAAGGGTAATAATTCTTTCCAGGGCCACTGCCAAACCCAGGATCAAACAAATAAGCACAAGGCTCATGTATCGCCAGTCTCCGGCGATGAATTGTTGTTTGATCACTTGATGGAAACCGGGTTCTGGTTCTTCTTCGGCTTCCTGTGGTGGAGGGGGTGGTTCTTCGGTGGATGCCTGATCTTCTGGATTGGCTTCCTCTTCGGTCCCTAGTTCTCCGGGATCTGATTCAGACCCATCATATTCAGTCTGTTCATCCGCCGAGGGATCCTGTGGTCCTTGTGCGTTCAACTCTTGAAGGCTGCCCACACACAACATAAAAAAACAAGTTAAGAGAAGGAGTATCTGCTTCATAATCTTTATCTATTCGTCAGTAAAAACAATTAAAAAAACATACAATAAACAATTTCCTACCCATCATGGTTCCCCAGCGGAGAGAGAGGGATTCGAACCCCCGGCAAGCCGTTTTGCGGCCTGCACCCGCTTTCCAGGCGAGCACCTTCAGCCACTCGGTCATCTCTCCATAGGACCACCTCTTCAGAACAGGAATGACCGCAAGGTAATCTAAAATTCATTTACTCAAACAAAATATTTAATCTTTATTTTATTTTTTCGTCTAAATACCGAACAAAGTTATAGAATTCAGTTCATTTTCTTAGCTACTAGGCCTAATTCTTCAAAAAGATCCTTGTCTTCTTCGGATCCTGGGTTGGGAGATGTAAGGAGTTTTTCTCCCATAAAAATGGAATTAGCTCCTGCATAGAAGGCTATAAATTGTTCTGTTGGGGTCATGGAAAGGCGTCCTGCACTGAGTCGAATAACTGCCCTGGGCATAAGAATTCGTGCCACAGAGATGACCCGAATGACAACTATATTAGATAAGGGAGCTTGGCCTCCCAGGGGCGTACCTGGAATAGGAACCAGTTTATTGATCGTAATACTTTCAGGATGTGGCTTAAGACTTGCCAGGGTTCTTAGGAAGGTGATTCTATCTTCATCTGATTCGCCCATGCCCAGAATGCCTCCGGTACAGACCGTGATACCTGCTTTCCGAACGTGAGCTAGGGTATTCAAACGATCTTCATAGTCTCGGGTAGAGATAATTTTTTTATAGTGATCGGAGGATGTATCCAAATTATGATTATAGGCATGAAGACCTGCTTTTTTAAGTCGTTGGGCCTGTTTAGCGGAGATCATTCCCAGGGTACAACAGGTTTGGAGTCCCAAGTCTTTGACGGTTTCCACCATGTCCAAGACTCTATCAAATTCGTCTCCATCCCTCACCTGTCGCCAAGCAGCTCCCATACAGAAACGTGTAGCACCTTCTGATTTTGCTTTCTCTGCGGCGGCTTTGACCTCAGAAAGTGATAATAATTTTTCTTTTTCAACCCCTGTTTGATAATGAGCTGATTGGGGACAATAGGCACAATCTTCGGGACATCCCCCGGTTTTAACAGAGAGTAGCCGAGAGGTTTGGATTTCACCTGGGCTAAAGTATTTGCAGAGCTGTTCGTGGGATCGTCTAAGTAGCTCAAAGAGGGGACGATCATAGAGATCTTTTATTTCCGAGAGATCAGGCATGCCTACGAATTTAGTATTTTTTAGCTTTTTCCCTTATTCTTATCTCTTCTTTCTTCTGCTTTCTCATCTAATTTCCTCCACAGGTATTCCATAGACCTATCTCCTTTGGTGCTATTGCAATTTCCACAGAGCAATTGCAGGTTCTTTTTGCTATCCGTACCCAATTTTGATTTGGGTTTAATATGATCAAAACTCATATCGGTAAAGTGCTTGGGCAACCCACATCCATTACAAATACCCTCCTGAATCCCATAAAGCATACGTTTACGTATATCCTTTATATCCTTAGTTGCACCTTTTCTCCATCTTGGGAAATAGGGTTTTTCAGGCTTGGCTATATCTGTTCGCTTGGGCGCCGCCTTGCGAAAATGTACTTTTTCTTTAAAGAAACCTCCTTTATCTTCTTGTTGCTTATTCAACCTCTCCTTCACCAACTTATATGCCACCTCAGACACATCTATCCCAATCCATTGGCGGTTTAAATTCTCGGCTGCCACACAAGTGGTGGCACATCCACAAAAGGGATCTAATACCAAATCACCTTCATTAGAGGAGGCTTTGATGATCCGTTCCAATAATTTCAAGGGTTTTTGGGTAGGATAGTGGGTATGTTCTTGATGATCTATTCCTAGTCCGGGAATGTCAGTCCAAATATTATCCATAATGTTTTTCTCTACCACTTTATCTCCCCTTTGTTCTCTATAATATTTGATATTGATTTTTCCTTTTGTGGTTTCCAATTCACCTGAGGGGGTAATAAATGCTTCACCGTCTCGGGAAATATATATTCTCTTTTGATGAAAAAGCTCCACAAGTTTTTTATTAGAATAGGTTCCGGGGTCGCTTGTCCTAAAAAAGCCGTGTGCATCTTTCTTATATTTTTTATTTGCTTCTCTTATTGTCAGGAGATTTTCGGTATATATTTCATTCCATGTAGATTTTTTACTTTTGGAATAGATTAAGAGATAATCTGCATTATTAGAGAAATATTTAGCATACGTTTTCATTCCCCTGACAATTTGCCTACGCCAAACAATATGATTTCTAAAGTTTTGGATACCAAAGACTGCATCCATAAGGAGTTTAAGATAATGTCCTGCGGCTCGATCGCAATGGAGGTAGATGGTGCCTGTGGGCTTTAATATCCGATACATTTCCATGAGGCGAATCCCCATGTACAATAAATAGTATTTAATTCCGCGCGCTCCTGTCGTCTCCACATTTGCCAAAAAAGCATATAGGGCATAGTTCTCCCCTGCCAAGAATTCTATCTCTTCGTCCTTCACATCCTCTTTGCCCCAAAAATCTTTGAAACTTGCCCCCTCCGCATGCGAACCTATGGGGGCACAAAACATCTTATTTTTGTTAAATGGGGGGTCCAAATAGATCAAATCCACGCTATCACTATTCATCCCCCGCATCACATCCAGGTTATCTTTACAAAAGATAGTTCGGTTATTTATCATTGCTGAGCTAGGAAAGTTTGGTATAGAAAATGTGGAATATGGGAAGATAAGGAATTTTTGGATGTTGTCCTGTTTTTTGGAGTTTAGCCCCTCTTTTGAATAAGACGTTTAAAAAGGGTTTCGTGTGCGCTTAGGGTTTTTTCCACGGAGAAATCTATGAGGGCTGTTTTTTTTCCAGCTTGGATAATACGTTTTCGGAAAGAGGTATCGGAGAGGAGCTGATTGACCTGTTTTGCCATGGTTTTGTGATCATCATTTGGGAATAGGAGTCCATTTTCTCCGTGCCGAATCAGGGAGCGATTTCCGGCTTGATCAGTGGCCACCACAGGGGTTCCTAGGGCCATGGATTCGAGAAGGGCTTGTGAGAGTCCCTCACCGGTAGAAGCCAATATTTTGACGTCAAAAAGGCATAAATATCTTAGTGTTTCGGGATTGGAAACGGGTCCCACGTAGATGACCCTTTTTCCTTTGCTTGCCTGATGGCAGAGTTTTTTCAAAGAGGGGGTTTCGCTTATCCCTACAAAGATCAAAACGACTTCATCTGGGAAATAAGGGAGTGCTTTAAGTATTTGCATTTGTTCTTTCATGACTGCGACACATCCCAAGATGGGGGTTTGTTTTTTGAGATTGTGTTTTTTTCTAAGACTTTCTAGGTCTATTTCTTTTTTGGGGATTTGATATTTTTCAGGGGGTGTCCCATTCAGGATAACTTCTATCTTATGGGGTGGGTATTTTTTTCGCACCAATACCTCTTTAACCTCCTTAGATACCCCAATATGATGGTCTATCCATCGGGTATAGAACCATGTTTTCCAGATCGGATTTCGTGGAATATGTCTTCTTGTATCCAGGAGAATAGCATGTATGCGATAACATATCTTTATTAGGATAATCAACCGTAGGCTATACCCCTCTTGGGCATTCACAATTTCTATCTGTCTATCGCGTATCAGGCGAGCAATTTTTTGAATGAGTCCGAAATTCCACCAACGCTCTTTTCCGATGGATACCAACCTGACCTGGGTATCCCAAATATTTTCCATTTTTTTATGAAGTAGAGAATCTTTACGACAAAGAAGATAGACTCTATGTCCTTTTCGGGCTAGTCCGTCTGCCAGAAAAGAGAGGGATTCCATGGCACCCCCCAATGTTCCCCTCATATTCAGGAAGAGTATATTCATGGGGTTTGTTCAAAGCATTTCAAAAACGAACATCCTTTTTGAGTAGGATACTCATTCCGGAAAACTCCGATCTCAACGGATAGCATATCTTATATGCTTCCAAATAGGTGGAAAAAAATCCTACACGAACTTTATAATAGGGTTGCTTATAACGTACATAGGCATTCCATTGCTTGGCAGAATTTGTTTGGAAATATCTTTTCAATTTGATCAATATTTTTTCTGCTTGCTTGCGATCGGGTCCATTATAGAATTGTACGACATACCCGCGAACTCCTTTTTTTTTATTTTGACTCACCCTTTGAATTACAGCCATATCCACGGCTGGATCAATGGGTTTGGGCGGAAATTCTAATGTTGTATTCTCCTCTTCGGATATCACATCTGCTGATTTCTCCTCGGGTAGCGGAGAAGTATGGGTCCATAACCAGTTCAGGTCTTCCCGATACACCGAGGTACTAGCCCGACCCGAAGAACAACCCAACACAATCCCTAAGAATAAAAGCCCCCCCCAGACCCTATACCCCACCCTTAGACTATCCCTTATGTACCTCCAAGACCACACAAAGATTATTTTTAACATCTTCTTCCACTCTTTTAAATTTCACCTGTTTTTTGGTTTCACCATCTTCATATCGCACGGTTACTTTATCATTTCGTCCTATGATTCGTTGGGACCGTGCCGGACTGGGTGGGGGCATTTTAGGGGTTGCGGTTCTTTTTTTGGATCCTCGTATTTCGGGTTTTGATTCGTTGAGTTTGGGAGAAATTCTATGTTGTTTGCGTCTTTGGGCTTCTTGAAATTCTCCATTCTGTGGGAGGGGGAGGGCTGCTTTGAGTAGGAAGGATACGACTCCTTGGTCCAGCCGTCGTATAAGTTCTTTAAAGAGTTCAAAGGATTCGAATTTGTAGATCAGAAGGGGGTCTTTTTGTTCGTAGACCACATTCTGTACCGATTGTCTTAGGTCATCCATTTCTCTGAGATGTTCTTTCCATTCCCAGTCTATCACCTCTAGGGTTATCTGCTTTTCTATCTCTTGTATGAGACTTTTTCCCTCAGTGGCCAATACCTCTTCCGATTTGACCATGACCTCTAGTCCTCTTTTTCCATCAAATACGGGAACCAGTACTCTTCGGTTTTCATGTTCTTCTCCTGCCTCTTGCATGTGTTTGAACACAGGCATCAAGGCTTCTTGGATTTTTCTTTTTCGTTCTTCATAAAATTTGGAGAATGTAGAGAAGAGTTCTTGTGTGAGATCGGATGGTGAACTTGTGTTGATTTTTTCCTTGGGGATCGGGATAGCGGTTCCTGTCATATTGATGAGTTTACCGTGATGGGATTCATTTTCGGGTTCCGACTGGACCTCGTCTACCCATTCTCGGGCTACCTCGTGGAAGGCGTGATAGATATCCCATTGGAGCCACTCCCCAGACAAGGCGTGTCGTCTTCGGGCATAAATCACCTTTCGTTGCGTATTCATAACATTGTCATATTCTAACAATCGTTTCCGAATTCCAAAATGATTCTCTTCAACCTTCTTTTGGGCACGTTCTACGGATTTGGTAATCATGGCATGCTGTATCACTTCTCCTTCACCCAATCCCATCCGATCCATCCATTTACTCATGCGTTCAGAACCAAATAAACGCATCAAATTATCTTCCAAGGACACAAAGAATTGAGAGGTTCCGGGATCCCCTTGCCGACCACTTCTTCCTCTGAGTTGTCGGTCGACCCGTCTTGATTCGTGTCGTTCGGTTCCTATGATAGCTAGTCCTCCGGCTTTTCGGGATTCGGGATTTAATTTTATATCTGTTCCTCTACCTGCCATGTTGGTAGCGATGGTGACGGAGGCTGATTTTCCGGCATTTTCTATGATTTCAGCTTCTCGTTGATGCTGTTTGGCATTGAGTACCTGATGTGGGATGCTTCGTAGTTTTAGCATTCGGCTTAGGAGTTCAGAGATTTCCACGGAGGTGGTACCCACCAAAACGGGTCTTCCCTGATTTTTCAGCTTCACAATTTCTTCTACTACCGCATGAAATTTCTCCCGCATGGTCTTATAAACCTTATCTTGATGATCTTCTCGTTGCAAGGGACGATGGGGTGGGGTCACCACCACGTCTAGTTTATATATCTCCCAAAGTTCGCCGGCTTCGGTTTCGGCTGTACCCGTCATGCCTGAGAGTTTATGGTACATTCGGAAATAGTTTTGGAGCGTAATGGTGGCATAGGTTTGGGTTGCTTCTTCTATCTTCACATGTTCTTTGGCTTCCAGGGCTTGATGGAGTCCATCAGAATAGCGTCTGCCTTCCAACACGCGTCCTGTTTGTTCGTCCACCAATTTCACTTTCCCATCGGCTATCATGTATTCCACATCTCTTTCATATAGGGTATAGGCTCTTAGGAGTTGTTGGATAATGTGTAGTCGTTCAGATTTTTCTTTATAATCCGTTAAGAATTCTTCTTTCTTCTTTTGGATTTCCTCATCAGATTTGGCAGATTTTTCTATTTCATCCAAAGATTTAGACACATCAGGGAGTACAAAAAAGCTGGAATCTTTTTCATTTTTGGACAGATATTCTACACCTTTTTCGGTTAGCTGTATGCTATTTGTTTTTTCTTCCCATGTAAAGAAGAGGGGTTCATCGGCTTCTTTCATGTGTCGTTGGTTGTCGGCGAGGTAGTAGTTTTCCGTCTTTTGGAGAACCTGTTTTATACCTACTTCACTTAGATATTTGATTAGGGGTTTATATTTGGGTAGTCCTCTGTGGGCTCTAAAGAGTGGGAGGCCTGCTTCTCCATTTTCTTTCATGCGTCTTTTTGCTTCTTGCAGATAGTTTGAGCAGAGTTTTTTTTGTTCCTCCACCAGGGCAGCTACCCGTGGTTTTAGTTCTTCAAATCTTTTTTCATCAGATTTTCCTACGGGTCCCGAGATGATAAGTGGGGTACGGGCTTCATCTACGAGGACGGAATCCACTTCATCTACGATCGCAAAATGATGTCCTCGTTGGACGAGTTCTCCCAGTCCCCGACACATATTATCTCTCAGATAATCAAATCCGAATTCATTATTGGTTCCGTAGGTAATATCGGCTTGATAGGCCTTTCTACGTTCAGGTGTATGGGGTGGGTATTTATCTATGCAATCCACGCTAAGTCCGTGGAAGGCGAAGAGGGGTGCATTCCATTCACTATCTCTTCGGGACAGATAATCGTTCACGGTCACTATGTGGACGCCTTTACCGGTTAGGCTATTTAAAAAAGCGGGTAGGGTGGCAGACAGTGTTTTTCCTTCACCTGTTGCCATTTCGGCTATTTTACCCTGATGCATGACGATTGCACCTAATATTTGTACGTCATAGGGTATCATATTCCATATTATTTCTTGTCCTGCCACCTTCCACTTGCGTTTCCAGACGGCTGTCTCCCCCACGATATTTACGGCATTATGTCGTTGTGCGAAGTCTTTATCGGAGTCTGTGGCTGTGATGTGTATTTCTTCGTGTTCTGTAAATCGTCTTGCAGTTTCTTTGACGAGGGCAAATGCTTCGGGTAGGGCTTTATTTAGACTTTCTTCTATCCGTTTTTTCAATATTTTTTCTTGTTCTTCTATTTGGATGAAGCGTCTTTCTTTTTCCTTTATTTCTTCGGAAGGGAGGTTTTGAATTTCTTTTTGAATTTTAGAGATCTCTTCCGTGGTTTCTTGAAAGGAGGCCTGTACCTGTTTTCGGAGTTGTATGCCTTTTTTTCTAAAATCTTCGTGAGAGAGGGTAGAGAGTTCGCGATAGTGTTCATTTACCTCTTCCAGGATAGGTTGTATGCTTCGGATATCCCGATGGGATTTGGTTCCAAAGAGCTTGATGATTTTACCTAACACAGCTTTTCTTTATTCAAAGAAATCATTCACAATTTCTCCGGAGAATACTTTCCTTATTTTTCCCGAGAGTTTGGAAAAATTATCTGAGACCTGAAGCACGCCCCCTTTTGTATGCAATACAAAAGGGGGCGTGCTTTTTCTTTCTTGTGCCAGCACTAGGGCTGCGGCGATCGCACCTGTACCACAAGAGAGTGTTTCATTTTCTACCCCTCGTTCATAGGTTCGGAGCAGATTTTTATTTGAATCTATCCACAAGAAGTTAACATTCACATTTTTTTTCTGTCTCAGGGTCTGCCCCTCTTTTAGAACGTTATTATAAGAAAGATAAGTTCCTTCAGGCATGATCTTAACCAAATGATTTGCGTCACCTATCCGTACGAGGTATCCTTCCTGCTCTAGTGAAAGATCTTCCAACTGTGGAGCTGATAACATCTGCACCCACGTATCTTTACCCGAAGATCCCCCTTCGATGGAAATTCCGTTCAGATTAAATATAATCTTCTCTTGCTCTTGTATTCCATAATCTATCATATAATCTACCACACAACGAGCACCGTTCAAGCAAAACCCTTGAGAGCCGTCCGCATTATAATAATCTACTACTCTATCATTTCGGATATACAAAAAACCGTCGCCTCCGATGCCCCACTGTCGGTGACAGAGTTTGGATGCCGCTTGGGCAAGATTTTGAGGATTGGATTCAAGGAAGGGAGATTTGATGAGAATAAAATCATTGCCCGTTCCTTCATATTTGAGAAAAGGAATGGACCTCATATTTCCGCCTACTATGTTCTCTCCTGAGGGCTTGAGAGGGGGGCAACAAAACTACTTCGTTTCCTTTCTGAGAATTTTCCCCTTCACCCTTGCAGATTTACCCTTCCTACCTCGCAAGTAGTAAAGACGGGCCCTTCTCACAACCCCTTCCTTAACCCGTTCAATTTTAATTATGTTAGGAGATAAGAGTGGGAAGATTCGTTCCACCTCCACCCCCTCAGATACTTTTCGTACGGTAAATGTTTCGCCTGGGGTATTTTTATGTCTTCGTTGCAAAACGATTCCCTGAAAGGGTTGGACCCGTTCCTTATCTCCTTCCTGAATTTTCACATGAACCCTAACGGTATCACCGGCACCAAAAGGGGGTAGCTTTGCAGATGAAGCAGTTTCTCTCTGCTCTTTTTCAAAGGTCTGCAACAAGGTGGAAGAACTCATAAGAATCAGGATTGCCTGGGTATCAGGATTTTCACATGGGTCCAAGTTTCGAGGACAAGAAAAAGATACACTAGCTTTTGGGCACTCAAATATCAGATCCAAATTTTCACTTTCTCTACGGTCTCAAAGAGAAGAAACAGCTTCCTTGAAATCAGCAAATTCAAGATCTTCAATTGCCTTCTCCTTGAAAGAGGAATCCAACAGGATAGCTTGTTTAAGATGTTTCAGGACAGCCTCTTCTTCTCCCAAACGTGCGGAGACGATGGCTAGTAGATAATGGGTCTTAACGTGTTCGGGCACCACCTTGAGGTTTTGTGCGAGAAGCTCTTTTGCTGTAGCATATTCACTTGTCAAAACAGCAAGGAGTCCTTTATTATAACGTGTGAAGGCTGACTGATTTCCTTTTTCCAAAGAACGATTAGCTTCTTCATATTTTCCTCTTTTAATATCCAGTGCGGCTTCGAC
>JAPOQI010000046.1 GCA_026710765.1 Cytophagales bacterium | reverse complement strand
GAAATTACTCTTGTAATACTCAGGCAATTTATCCTTGTAGTGTGCATCCTGAATACGTGCATTGATACGTTGCTCCAAGAGTAGCTGGGCACCAATGTCTTCCCTTATCTTTTCAAACTCCCGTTCATCTTCTTCATACTTCTCACTAACTTCTCCTTCAACTTTCTCCTTATTATCATTCTTATCAGAATCCTCAGCCCAGATGTGTTCTTTAGTTGTATCTTTTTCTTTAGTTGTATCTTTTTTGTCTTTCTTTTCCCTTTCATCGGCCTTGTCAAAGGCATGCCTTAGAAATCCTTCCACTTGCCAGAGGAAACCTAATCCTAGGTTTTTTTCATCAAATCGGTCGGGTGAATAAACTTCCTTTATATTCGGAATCACTGTGCCCTTTTTGTTGTTCATTACTGTACGGAATTCTACATTGAAGATTTTTCTGATTTCATTGAGATCTTCCCAAAAGTCTTTCTGAAATTCTTCTCCTTCTGGATCACGGGTCTTCTCCCGGATGTTTTGAGCTACAGCGTAAATAATAGCCCTGGTATCATTTTCTAGGATGATATCCAATTTTTCCGCTTGTGTATTCAGGAGTGCTTGAACCCTCTTAAAGTCAAAGGTCAATATTTTTGCCTTCCTTCGTATCTCTTCCTCTTCCTTCTCAAAAGATTCAACCTCATGCACTCGGGAAGAAATGCTGGCACAGTATAAGACCCATGCCTCCATCTTTCCGTCAAAATGGTTGATGTATTTATCATCATAATAAAGGTACTTACGTAGTTTTCCATAAAATTGAAGGTCTTTTTGCAGGAATTCCTTTACCGATTCAGCATCTTCTTTAATCCCCTTCTTCACCTCCTCCTTAGGATCCAACATAACCTCTCTATGGTAATCTGGTGTTCCAAACCTCTTATCATCGACATCCCGACCCCCAGTCCCATATAACCCCTTGAATAGATTGGGTATAACCACATCTGGGTCTTCAGTTTTTGTCCGCTGTGAAATGTTGGGCTTAATTCTAAAACTTGCCAAAGCCTCCTGCCAAATATTGAGATGGGATATTTTGCCTCCCATGCCATAGATATCCTCCTCATCCTTAATAAGTTCCATAAGATTCCCCTGGAATTTCTGATAAGTCTTTAAAGCTTGGCCTCTATCGTTGATGGCTTCAAAGGTCATGGACACATCTGCCCGACTGTGTACTATTGCTTCTATCAGTTTTACTCCCTCTCTGAGCCATTCAAAAAAGAGTTTCAGCCAATCAAAATCATTTACTATCTTTCTATCAGAAGAATCTAAAATCTTTGCCTCAAGCAAAAAGTCATAAATCAATCCGTAGTTCTTAATCAGGTAAGACGAGGTACTTCCATCATGCTTCAGATCAAGTAGGTCTTTCCGATCATCTGACTTATCTGCTTCACCATCTGCTATCTGCTCGAGCGTATCTTTATGAATCCCCTCGTCGAGTATATCATGTTCTATCCGAAAGTATTCTCCCTTCCTATCACACCAGATACGAATTTCAAGCTCCTTAAGGATGTCTTCCTTTTCCTTCCCTTCGGGCTGAAACCTTTCAAAAATTCTGTATAGGGCGATATAGATCAAGAGGAGGGTGGTCATCCGTTGCTGCCCATCCACTATATAATAATCATCCTTTCCTCTCTTTTTATCTTGGTTGAGCATGATGACATGAATGTAATATCTATGTAAATGACCCTTATCGGGAAGAGGATACAAACTGTCATATCCCTTTCTAAAAGCCCTGAAAAGATCATTCAAAAGCCGTATTACATGTTCTTTCTTCCAATCATACTCTCGTTGATAAAATGCAAGGCGATATTTTCTCGTTCCACTAATGCGCCATCTATCAAATAGTCTCTCCAAGCTGCCTTCATTGGCCTGTACAAGCTCGCTCATTATTCCTGTGCTTT
>JAPOQI010000056.1 GCA_026710765.1 Cytophagales bacterium | reverse complement strand
CTACGCCCAAAGCCATCAGCACCGATAATTTCACGCCTGTGGATGTGGAAAGAACAGCTCTCAGTATCACTAACTTCACCCCGAAGACGGGTCCGCCTGGCACGGTGGTCACGGTCACGGGTACGGGATTTAGGAGTGCTACCTACATTCACTTGGGTTCTGCGGGTTCTGTCAGTGCATATGAGGTGAATTCTGCAGGTACGGCACTGAAGTTTCGGGTGCCAACATATTGGTCTGGTAGGCTTGCGGATCCAATTATAATAGGTTCTGCGATCAGCACCGATAATTTCACGCCTGTGGAAAGAACTGCTCTCAGCATCACGGGTTTCACCCCGAAGACGGGTCTGCCTGGGACGGTGGTCACCGTGACGGGTACGGGCTTTGATATACGACCCGCAGCGAATTCTATCCACTTGGGGTCTGCGGGTTCTGTCAGTGCATATGAGGTGAATTCATCAGGTACGGAGCTGAAATTTCGTGTGCCGGGTTCTTGGTCTGAATACTTCGAGTATCCAATTAGAATAGGTTCTGCGAGCAGCAACGATAATTTCACGCCTGTGCAAACGGCTCTCAGCATCACGAATTTTGATCCGAAGACAGGCCCTCCTGGTACAGAGGTTACGATCACAGGTACGGGATTTAGCCTCCATCCCAGCCATAACTACATCCGCTTGGGTGATCGTGGTGATCATCGTAGGCCTCATTGGGTGAATGGTGATGGGACAGAGCTGAAATTTCGTGTGCCCGAAGCTTGGTACCATGCCTCTGCGGGTCTGCTCACGGTGAATTTCTCTTCATTTTCTTCGGGTGCTCCCAAAGCCACCAGCACAGATAATTTTACACCTATTGCTGCTCAGGGCCCTTCTAATCCGACGGGGACTGATACAGATCTGGAAGCATTAGACCTGAGATATGCCCAGAAGACAGGGGTCTATACCAAGACGGAATCAGATGCCAAATATCCTTTACAGACAGTCGTTTATACGAAGTCCGAATCGGATGCGAAGTATGCTTTGCAGACGGCTTTGCCTGACCTTTCGGTCTATGCCCTCGAAGTAGAGTCAGACACAAGATATGCCCAGAAGACAGACCTGGAAGCCTTGGATATCGAGTCCATCCAGGAGGCACTCATCAACCTCTCCAACCAACTAGCCGCCCTCAATAGACAAGTCGGAGAGACCACAGGGGAACTTGTCCAATCCGTCCGCCTGGAACAAAATATATCCGTCAGACCCAACCCCGCATCAGATTACCTGGAGATAGAAACGCCAGAGGATACGGATGTAAAGATCATAGACCCTACGGCTAAGGTTTTGCGTACGGAGCAGATCGCTCGGGGTTTGCACCGAATATCTATACAAGAATTACCCGCAGGTTCTTATCTCTTGCTCTTACAAATTGGCACACAAGCCACGAGCTATACCTTCATTAAGGGATAATTATATCTATTACAAACATCTTTGTAATAGGATCAGAATCTCAAATCTGCTTTGTCTTCTGTACACCTCCGGTGCAGACTTGATTTGAGTCCAGTATAGGTATTCAGTAGGCATTAGAAGGTGCTGTGTCGGTATTCTAATTCAAAATAAATACCCAGGTTGTGTGTTTTTTCTTATTCAAAATCATCAAATTCTACACCCTTATATTCAGCCTCTATAAGTTTTTCTTTGGCCTCTGGTGGGAGTGCCATGTTAACGGCGTAGTCATCAAATGCACGTGCCATGGTTTTCTTGGCTTGGGTCTCCGACAGTTTCAACCCTTCTGCGAGTTCACGGGCAGATTTGCGATACTTGCCTCCTGTGAAGAGCTTTTCAATTTTGTCCTTAGAATAGATCATATCGTCCCATGTATCTTCTATGGAACGCCAGACGGGACGCGAATAATTTGGGCGCCCAATGAAGGATTCAATATTAAACATTAGGAAATTGATATATATCAATTGTTCTGCCTCAGATAAGGGTTCCATGCGTTGATTCAGCTGTTGCTTCTGTATGAGGATATCAGGGTCTGGTTCATCATTTCCTTCGGGTTCAAATTCGCCGTACTGGTAGAATGAATTTATATATTCCTTACGAAAGCCAAGAAATACCTCAAATGGAGGATAGTCATCAAAGACATATCCCAATATTTCCTTCACACGTGCTTCGGATATGCTCAACAACTCGGCCATCTCTGCGTAGGTGTATTTATGATAGCTTATAAACTCCCTATGTTCACCTACATATTTGGTGAATTGATAATTTGCTTCATTGCGTCCGGTGATCTCGGGTGGATCGGTAAAAATCCAAGTCTGGAGATGCCGTGATAATAGGTGTAAATAGATATACTTCTCAGGGACTGAGAGATCTGCTGTGTTATCTTCTAGGGTATCTCGTATGTCCTCTCCCGTATAGTGGAGGAGGGGAGCAAATCTCTTTCCGAAGAGTTTGGGTTTTTCCTTGCGCTTTGCCCTCGATTTCCGTGCTTTATTATCGTCATTATGGGTTCTACTCATGTGTTTTTTATGTGTGATGATGTTTATATATTCTATTGGCTTCTTCTTGGAATAGTGAGATAGCAGACCTTGAGGCTTCTGTCAATATAAAGGAAATTCCATTATATTTTATTTTTTTGTGGGAATCCATGGAATTTCCTTGACCCCTAGTTGTTGTGTTAGGGATCGGGCCAATACAAATAGATAATCTGATAGGCGATTTACATATATGAGTCCTGTTTTGACTTGGGTTTTTTGGGTACTTGTATGATGTTGCATTTCGGCTATTCGTCGTTCGGCTCGACGGCATATAGATCTGGCAATGTGGATATCGGCTACCGATTTATGTCCGCCGGGTAGGAGGAAATTTTTAAGAGGTTCTAGGGTACTTTCTATCTGATCTATGTTGTTTTCCAGGTCTTTTACCAAATTTGGATCCAATTCGGGCATAGGGACCAATTTTTTTCCTTGTGCGAGCCAGGAGCCTAGTGTGAAGAGATGTTGTTGTATGGATCCTAAAAAATCTTGCTCTGATTTTTTTAGTTTCGGTTCTTCTCGGATTCTTCCGATCCAAGCATTAAGTTCGTCCAGGGTTCCGTATGCTTCTATGGGGAGGTCCCATTTATAAACCCGATCTCCTCCCAAGAGACCCGTCTTTCCTTGATCTCCCGTTCTGGTATATATTTTCACTTAGGTAAAAGTAGTTATTATTACGAATTATAGAATATCCTTCACGTTAAAGGTAGATAAAAGATAGATGATGACTTGCATGAAATATGATTATCAATTTTTTTCGCGGTCTATGGGGGAAGCAATTTCTTCGTGTAATTAGTTATATACCCTAGTCTTATGTATCTTGGGATATTTAACCTTAGGGGTCTTCTGATGTTTTCGCTTTCAATTGTTTCGGATCCCCTTAGATTTTAGATACGGGTTGTGTCTGGCTGGCAGATGATTATATTGAAGCGAATACCGCCTTGGGCTCGTCGGCTGATTCAGGCCCTCTATTTCCTACATGTTTTAGGGTCTATTATTGTTTTGTTAGGCTTTTTAGTTGAGGAAATTCGCATATCCTTTGGGGTAGGGCGCTATGGTCTGGCCGTATTTGTTTTGAAGTGGTGGTTCCCTGGGGGTGTGATTGTGGCTACCTCTCAGTTTTTGAGTCATATTTTATATACCGAAAAATTAAAGGAAAGAATAAAAACGTTGAGAGATAATTTGGTAGAACTCAAGTCTGATATTTATGAACAAGGGCTTGGAATTAAAGAAAAGCATTTAAAAGGCGATGAGCTTAAGAAGGCGATCTCTGGAAAATATTCGGTTGAACAAGATGTGGGTTGGATGTCTATGGCACGTACCGAATTGGAGGAGGCGGGACAAGTATTAATCCGTTCACTCAAGGCAGATAATTTGCGACTTATTGTCTCTGCGGCAGAAATGGTGATAAATCGTGTTTTTTCTGGAAACAAGATTATCACTTGTGGAAATGGGGAATCGCAAGCCATTGCTTCTCATTTGGCAGAAAGATTATCCAGTTGTTTTCCGGAACGGAAAAAGGGTTTGCCTGCGATATCCATATCGGATCCTGTTTATATCAGCAGTGTAGCGGATAATCTGGGCTTTGAGCATGTATTTTCACAATTTGTATCTTCTGTGGGTATGCCGGGTGATATTCTTTTTGTTTTTGCGGGTACTGGAAATGAAGAAAATGTAGTACGTGCAGTTCAAGAGGCTAAGGAGAAGTCTATGAAGGTGGTTGCCTTTTTGGGAAATGAGGGCGGTAGGGTCAGGGGAGGAGCAAATGTAGAAATCCTGGTGCCCTATACTGGACAATCGGATAGAATTCAGGAAATGCATATTAAAATTGTACATGTCCTTGCCTTGCTCGTAGAAAAAATGCTATCTGTGGGATATAAACCCGATTCTTAATCTACATGTCCCAATCCAAAAGTTATGCAGGTGCCCAAGAGGGGATAGATGTCTCCTTATCCAAAAGTTATGCAGGCGCGCTGGAGGGAATAGACGCTTCCTTGATCACATTGGAGGTAGCGGTTATGCAGGGTACTCGCTTCTTTATGGTGGGCTTACCCGATAGTGCGATCAAGGAGAGTCAGCAGCGGATAGAGGCGGCCTTGAAATATTTTGGATATAGAATTCCCAGAAAAAAGGTAGTGATTAATCTGGCACCCGCTGATCTCAGAAAGGAGGGGTCTTCTTATGATTTACCCATTGCGATTGGCATACTTTCAGCGGACGGACAGTCTTCCTTTAAAAAGGAACTGCTATCTCAATCTCTCATGATGGGAGAACTTTCTTTGGATGGACAACTGGGTCCCATTCGGGGTGCTCTTTCTATGGCTTCTATGGCAAAAACGGAAGGATTTAAACGTTTCCTACTACCTAAGCAGAATGCAGAAGAAGCCTCTATGGTAGAGGGTATAGATATAATAGGGATAGAAGATCTTCAAGAAGCGGTTCAATTTCTGAACGGAGATAAGGTGATTGCCCCTACGCCTCTCTCTTTACGTTTGAAGCGGAATGTGAAAAAAAACAATTATCAGATAGATATGGAGGATATTAAGGGTCAAGTGACTGCGAAACGGGCCCTTGAAATTGCTGCAGCGGGTGCCCATAATGTGTTGATGATAGGTCCCCCTGGGGCAGGGAAAACGCTTCTAGGTAAAAGTCTCCCGTCTATTTTGCCGGCACTAAGGACTGAGGAGGCCTTGGAGGTGACCAAGGTTTATTCTGCGGGGGGTCATGCTGGATCTGATAATCCTGTAATTTTTATGAGTCCTTTTAGGAGTCCTCACCATACGGTCAGTGAGGTGGGGTTGGTGGGGGGTGGGTCTTTTCCGAGGCCGGGTGAGATTTCTTTGGCTCATCATGGGGTTCTCTTTCTGGACGAATTATCTGAATTCAAGCGAAATGTCTTGGAATCGTTGAGACAGCCTATGGAGGATCGTCAGGTTGTTATTTCTCGTTCTAAGATGCGGGCTGCTTTTCCGGCTAGTTTCATGTTGGTAGCTAGCATGAATCCTTGTCCGTGTGGTTATTATAATCATCCGAGTAGGGATTGTAATTGTTCTTCATCTGCGATCGTGCGTTATTTGGGTAAAATAAGTGGTCCCTTATTGGATCGCGTAGATATGCATATAGAGGTGACCCCTTTACCTCCGGATGATATGGTCTCAACTAAGTTGGGTACTTCTAGTCGGGATATTCGTAATCGCGTTGAGGTGGCTCGGGAGCGGCAAGAGAAACGTTTCGCCCCATATAGAGGTGTCCATAATAATTCCATGGCGCCTCCTTCTTTAGTTAGAAAATTGTTTATCTTGTCCAACAAGGAAAGAGAGTATCTCAGGAAGGTCATGGAAACAATAAAGCTTTCTGCACGGGCTTATGATAGGATATTAAAGGTCTCGCGCACCATAGCGGATTTGGAAGGCGAAGAGAACATCAGCTCCCAACATTTGATGGAGGCTGTGTCGTATCGGAACCTAGATCGGGGTAATTGGGCATTTGCACACACAAGATGAGGGACTCACTCCATGCCCTTTCACCTTTGGATGGGCGGTATTTCCAAACGACTAAGGTTCTTCGGTCGTATTTTTCGGAATATGCCCTGATTCAAAAACGTGTAGAGGTGGAGGTGAAATACTTTTTGGCATTGAGTGAACAGGGTTTACCTGAGTTAGGGGATATTTCTACTTCTTTTCGGGAAGCTTTAGAAAAAATACCCTTGAGTTTTGATTCAGAGGATGCCTTGCGTATTAAGGAGATAGAGTCGGAGATTCGGCATGATGTCAAGGCTGTGGAGATTTTTTTGCAAGAAAAAATAGATGCTATGGATGAGACTGTTGTGGAGGGTAATCGGGACTTGTACAAGGCCTTTGTACATTTTGGATTGACTTCACAGGATATCAATAATACAGCTATTCCTTTACTATTAAAGGATTCTTTTGAAAAGCTTTTCAGCTCTCTTTTAGATGAATTATTGGAGGACTTAGTGCAGAAATCTAAGAAGTGGAAGAATCTACGTATGCTGGCCAGGACACACGGACAGCCTGCCACACCTACTTTATTGGGGCGGGAGATAGAGGTTTTTTATGTTCGGTTGAAAGGGCAGGTGGACGAATTGAAAAAGACAACCTTTTATGGGAAATTTGGTGGGGCTACGGGTGGGATGGATGCACATTTTTTTGCTTATCCTAATGTGGATTGGCATAGCTTTGCGGAAAAATTTCTCGATGGGTTGGGGTTGAAGCGGAGTTATCCCACGACCCAGATAGAGCATTATGATCATTTAGCATCATTTTTAGACAGGTGGTGTAGGGTACATACTATTCTTATGGATTTGGCTCAGGACGTGTGGCTATATATTTCTCTGGATTATTTTCATTTGAAGGTGTTTGAGAAGGAGGTAGGTTCTTCTACCATGCCTCATAAGATCAATCCCATAGATTTTGAAAATGCCGAAGCGAATTTGGGTATAGCTCGCAACTTGTGTACCTATTTATCTTCTTCTCTTCCCATTTCGCGTTGGCAGCGGGATTTGAGAGATTCCACGATCTTGCGAAACCTGGGCGTATGCTTTGGACATAGCTTGGTGGCTTTAAAGGGTCTCCAGCGGGGTCTTTCTCGGATTGAGCCTCATGAGAATAGACTTAGGGAAGATTTACAGAAGCATTCCAAAGTATTGGCTGAGACCATCCAAACGACGTTACGAAAAAAAGGTGATCCTCGAGCCTACGATACGCTCAAGGCTCTGACCCGAACAAATGGGGAGGAAGGAAAAAAGAAACTCCTGGACTTTGTCAATACAGATCGGAAGAGCGTCGG
>JAPOQI010000084.1 GCA_026710765.1 Cytophagales bacterium | reverse complement strand
AATAGCTCCCTCATCCCTAAAAATACGATTAGATGCCAATGGTGCCTATACACCTAAACAAGCCTTGCAACATCTAAATAAACTCTATCCCCTAAATATTCACTCCGTAGAACAACCTATTCCAGCAGGGAATATCCAGGATATGCATAAAATTTCCAAGGAAAGCCCTATTCCTATTGCCTTGGATGAGGAATTGATAAAGGTTAAAGGGGTAGAGGATCAAAAAGATCTCCTATCCTATGTAAATCCTTCCTATTTGGTTCTCAAGCCAAGTATTCTGGGCGGATTCTCCGCAACTCAACAATGGATAAGTCTTGCCCAAGCACAAAATATAGGCTGGTGGCTCACCTCATCCTTGGAATCTAATCTGGGTCTCTCGGCACTAGCCCAGTTTGCATCTACCTATCCCCTTTCTACAACCCAAGGTTTGGGTACGGGAAACTTATACCTAAATAATCTACGCAGTTCTATACACATTTCAGCAGCCCATCTCTGTCCTGGATCTCCCTCTGTTCCCGTCCACCAAACTTGTGAAATCATAGAAAAAGAGGGTATATTCGTTTGCTAATACTTCTTCAATATATCTCATGTCCATTTCAAGTGAAATCATAGAGAAAATAAAACATGCTGCCAATATTGAAGAGGTAGTAGGTACCCGGGTTTCTCTCCATCGAAGAGGGTCAAATTTGTGGGGTCTTTGTCCCTTTCATAGTGAGAAAACACCTTCTTTTTCGGTTTCTATACAGAAGGGTATTTTCAAATGTTTTGGCTGTGGGAAAGGGGGTGATGCCATTCATTTCTTAATGGAAATAGATCGTATCTCCTATGTGGAAGCCCTAGAAGCCTTGGCTGAAAGGTATCATATTCCTATATCATACACCGATAAAGAAGGAAAATTATCAACCTCCCGCAGTGCCAAAGAGAAGTGGAAACAAATTCTCAATCATGTCCAAATATATTATTCAAAAGCACTTGAATCTGCTCCCCTGGCTCAAGATTATCTTAAGAAACGGAACATATCCCCATCCCTTGTTCGGGATTTTAGATTGGGTTATGCTCAAGAGTTTAAGGACGACTTAGTGCGTCATGCCCGTACTAAGGGCTATCCATCCCAAGATCTATTAGACACGGGTCTTGTATTGGAGAGAGATGGACAATTCCATGATAGGTTCCACGGAGGACGACTTATATTTCCTCTTCAAGATCCTTTAGGACAAGTTTTAGGCTTTGCAGCCCGACGGATAAAAGAAAATTCTTCGCTGGCTAAATATGTGAATTCTCCGGAAACCAAGCTGTACAAAAAAGGATACTATCTTTACGGACTCCATCAAGCAAAAACCTTTATGCATCAAGAACAATGTGTCTATCTGGTAGAGGGGTACATGGATCTCCTTCGCCTACATCAGATGGGAAAAAAACACTGCCTTGCCTGCGGAGGAACTGCATTCAGTATAGCGCAGGCAAGACTTGTAAAGCGATATGCCCAGAAACTAATTCTATTCTTTGATGGAGACGAAGCCGGTATAAAAGCTACCCTCCAAGCAGGAGATCAACTGCTCCGTGCAGACATGGAGGTACAAGTCGTACTCCTACCCAAAGACGAAGATCCTGATAGCTTTTTCCAAAAACATGGTGCCGAAAAAGGCTTCCAAGAGATAGCGCAACGTACATATGATTTCTTCACCGCTAAGTGGAAAATTCTAGAAAAACAACACCAACATAGCTCATCTTCCAACCCCCTATCCCAAAAAACACAGATCAAGGAACTCCTGAATAGCCTTGAACTTATCACAGATCCTGTCTACAAAGAGCTTGGAATCAAAGTATGTGCAGAACTTAGTAAGCTAGAACCCCACTTCATAGAGAGATATTTGAGCGAAAACACATTAGACATCCCAAATGTTAATCAAAAAATTCCCAGTATTATTTCCAAAAAGGAGGTAAAAAATCGTCCGGAGTTGGAATTCATCGCCATGATGTTGTGTTACGGCGAATGCTCTCTCAGGGATTCTAGACATGAAAAAATAAAAGAATACGACCTCCTGGTAGATCTAGCTTTAGAAGAATTTGAAGGTTTTCCCTTCTCTGACGATACTTATAAATCTATTCTAGAAGCACTCCGAGAACAAAGAAAGGCTGGAAAGAGTTCAAGGGAGGATGACTTTTTACCAACCCTAAAACCTGAAGAACAGAAGGTAGCTAAAAAAATATTGGCAGAATATTCCAATTCCTATTCGCTCAGTAAAAATTGGAGGGAAAAACATAGTATCTCTATCCCTACCAATGAAGAAATCGCGGTACATCAAGCAGAAAAGTGGATCTTACGTATCAAACATTCCCTCCTCGAACAACTACTCGAAGAAAAAGAAAAGGAACTTAAACATCTTGACAATATTCAAACCGAAAAGACAAGCCTTCAAGAAAAACAGCAACACAACCTCATGAAAGAGTACATCCAACTTAAGGGCCAACACACGGAGCTTTGTGAAAGATTGGGAAGGGTCTCGGCAATTCCTTCACGATGAATTTGTATTTATTATTCCAGGCTTTATGAATTCAATAGAACAGGGTATAGAAGCGATTCGGAGGGGAGAGATGGTAATTGTGGTAGATAGTGCAGATAGAGAAAATGAAGGGGATCTAATTTGTGCGGCAGATAGGGTAAGTCCGGAGATTATTAATTTCATGACGATCCATGGTCGGGGTTTGATTTGTGTTGCACTCACAAGAGAAAGGTGTGAGGAGTTGGATTTAGACCCTATGGTAGGACGCAATACCTCCCTTCACGAAACACCTTTCACCGTTTCTGTAGATCTGATCGGGCAAGGTTGTACCACAGGTATCTCAGCACAAGATCGGGCCAAGACCATTCAATCCCTTGTGAATCCCAAAACCAAACCTGATGATTTGGCTCGTCCCGGACATATTTTTCCACTCAGGGCCCAATCTGCTGGAACTCTCCGAAGAGCAGGTCATACAGAGGCTGCGGTAGATATGGCTCGCTTGGCAGGTCTTTATCCGGCTGGAGTCTTGGTAGAAATCATGTCCAAGGATGGGAGTATGGCTCGTCTACCCGAACTTAATACCCTAGCCCAAGAACACGGACTCAAAATCATTAGCATTGAAGAACTCATTGCCTACCGACGAGAACGTGAAAATCGTCCCATCCGAAGAGTGGTATCTGTCTCCCTACCTACTCAATATGGTGACTTTCAACTGATCGCCTATCAAGCAAAACATGAACCCTCTAAGGAACACCTTGCCCTAGTCAAAGGAACCTGGGAAAAAGGAGACCCTATACTGGTGCGGGTACACTCTTCATGCGTAACGGGTGATATTTTTGGATCTTCCAGATGTGATTGCGGTCAGCAACTCCATACGGCTATGAAAATGGTAGAGAAAGAGGGAAAGGGTGTTGTTTTATACATGCAACAAGAGGGTCGGGGCATAGGATTGATTAACAAGTTAAAATCCTATCGCCTACAAGAAAGAGGACTCGACACCGTGGAGGCTAATATACATTTGGGCTTTCAAGCAGACGAAAGAGACTACGGTATCGGGGCACAAATCCTGGTAGACCTAAATGCCACCCGAATTAGGCTCATGACCAATAATCCTAAAAAAAGAGCAGCCCTCAAAGGTTATGGACTTAGCCTAGTGGAAAATGTACCCCTTATTCCTGTTTCCAATCCCCACAATGTAGACTATCTGAGTGTGAAGCGAAGAAAACTTGGACACGATATTCCCTAATACCCACACAGATAATTATCCCATATGTATCCATTTCCATCCGTTTCTATACATCTTAAATCCCCCCATTTTTTTATCCTATGAAAAAACCCCTAATTCTTATCACAAATGATGATGGTATTCAAAGTCCGGGCATAAAAAATCTGATAAATTGGGCTCGTCCATTTGGAGAAATATGGGTTGTGGCACCTGCTTCTCCTCGTTCTGGTGCGAGTCATAGCATCAGTATGGGGGATCCACTCAGGGTAGAGCCTGTTTCTATTTTTCATAGAGAGGTCAGGACCTATAAATGCAATGGAACCCCCGTAGACTGCATCAAGATTGCGAGATCACATTTGATGAAATCTTCCCCACCAGATTTGATTTTGAGTGGTATTAACCATGGAGACAATACGTCCATTAGCGTCTTGTACTCAGGTACCGTTTCTGCAGCCATAGAAGGTTCTCTGGGTAATGTCCCCTCTCTCGCTTTTTCCCTATGCGACTATGATGAGAAAGCCAACATGACCCATATAGAAGATCCTCTGAAAGAAATTCTTCGTAGAAGTCTAGACCGATCCCTTCCCAAGTCTACGATGCTGAATGTAAATTTTCCGATCTACGATTCCCAAAATCCTATACGCGGTATCCGAGTCTGCCGTCAGACCAAAGCCCGATGGCAAGAGTATTTTGAACCCCGTACCGATCTCCAACACCGAGAATATCTGTGGATGGATGGAAAATTTGAAGAAGATGAAAATTCTGAAAAACACCTGGATAGACAAGCTATTCGGGAAAGATATGTCTCCATTGTTCCCTGCCAACCCGACATGACAAATTATGCCCTTCTAGACATTCTCCAAAAGAAGTGGACCTAAATGATTCCCCATCTATTGGGTGGGGAATGATGGGAAGCGAAGAAGATGTCCTTCCCTTTTTTGAAGCCCTCATTCAAACAACTGATGCCCCCATCCCCTGGACCATCCCCACCCAAACAGAACCCGTCCTCATCTCTACCCAAAGGGTTATTAGACTTAGCTACGAAGATCACATCATTGACCCCTCCATACAAATCGTCTTCATTACACAGGGTATGAAAAATCCAACAGACTTGGTGAAAGCCTGTTTGGCTTATAAAAAACATGTGGTCTATACAGGAATCTTAGGTAGGGGAAGAGAAAAACTTTATAAAACAGCCCAAGAAAATCAAAACATACTCATAGAAAACTGGCCATGGTCACTTTTACCCTCCCTATCTATCGTCAAAGACATTATTCACAAGGGTAAATTGGGTTCACTGATCCGTTTGGATGCCAGTGTAGGCTTTTTATCCACTGATTTAATGGGTAGGGAAAGGTCTGTCTGCATATCAGATCTCTGTTTCTTAGCGTCCTTACTCTACCCCATGTTTATTTCAGTTCAGCTTCTTCCCCCACCCGATCATGTATGTGGCTTCATAATCTTTGATCAGAATTCTAAAATGTCTAGGGTCCTGGGTTATAATATTTCCCTCCAGCATCCCAAAGGGATACTAAGTTCCATCTCTTCCTCCCTACAAGGAAGAGGAAAACAAGAAGTATGCTTGTTCGGAACCAAACACAGACTCTCTATGGAAACACCCTTTTTTGGTGATACCACCATTCGTCTGTACGATGGAAAAAAAAATAGAGGTTTTATTAAGCCTTCCTATACCACTCCAGAAAAATACCTCATCCAAGAGGTAGACGATCATTTTCGGGGAAAAAAAGAACTCATCCCACAATGGGACCTCAAAAAAGGAGAAGAATTTAAAGAACTCCTAATTCGCATAGAAAAGAGTTGTTCTAAAATCCCATTTTCTAGGGTGTAAACAGGTTCTCTCTCTTCATCTGGGAACTATCATAGACCCGTAATGCTATAACTTCTGATTCTACGGTTTGCAAATTCTCTGCCCAAACGGTACAGGTCAAGGTGGTCTTAATCCCCTTGACCTCCTGAACCCGAGCCTTAAGTAGGAGTTCCAAGGTAGAAGGTGTAGGTTTGAGATACCGAACATTCAGGGTTCCTGTAGCATATCGGTAGATGGGTTCGGAATCTAGTTTTCTTCCTTCCAAATGATAGGCATGTGCCATAGCCGTAGCCATACAATGACAATCCATCAAGGTAGCTATCACCCCGCCATTCAAAACCCCAGACCACCCTTCATGATAAGCTTCAGGCCTCCAATAACACCAAGCCTCTTCCTTTTCCTCAGTACGCCAAAAGCTCTTTATTTGAAAACCCTTCTCATTCTCCTTCCCACATCCAAAACACTTGTTCTCAGGCATAAAATCCTGAAAATAAATTCGTGCACTCATAAAAATTTCAATCCAATTTTTTTATATTTACCTAAATGTTTTTCTTTTCGTAAAACGAAGTATAGTTAAAAATATGAAAACAATTAGCTTAGCATTCAAAGGGGCAGATGGAAGTATTTCTGTCTTTTTCTTTCCCGAACACGGAATTCTCATAGAAACGGGTCCTTATATCACCTTCCCCGACATTGAAAAGGGTCTTATCAGGGAGGGGTACAAATCAGAAGATGTCAAACACGTTTTCCTCACGCATACACATCTAGATCACGCAGGGGCTGCTTGGGCTTGGGCTGAGCGGAATGCTAAAATCTATGTACATGCCAAAGGTGCGGCTTCCCTACAAGACCTCTCCATTCAACAAGATTTGATCCGTCAATTCTTCGTAGATCAGAATTTACCCGTACAGGAAACCATTTCAAATGTCTTTGGAGAGGTCAGACCCATTGATAAGAAACAGATTGTGGAGCTAGCAGATCAACAAGAATTTCGCTTTGGAACAGACACTTTTAGGGTACACCACACACCAGGTCATACCCAAGATCATATATGCTGGCAATTTGAAGACAAGTTCTTTACAGGCGATATAGGAGGTGCCTCCATAGCTGGGGTTCCCCTTTTTACACCCTTCCCCCCCCTACCTGACCTAGATATTCCAGCATGGAAAAAAAGTTTGGATAAGCTGGAAGCCCTCATCCCCGGATCCCTTTGCGTCGCGCATTATGGAGAGGTCAGCCGACCCATAGACCATTTACAGGATTTCCGATCCCAATTTGATCTTATTGAAAAATGGGTTGAGACACGGTATGAAGACCATGCCAATCTCCAAACGTTGGTTCCTATATTTGAAGATTTTTTAAAAGGATTTCTCAAAGATAGGGGTTTGTCAGCAGAAGAGGCAGAACGTTATACCGCATCCAATCCACCCTGGCTAAGCGTATATGGGTTTGCTTCCTACCTAAGGGGTTAAAGAAAATTCTTAGACAGCTGCTCATCAGAACATTTATCCATCACAGCTTGGTTCTATGCAGGTCATAGATCTTTGTTTCCAACAGATACCGGGTAGTATTGCCTGTTTTTTCTTCCCGGATCTGGGTGTACTTGTGGAGACGGGTCCGCACAGCACCTTGCCTCATCTCAAAAGGGGCTTGATTAAGATTGGACATTCTCTGGAAGACGTCAAACATGTTCTTCTGAGCCACATTCATCTGGACCATGCAGGTGCTGCTTGGTGTTGGAGAGACAGGGATACACAGATATATGTTCATCCCGCAGGCTATCCACATCTCAAAAATCCTGAAAAATTGTGGCATTCAGCCCAACGTATTTATGGAGATAAGATGCAAGATCTGTGGGGAGATATGAAAGCTATTCCCGCAGAGAAACTTGTTGCAGTAGAGGATCAAGAACAAATTATTCATTCCAGTTTTACAGCACATCATACACCGGGACATGCCCAACATCACATCGCGTGGCAATGGGAAGATATAATCTTCACAGGAGATGTAGCAGGCGTCTGCATAGATCAAGGACCCGTAATAGCTCCCTGTCCCCCCCCGGATCTATCTCCCGAGGCGTGGCTAGCGTCTATTGATAAAATAGCTCGTCTGAAACCCAAAGAACTTATGCTCACCCACTACGGACCCATTCAGGAACCAGAAAAACATTTAAAAGACCTCAAAGAGAGTTTGCATACCCTAGAAGCATGGATGCGAAAAGCATTTAAAAAATCAGACAATCCTCAAGATATCATAAGTGCTTTTGAAGAATATACCCAAAATCTGATCCAGAAAAGAAACCTATCATCCAAAGGATTAGAAAAATATTTGGCGGCCAATCCACCCTGGATGTCGGTATACGGATGGCTGAGGTACTTGAAAAAGGAGACCTAGAAATATTCTCCTATCAGATATTTTCTTGATGCCTTGCTTGCTTATTTGATATCCTGGGTTGGAAGTAATTTTCTCAGGTGTTCAAAGGTTCGTAGGTTATGGGGGATCTCTATATTTTCTTGTATATCCTTTTTTTCTTCTTGGGTTAGATGCCAGCTCAGGCTGGCTCGTCTATTTTTTTGTCCGTTCCCGAAGTAGATCAGGTTGAGGACGGTTATGGGGTGATCTTGAATATGATCTCTCAGTTCACTGAGTCGCATATCATTTCGTACGGCATGTTGAACAAAGAGATTGCTTAAGACATTCATGGGTGCCTCCCTGACGTGTTCATACACAGAGGGTTTATCGCCTAGAAGAATGATAATAATTTCAGAAGTATTATTCCGAATCCATTTTCTAAACACATAAATGAAACGCAAAGCATCCATCAATCCATCATCATCAGACAATCCTGAATCCCTGGCATACATGGTCGGGGTTGAAGGGAGTTCTCCCAAGGGCATGACAACAGGAAAAGAAATGGTCAAACGTAGTAGGCTCAGAAACCGTGCCTCCAAACTTCCTTGTGGGGCAAAAAAACTTGTATAATCCACACCCGTCACCTTATCTGCCCGACCCGTATCATCAAAAGAATCTGCAACCCCCATGTAGCTAATTCCTTGGGGAGAAACATAAAGTCTCCTACCATCATTTCCCAAAGTAGATGTAAGAAAAAGCATCGGGATTAATGCTTCTTGTTCGGGAATTTTATAAGATTTCAAGGGGAGGTCCATCATGTGTTTCGTATTTCTACTCAGTGCATTTTCCCAAGCCAACGCACGTCCTTGAATATATTCTTTCCCCGCATAATGGAAAAAAACAGGTGCATGTAATACCCTATTGGTGAGGAAGGAAAAAGCAATAGGATTTAGTGAACTTTTCTCTACCGGATCAATGATTTCCTCTGAATATAGATTCAGGTTTTTTTCAAGTTTATCTAGTAAACGGATCTGACGATAGTAGGCAGAACCTACCATTCCACCCGAAGAACCCGTAATTAAGAAGGTATGATCAAAGAATCTTCCGTTTGTTTCTTTATCAGCCCGTTGCATGGTTCGGGTTGTCCAGACGGCTGATCTAATACCTCCCCCGGAAGCACATACAAAAACAATAGGGGGAAGAGAATCGGAGGAACCCTGAACCCGTTTTTTCCATTTTTCCATAATTTTCTCGGTTCTATAAATATCTGCCTGAAAACGACCCCTGGAATGATGTTTTCGTAAGGCAGAAAAGGTATAGTTACTCAGGCTATCCTCATAAGATAAACCTGGAATACCATTGAAAGGCTGCGTGGTAAATCCAAGCTGATGGAGAGAAATTAATAAGAAGAAAGCCACCGTAAAAGATAACCAAGCCCATCTCCCAAACCAGTAAACCAAAGCACCCGTTATCATCAAAATAACGGTAAGGAGCAAAACCACAGAAGAACCCGCAGGAAATTGAAAAACAAGGGTCTCAGAAAAAAGACCCGAAAAGAAAAGAAGAGTAAAAATGAACAGATTGCCCAAAAGAAGATTCAAGTGCACATCATCCAATACCCGTAAAGCTCTTTTTTTATCCCTAAAACTCTGTCCATGCAAAGGGGAAAAACGAAAAGAAAAACCTGATGATAAACTCAGAGATAGTTCAAGATAGTGCCCTACCCTAGGATCTTGAGTCTGAAATTCATTCAAATTAGATAAAGAACGATAACGGCTCCAACCCCAACCCTTTTGCTTATCCCGAATCCGAACATCTATCCCAGAAGCCACCTTGGATACAAGTCGCTGATTGGCATACCAAAGTAAAGGTATTACCAAAACAAAGGGGAAAATATTACCCAATCCATAACCTAATAAATACCGCAGAATATCTATCCATGGTGTTTTTTGTTCAAGCTGAAATCTCAGGATGAAAAAGATCAAGATCATGTGAGAAATAAGGGGTAGGAGACTATTATTGATGGCGAAAACGAGGGTAGGATGCCTCCACAACCCAATAAAACTATATCTACGGATATATAGGTTGTATGAGACCATGTGAAAGCTGAGCGTGAAAATACCCAAAGAGATCCCCAAACACATAAAGCTCCACAGATCGGTTTTATGCAAATATTCTGGATCCAAGAAGAGATAGGGGATACCAAAATTATTCCCCAAAAGGGAAGCAAATATAAGTAGGAGGAAAACCCAAGACGCAAGTAAAAACTTGTGACGTTTCAAATGCTCAACGAGCAATCGTATCGGAAAACTCCCAGACAACCTGGTCCAATACGGGTGCATGCTGATCAAGATTTATCTCTCAGTTTTTAGAAGGGTAATTGGGATTCCCTGGAGGACATTCAGGTTTTCCAAACATATTCCTATACCGATGTTTGCGCATATCGGGTATTTTGGAATTCGTTCGGGATCGTTTTTTGGATCGGGTTCTTTTTAGGGATCTGCCGAGAATAAAACTGGCACCCGCAGACAGGTCTATATTTCTGACAGACAAAGGGGTCCAGAAGGTGAACAAATCGCCCGCAGATAGATAGACCGACCAATATCCCCTATTATAAAACATAGCCCCCGTCATAGACAAAATTTGATGAGGGTATTTCAACAAACTGGTTGAAACACCCAAGCCAAAAGGAAGGTCCCGATAGTAGCCCAGGGAATAAATTCCCCGCCAATTAGCCGAACTATGATGCACCATCACACTTCCACTTAAATGATCTATATCTGTGATATCATATACGGTTGTGAGAAAGAAACGTTGTGGAATCCAGGCGGTGTAGGAAAATTCTTCCACATTATCATCTTCTTCATCTAATCCCAAATTAAGTAGTTCCGAGACCTCCGAACCTAGTCGAAAATCAACCTCAAACGATTGCTGTAAAGAATCCAAAGTAGATAAGAGATCAGATGTGTCCAGAAAATTCACCCCATTATAAACAAATTCAGTGTCAGAAACCCGTACCTCATAGGTTCCTTCCTTCCATCTTATAAAACCTATATCCCTTGCTGAGAGATATACATGCAAATCCTCATCCACCTCATAATGTCCGCTCAAATCCAATGCCATACCCCGATTCCCATTAGAAAAAAAATATGATGGATCTGATATATTAGGAACGGTTCCATGCAGACCCAAATCTTTTGTTGTAAAACGATGTGCGAAGGTATTATCGTCTATTCCTATTAGAAAAGACGAAGCAGGAAGGGTTTCAAAGTGTACAAAACCCTGAATATATTTGACAATCACCCCCACATCCCATCTATAATTTATCTCATACGAAGCCCCAAAACCCACCTCCCTATAATGAAGTATCTGAGGAGAAATGTCTAAAAAATCGGCAGGCTCCTCTACCAAAAATCGATTCCCACCCCATAAAACCCTCAACAAATTTTCAGGATATTTAAAAGAAAAGCCCAATCTATCTCGGACATGGAAGGAAAAATACATGCGCTCTTCCTCCCAACGATATGCCGCATGCAAGAGAAGCGCACCCACACCAAAATCTAAGCCGCTACCACCTGATAACCTATCATATAGCGCACTTACATCCAGAATATTCTGTTCTTCTTCCTCCCGATATAAAGGGGAAATAAAGATCCCATTGTCATAAAACAGGTCTCCATTTAGGAATGGGGGAAGGGGTGTAGGGATCGTGATAAAGAACCACCCTTCCTTGGGAACAGCTGAGGCGTGTAGCAGATTAGATTGTGGATTCTGGGAAAGAAAACCCGCTAAGAGATTAGAGGCAGTTTGTGCCAAAATGTCTCCCCTCTCCAATAATAATGCACACAGCAGGCAAAATATTCTAAGCCAGGTGTCTCTACGGATACTCACCCTTTACTAGATATTATAATCCAGATCTACTTCCAATCCCACATGAATCCACATTGTCTGATCGCGACTCAGGCGAACATGTATTTTTTCTCCTTTTTCATTGGTAGGTGTATTGGCTATGATCAACACGGTGATGGTCTCGGATTCTAGAAGAGCATCTATGCCTTCACTATCCAAAATCAGGTCATGAATGGCTTCCGTAGTCTGGGTCACCTTACCATTTTCATCTGTCTTTGCAGACTCAAACAAGACTTTATCCTCTGTTTTGTGCAGAATACGTAGATCTTTATCCTTGAAAATAAGTCTTAACGCACCCCCGAAAGGATACCCATTATTAGACATCAAACGAAGAAGAACCCTACCCTCTTCTATCCCATCTAACTGATCAGCCTGATTACCCAACTCAATAGGAACCGAAACCTCATGTTCAAAATCATCCAATTTAATTTGAAGAGGCAATTCCATCTCCACATGCATTTGAATAGGTCGGCCCCGACAAACATAATTATTATTGTCCTGCTTCTCGGGGGGGGGTGGATTGATATTCACATGCAATGGAAAAGATAAAACATATCCCCCACTTTCTCCCAGGATCTCAGATAGATTTGAGTTCTCATCGTCAATCTCCAACACGGTTATCTTAGTCTCTCCCTCCACCTCTATAGAGGGATAATCTATGAAAGAAGATCCCTCATATTCAAGGGGATATTTCTCCTGGGCAACATCAATAAAAGCAACCTTTTCCGTGACCAAAGACATAGGTAAGCCTTGACTATTTGCGACCTCTATAAAAAATTTGGGAGCCCCAAGGGATATCTGTCCGTAGTCCAAATTAGACCTTTCTGCAAATATACGTGCAGACCCATTTTTCAAAAATACCTCACGAGGCTTGAAATAACCATGATAACATTCTACCTCAACATCTCTGATACCTGAGGTAATACGAAGTGCATCTCCCCGCTCTATTTGATCACCACTCTTCCTCAACACAAAACTAAGGTTAATCTCAACCTCAAATTCAGGAGTCCCTCCATCAGGAGAAACCAGATCCAAGCGATAACCCCTCAGTGAAAACAAATTCACACCTCTACGATCCTCAGGCGTAAATACCTTTACCCACTCAAAGTTATTTCCTTCAAACTGTAAACTCGAGATTCTCAAGATAAGTTGAACCTCAGACGAAAAGCTGTTAATCCAGGCAAATCTCAAAGTTCCCGTATGATAGACCAGATAGTCCAATTGATCACCTTCTCGGGGTGGAAATGGAACCATGAACTCCCGATCATGACTTATCTCTATAGGTCCTGACCCTGAGGTGATAAGTCGTTCTGTATCATAATCTACAAGTTCATTTTGGGTATAGGTATAGGTCCGTTCCAGATCAGGGATCTCAATCAAATCCTCCATAATGTCCTTGGAATCTTCCCACTCATATGTATATATAAGCTCCCCATTTTCTTTCTCAACGACCTCAAGATCATCCGTAGCCAGAATTGCCCACAAGGTATCCATCCCCATCTGTACTTGTCCCAGGGGTAGGGACCAGGCACCTTGATATTTTCCTGCCACCCCCCATTCCTTCTCCCAAAGAGAAGATAAATCGCATGAGACAAAAACAAAGAACCCCACAGAGCCTATACATAGAGCTAAACCCCTCATGAACTCAAGAAATCCATTCTCAGTACTAAAACCAGATTAATAGGATGAACAAAGCGAGTCTAAGAACGCCGAAAGCAAAGCCAAACTTAGGAATTTTTCTTGAAATATCCAAGAATCCTAAGCATTAGAATAGAGATTCCGAAAGATGTATCTTTGGAGTATACCTTTCATAGGTACATGAAGCTGGACGTGTTATGAAATTCTTTTCTTTCATAGGCTCTATTAAGTTCTTTATGAATTCAAGGATATTGTATCTTTCCTATCATGGAGACTTCATTAAGATTTTCCGTTGACCCGGGTCAAGAACCGCTCCGATTAGATAAGTTCCTTGTCCAGAGAATTAAGCAGACAACTCGTAACAGGATACAGAGGAGTATTTTAGAGGGTCGGGTACAGGTGAATGGGAAGGCCATCTTTTCTTCTAGCAAGAAAATACAGGGTGGAGATTTTATTCATTTGGAACTTCCTTCACCCATACATAAGGATCCTTTTTCTCCTAAGCCCCAAAACATACCCATAGAAGTGGTATATGAGGACGATTCGGTTTTGGTTGTCAACAAGGAGGCAGGCATGGTTGTGCATCCCGCACATGGACACTGGGAAGGAACCCTTCTAAATGCTGTGGCACATCATCTTGGCTACGATCAAGATGATGCCCATGCTGATTCGGGCATCCTGGCAGAGGATTCGCTATATAGACTTGGCCTTGTACACCGAATAGATAAGGATACATCGGGTCTCTTGGTGATCGCTAAAACTCGTCGTGCCCAATTGTCTCTCAACGAACAATGGACCTCTCAAAAGGTATTCCGAAAATATCTGGCATTGGTATGGGGTGTCCCTGACCCCGCAGAAGGTAGTTTGACCAAATCTATGGGTAGGGATCCTCGGAATAGACAAAAAATGACTACCTTTGGAGAATCCGAAGGAGGTAAAAAAGCATGCACCCATTATCGGATTTTGAAAAACTTTCATTACACTTGTCTGGTGGAGTGCCGCTTAGAAACTGGACGGACTCATCAGGTACGAGTTCATATGGAGGATTTTGGTCATCCCATCTTTGGAGACCCTGTCTATGGAGGCGCTAGTGTTCAGCTTGAAAGAGAATCTCCTAGGGCTAAGCTGGGTGAGTACAGGGCTTTTGTACGGAGTTGTCTGTATCTCTTACCCCGACAAGCATTACATGCCGAAAGCCTGGCATTTAGGCATCCTGAGACGGGTCAGCCTTGTGAATTTTTCTCGTCCCCACCCCGGGATATGCAAGAAGTCCTAGACAAATGGGAGGAGTTTCTTCTAACCCAGGAATAGATATTAGGAACAAGAAGTACACCCAAAGAGGTGTGTCTTCTTCCAAAGAAGATGTGGTTCTCGCAATCCGAGACCTAGACCCAGGTGTTTACCCCAATGCCTTTTGTCGGATAGTTCCCGATATTCTGGGACAGAATCCAAAATATGTCAATCTCATGCACGCAGATGGTGCGGGGTCCAAATCCTCGCTTGCCTACATCTATTGGAGAGAAACCCAAGATGTATCGGTTTTTGAATCTCTTGCCCAAGATGCCTTGGTCATGAATATTGATGATATGGCTTGTGTGGGTGGGGTTCAGAGTCCCATGCTTTTTAGTTCTTGCATTGCCCGTAACAAGCGTTATATACCTGCGGAGGTTATCAAGGCACTAATTCATGGAACTGAAAAGTTTTTGGCAGAGATGAGAAAACTGGACTTCTCTATGCATCTATCCGGTGGAGAAACTGCTGATTTAGGAGATAATGTGCGAACACTCGTGGTGGATGCTACGGCTACTTGTAGAATGCCTAAGAAACATGTTATAGAAAATCATATCCAACCTGGGGATGTGATTGTGGGATGTGCCTCAGATGGACAAGCCACTTATGAAAAGGAATATAATAGTGGGATAGCTAGCAATGGGCTCAGCGCCTTAAGACATGATTTATTCAAAAAGGAATATCTTCATCGTTATCCTGAAAGCCTAGATCCTCATATGGATGCATCGCTTGCCTATGCGGGTTCATATAGCTTGCATGATGTTTTACCTAGGATGGGGATATCTCAGCCCCTAGGAAAATTAGCCCTCTCCCCTACCCGTACCTATGCACCCTTGATTCGAGATGTTTTAGAACAGATCCGAGATCAAATTCATGGTATTATACATTGTTCGGGTGGGGGTCAGTATAAGGTTCTTCCATTTTTGAAGGGGTGTCGGGCAGTGAAGGATCAGCTTTTTCAAGCTCCTCCTATTTTTAGAATCCTTCCGGATTATCCACATCCCGATTTGTATCATATATTTAACATGGGACATAGATTAGAGTTTTATACTAGTCCAAAGGGTGTGGAGACCATTTTAGATATCTGCAAGAAATACAAAATCCAAGGAAAAGCCGTAGGATTTGTGGAAGCTTCGTCTCAAGCTGAAGTCCGTCTGATACTACCCGAATGAGTATCCTACCCCAAAAACGACCCCACGACATGCCCTCCTATCTGAGTTGGAAAACTCATAGTGAAACTTTGAAGCAAACGGGTCTTAGAGGTCTTTTCGAGAAAGATTCGAATCGTTTTGAATCATTTAGTTTTTCTCCTTCCCAGGGGTCTGCCAAAGATTCTTTTATGGTAGATGTGTCCCGAAATTTTATCTCGGAAAAGACCCTGGATATATGGGAGAAATTCTCTGAAGAAATAGAATTGACAAAAGCGAAAAAGTGTATGCAGGGAAATCTGGCCATCAACGAAACCGAAGAACGAACAACCCCACATACCCTATTTAGAACACCCCTCTATCAACAACCCAAAACATGGCAGAAAGCACTAAAAGAGGTGGGAAATTTTATCCGCAAAATTAGAAGTCAAGAACTCCTTGGCTACGATCAACAAACCATTACAGATATTGTACACATAGGAATAGGAGGATCCCTCTTGGGACCCAAACTTCTATCCGAAGCACTTTATTCCGAACGAATAGATGGTATTCGCTTACATTTCGCATCCTATCTAGAAAATTCACCCCAATTGCTTTCTCAACTTCGTCCTGAAAGGACCCTCTTTCTATTTGTTTCCAAGTCTATGGAGTCTGATGAAATTGTTTTGAGTTTAAAGATCGCCAAGACGTGGTTTTTACATTCGGCTACCGAAGAGGATTGGCAACATCATGTCTATATCGTTTCTTCAAACACAGAACTTGCTTCCAAACTGAATTCATCCAAAGGGCATATTTTTTCAATTCCTCCAGAAACGAATGGACGATTTTCTATATGGTCTCCCGTTAGTTTATCTGTACAATCTGTGCTTAGGGAGGGTGCTTTTGAAGAATTTCTGGCAGGCGCACACGATATGGATGAGCACTTCTGGACGAGTCCTTTCAGAGAAAACATCCCCACCCTGTTGGCATGTCTCAGCTTCCAATATCTTCATTTTTGGCATTTTACACATCACGCCATCATACCCTATCATGGATCGCTATCAAGTCTGATACCCTATCTTCAACAATTGGTCATGGAGAGTCTGGGAAAATCCGTAGACCGTACAGGAAAACCTACCTTCTATCCCACATATCCTCTTGTATTCGGAGAGATTGGAACACAAGTACAACATTCTCTCTCACAAGCACTCCATCAAGGTACCTTGGTTATTCCCTCGGATCTTATTCTCTTTGGAAAAACAACAGGATCCGCCTCCTGTACCGAATTTCTACTCTCCAATGGACTCGCACAAGCACAAGCCTTGCTGAATGGTAAAACATATTTGGGGGAAGAACACAAATCCTGTGTCGGCAATAGACCCTCCAACCTATTTTTGTTGAAAAACTTAAGTCCCTACACCCTGGGTATGCTGATTGCCTGTTATGAGCACAAAACTTTTGTGGAGAGCATCTTGCAAAATGTCCACGCATTTGATCAGTGGGGTGTAGAATTAGGAAAAAAAATGGTTGTAAAACTCCGTTCCGGGATGAGACACTGAAAAAAAGCCCCCAAACACTGGGATTCCCATTTCAAGAAACTCATCCAAATCGTACAATCTATTCAAAAAGATGTCTGATCTAAAAGACATTGCCCCATCCTCTGCTAAGACTAAGAAATCCAGACCCAAAGTGCGTGTTGCCCTCTTTGGAGATTTTATGCACTATTTTTCGGGATTCAAACTCGGGGAATTAGTAAAGGGTTATGAGTGGGTATCAGATGATGAACGCCCACACGTGGTCTGTGCACCTCTTATTTCTTTTGAGAGGCTTTCAAGGCAAATGGATAATTATGAAGATAAGACCTGTGTGAAATTGTTTTTCTCCGCAGAGAATATCCACCGATATAACTTTCAATCGGGAGAACAAGAGCAAAATCTTCCCTTAATAGGTCTGCTCTTAGCTTGGGCTTTGAAATTGAATGTTCCTCCTCCTTTGGCTGTCCTTTTATTTAGGATTCTCTTCAGATTCAGACATATTTTTCCTCGGTGGATCATGTTTTACCGAACAAGTTTTCAAAAACTTTTTGAAGAAGAAGTCGCATTTGCACGAGAGCATAAACAGGCTTTTCAGATTCATACAAACTCAACCTCTCTTCCACGATCTGTTTCTCTTCCCTATTTTATTCATGTCAAGAATCATTTGAAGCATTCTATCCATGGGGGTCTAGAGGATTTATATTCCATCTCAGATGAAGATCTTTTAAACAGAAAATTTTGCTGTATCGTGATCACAAATGTTATATCCTGCTATCGTATCCACTTTGCTTTGGAACTGAGCAAATACAAGCATGTTGATGTGATGGGAAGAACGGTATTGAGCAATGTTAAACCTATCCCCAAGATTCTAAACCAAGACTGCTTCGATCTACACAAGCTTTATACAGAATATAAGTTTGTTATTTCTTTTGAGAATACCCCAGTAGAAAATTACACAACAGAAAAAATTCTCCTTGCCATGATGGGTAGGTCAATCCCCATCTATTGGGGAGACCCCCTTATATGTCGCTTCTTCAATCCCAAACGATTCATACATCACAAAGCTGATGCCAAAATACAAGACGTACTTGATCAGGTCAAAGCCCTAGATCAAGATGATAAAGCCTATCTTAAATGCGTCAAAGAACCCTTTCATAGCCCTGAAAATAAGCTATATATTCAAGAACGGGAGAATAAATATTTGAAGCTACTCAAAGAGGCTCGGACTGAGTTAGAAGAAAAGATAGGGCAAGGAGATGCCTAGGCCTTCCCCACAAAGGATCAGGACCCTTCTTCTAGATACTGAAAAAATTCCTTACTTCAAGGGGTATGAGATAGATAAGATCGCCTCGCCTCATTTTTTAGAATTAGATTCCAAAAATCCTCAACTCATCCTAAGAGATTTTCTAGGAGATTCGGTACAGGATTATTTGAAAGGTAATGGGATCAAGGTCTTCTTTTCCAAAGAAAGTTTTCTAAGATTTCAATCCCCCCCCGCGAGAAGCTCTACCACAGAAACTGAGATCATTTGTGAATGGGAAGATGTCATTCACAGATACCTAGGCAGAAGATTGGGCAGAGCTTGTTTGAAAACCCTGATTCAAAACAGATACCTGATCCCTTCCAAATTTCTTTTTCACCATGGCTATCTGAGTCAAAAATTTGAACAAGCTTTTTCAAATCTGAGAGCATGTCGGGGTGAAAAATATATTGTTATGAGCAATCGTCCGACCCATCCCATCCAAACCGTAGAACTCCCTTATTTTATACCCGTCAAAAGGCTTTTGCAAAGACAAATCGGATCTACCCAGATTTACCCGCTTTACAAACTATCGGATAAAGAACGTTTGGATAGAAAATTCTGCTGTGTATGCCTCTCAGAAACACGTTCTCTTCCCGTACTGGACCTTATTCTTAAACTTTCCCAATATAAAGAGGTACATGTATATGGAAAAACCTTCCTTCGGAACAGAAAATTTCCTTTTTCTCAGTCGGGCAAAGGATTTGAAGAATTCAATCTTTATAAACTCTATAAAGATTATAAATTTGTCCTTTGTTTTGAGAATCATGCATCCGAGTCTTATATAACCGAAAAACTGCTATTGGCTTTAATTGGGGATAGCCTCCCCATATACCATGGTGCTTTGAACGTGGGTGATTATTTTAATCGGAAACGCTTTCTGGAATATATCCACTGGGAACCCTTTATCCCTTCCAAGTTTAGAAGCTCTATTTCAGAGACCGTGGAGAAAATCATAGCCTTAGATAAGGATTCTGAACAATATTTATCCTACCTTAAAGAACCAAGTTTTACCGAAAAGAATAAAAAACATATGGAGAAGGCATGGAATCTATATCTCAGTTTTATGAAAGGGGTTATAAATAAAGCAGTTTCTCTACGTTCAATATGACCATGGGTACACAACTTTTCTCACTGAATGGCTTTTCTCAATGGGGTACCGAAGCCGCCTCAAAAAAACTCTCCCTACATGATTATGTTCTTGAATATGAAAAGCAAGAACATGGGTTGAGTGAGGGAGAGGTAAGGGAAAAATTATCTCAAGCTTATGAGGTTATGGACGAAGCCATACAAGAGGGTTTGGAGAAGGATTTGAAATCTCGCTCCGGCATGATTGCAGGTGGGGGAAAAAAGGTTATGAAATCTCCCATCTCTGTGCTTTCATCAGAATTTCAAGAACTGGTTGCCTATGCCTTAGCAGCTAAGGAGGTGAATGCCTGTATGGGAAAAGTGGTCGCAGCCCCTACCGCAGGGGCTTCAGGTATCCTACCTGCCACGCTAAAAATCCTACATAAAATACACGGATGTACCCCAAAACAAATCATAGATGCTATGTTGGTCGCAGCCGGCATTGGGATCATCATAGAAAAAAGAGCCTCCATTGCAGGATCGGTAGGGGGCTGTCAGGCTGAAACGGGGAGTGCTGCTGCTATGGGGAGCGGTGCCATTACCTATATCTTGGGACAAAAAAATACTGAACAAGTTTTTCGGGCAGTAGCCATCACCATACAATGTATGTTGGGGTTGGTATGCGATCCCGTAGCAGGTTTGGTGGAGGTCCCTTGCGTAGTACGCAATGCGAGCGCGTCTGCTATTGCATATTCTTCTGCCCAAATTGCGCTCTCTGGAATAGATTCTGTGATCCCAGCCGATGAATGTGTGGATGCTATGGGAGAAATCGGATTATCTATGGAAACCCGATACAAAGAAACTGCCGAAGGTGGACTCGCTGCCACCCCAACAGGAAAAGATATTATGCAAAAAATCATCCGCAACCTCTCGGAAGAAAAAAATGGTAATGGATAGCACAAGACCCCAAGAAGCCAGCCCCCTATAATTAAAAATACCCTATCCCCAGAACTCAAGCCTCCCTACAAAAGCATGGCAGAGGGATTCTCTATATAATCCCGAAGCGAATTTAGAAAGGCTGACCCCACAGCCCCATCCACAATCCGATGATCACACGAAAGGGTCACACGAATGGCATGGGAAAGAATAGGATTTCCTTGCTCATCAGGAATAAAAGATTGTTCTAACCCTCCCACAGCTAAAATAGCTACATTCGGAGGATTAATAATAGCCGTAAAAGATTCTATCCCATACATACCTAGGTTGGAAACTGAAAAGGTACTACCCTGCATGTCTTCGGGAGATATATTTCTTTCCTTGGCCCGCTCAGCCCAAGCTTTTACCTCAGTAGAGATTTCGGACAAAGATTTTTGATCAGCAGAACGAAGTACGGGTACCACGAGTCCCTCGGGGATGGCAATGGCAACGCCTAAATGAACCCCTTTATGCAGACGTATTCTGTCCCCATGCAAGGTAGCATTGACATAAGGATGCTTTCGTAATGCTTTGGCTACTGCCTTGAGGATATAATCATTATAAGAAATCCGAACTGAAGAAATTTCGTTAAGATCCGTTCGGGTTCGGACCAAATTATCTGCCCGTATTCGTAGACTTAGGTAAAAATGGGGTGCAGAAAATTTGCTCTCCGAAAGACGTTGTGCGATAGTTTTTCGCATTTGGCTAAACACCACCTCTTCATAGCCTCCCAGAACTTTCTCTTTAGCCTTTCCTTCTTTCTCATAGGATTCTACGTCTCGTTTAATAATTCGTCCTTGGGGTCCGGTTCCTGAGAGTTGTTCTATGGGAAGATTTTTTTCTGCGGCCAATCGTCGGGCTAGAGGTGAGCTTCTCAATCTATCTGTTGAAATTGCTGGTTGTGGACTTTTTGGAGATTCAGGGGTCTGTACCTTTTCCTCGGGAGGCTTTTTCTCTTCTACTGAATCTGTGGCAGACTTTTGACGTTCTGGGATGGATGCAGCATTCAATAATTCCTGAATATCTTCTCCCTCCTTTCCTACTACGGCAATCACCCCATCCACAGGAACCGCTTCACCCTCCTTCGCACCCACATGAAGTAATACCCCCTGTTCGTACGATTCCAACTCCATAACCGCCTTATCTGTTTCCACCTCTGCCAAAATATCCCCTTCTGAAACCGAATCCCCTACCTTCTTTAACCACTTGCTCAAAATACCCTCTGTCATGGTATCACTCATCTTGGGCATATATATCAACTCTGCCATGTTCTTTATTTGGAATATTTAAAAAAATCCTGCCCCCTCAAAAATACCTATCCTAAGAACCTCTTTCCAAAGGAAAATTAGATGTCTAAGTGGGTAATTGAATCACCCACCCCACCCGTTCGTAAAAATAAATATATATATTTATTT
>JAPOQI010000124.1 GCA_026710765.1 Cytophagales bacterium | reverse complement strand
TCCGCAAAGACAGGTCCCTTGCGGAGCAGGCGGAGCGTCGTAGGGGCCGTCTCGGAGATGGCAAATTGGGGTTTGAGCTTTTGCAATTCCCCATCTGCCGGGCCCGACTCGGGGACCACAAATGGGATTGCCTGTGTGTTATACGCATCGCCTTTGCGATTCGTAGCATGGAAATAATGGTTGCCTGCGGGCAGTTCGGCGAAGGCCCGAGCGCCCCCCGTTCCATCATAAATCACATCGGGTGCGGGAAATAAGCCTGAGTTGGGATCTGCGGCGTCTGCCACCGCTGTGAAATCCCCATCCGCAAAACCTTCTATGAAAAAGAAAACTCGGGTAGACTCATCCACATCACTATGTGATATGAATTCCACATTCGGGATCCCATCCTGGGGCGGGGCGAGCCGATGGACATAAAACTTGGGTCTGGGGGGTTTAGTAGTCGCTGTATCGGTAGAGACGGTAATCTGCAACTCTCGGGTCGTCCCTGCACCTGAGCCATCTGGGCTATCGTAAAGCGTCAGATAGACATAATAGACATCCCCAGGATCAGGGTCTAAATCCCCATTGAGAAAACCCGTGCCACTGACCAAATTAGGAGACCCCTGGTTAACGAAGCCTTGAGGTTCTATATGCCCAAAGAGGGTGGTGAAAGAAGAGGATGCACTACTACCGCTCGGGGTGAAGAGGCCAAGGCCTATAGCATGGCTGAACGAGCTCACCCCATCTGCCACCTGATCATTTCCGCTGAGCCGAGTCCCCTTGGAAAAGATCACACGTAGAGATTTCCCACTCGGAATTTCAGGACCTGAAACATCAACATTATGCCCGTCCGTAGTTATTATGAAGCCGTCTAGGTATTCTTGTGCGGTCTGTTGTGCATTCAGGGGGGGGGGTAATAGTACGGCAAGGACGAGTCCGAGGATTGTGATATATAAATTTCTCATCTTAAATATGGGTCTTGAGATTCATGATTAAAAACTTGGCAGATGCCTTAAATGCAAGGATACGAAAAAATTCTTTTATCCTGTACTCAGGAAGTGATTTTCTTTTAGAGAACCTTATATAATAACACAAATAACCTGATAACAAATGTCTCTTTTTAAAAATCCAAAGTTTTTTCTATAACTTGATTGTCCAAAATCCGATCAACATGACGATAAAGGGATACATAGAAAAGGTCAGAATGGAAAAATCTGATCCTAGCTCTAACGAACACACCCTCCGTACCCCATTGGAAAACCTCCTGAACTCCCTTAAACCCAAAAAAGACTTTCAAATAAGGCAAGAAGAAGGTGCCGGAGGTGGTAGCATTCCTGACTTCACGGTCAAGAAAAGTCAAAAACTTGTAGGCTATGTGGAATGTAAAAGAATGGGAACAAACATTAAGGGGTTGATAGATTCGGAGCAAATACAAAGATATAGGAGAAAGAGAAATAATATCCTACTCACAAACTATAAAGAATTCATTTGGAGCCAAGGAATTATCCAAGAACATGCCTCCATAGAAAATCCCAAGCGACTGGAAGAACTCATCGAAGGATTCCTGAGCACCACACCCGAAGACACATATAAAAGGGTAGACCGACTTGCAGAAGCCCTCGCCAACAGAACAAAGCACCTCAAAAAAGGAATTGAATTACTCGAAACGCAAAGCCAAATCATTCAAAGTTTCCGAGATGATGTAGAAAGCTATCTGGGGGGCAAGCATTCGGAAGACCAAAGCTTCCCCGATACCTGCGCACAACTCATCACCTACGGCTTGTTCTGGGCAAGAATCTCATCAGGAAAAAAGAAAATCAGTCCAGAAACCGCCAAGGACGACATCCCCATCTCCTCACCCCTCTCCCAAGGACTCATGGAGTTTATTGGATACCTCGCCAAAGAAGAAAAAGAAAAAATCGGTTCGGTACTCGGAGATATCACGGAAATCATCAATGCCATAGACCTACCTGCTATCAATACAGAACTCTCTGATAAAAAACAACAGGCCCCCCTCAGCGGATTCTATGAATATTTTCTAAAACAATACGATCCCGAGAAAAGTAAAGCCAAAGGGGTCTATTATACACCCCAGCCCGTCGTGCAATTCATCGTTCGAAGCCTACAAGAGATCTTGCAAAAAGAACTCGGACGCCCCAGGGGACTCACAGATGAAGATGTCACCGTCCTGGACTTCGCAACAGGAACCGGGAATTTCCTCGTAGAAGCCATCCGAGAAGGACTGAAAAGCATAGAGGGAAGCAACCGAAGAGCCATAATCCAAGAGCGAATCCTACGCAATTTCTATGGCTTTGAAAACCTTATGGCATCCTATATCCTTGCCCACATGAACCTACACCTAATCCTGAAAAGGGAGTATAAATATGAATTTGAAAAGAAGGATCTGGTCAAGGTTCTCTTCTCGAATACCTTGGATCAGCCCGACAGAGATGACAAAGGCCTCTTTGCAGCCCTCAAAGAAGAAAATGAAAGAGCGAAAGAGCTTAAAGAAAAGCCCATCCTCGTCATCATGGGAAATCCCCCTTATAACATAAGTTCCGAAAACATGGGGGACTATGCCAAATCCCTCGTCCAGCCCTACAAGGATGCTGTGAAAGGAGAACCAAACACTATAGCCTTGCAGGATGATTATATCAAATTCATTGCCTTCGCGCAGAAGAAGATGGATGAACAGGAAGAGGGGGTGATCGGGATCATCAGCAATCGCTCCTTCTTGGAGGGACCCATCACCCGAGGCATGCGCAAATCCCTCATGGACAGCTTTCCACAAATCTATATCTTAGATCTACATGGGAACAGCGGGTGGGGAGGTGATAAAGACGAAAATGTTTTTGATATACAACAGGGGGTCTGCATCAGCCTCTTCATCAAAGCCAAAGGACTTAGGAGGCGGATTGGTTATTATAGCCTCCGAGGGGAACATGGGCTGCGGGAAGAAAAAGAGGAATTTCTCAAAGGAAATCAGATCGGCACGGTGGATTGGGAGAAGCTTAAGCCCCAAGGCCCTCATTATGTGTTTTGTCCTCGGAATTCGGCTCACGCATATAAGAAATTCTTTGGGATAGATCAGATCTTCAAAGAGAAAAACACAGGGATTGCTACTTATAGAGACAAACTTGCCATCGGCTCCTCCAAGGAATCCCTTGTCAAGCAGCTCCAAGATTTTGCTCAGCTCCCAGAAGAGGAAGCCCGAAAAAAATACAAGCTAGGAGAAGACTCACGGGATTGGAAGGTACATCTTGCTCAAGCGGATCTCAATCCCTTTGATGAGCAGAAGATCATGCCCATCCTCTATCGTCCTTTTGACACCCGATATACTTATTACACGGGAAAGGGAAGGGGAGTAATTCTGTATCCCCGACATGAAATCATGTCTCATATGTTGAGGGGAGAGAATATGGGATTGATGGTTCAAAGGCAGGTAAGGGATTCTTCCTTTCAGCATGCCTTGGTGACTCGGGGTCTTGTGGATATGGCTGTTTTGCGGGATGGGTCTTATTTATGTCCCCTGTATCTGCATCTGCCTTTGAATGGACACTCGGAACGTGTGTTGAATTTCACATGCGAGTTCTCGGGGCATCTGCAAGGTCTTTATGGGGAGGAGATAACAGACGAGTTTGGGGAGGAGGCCTTGGCATACATTTATGCGATCCTTCACATGCCCAAGTATCGGTCTAGGTATTTGGACGATTTGAAAAGCGACTTCCCTCGGATTCCTTTTGTCAAGGAGCTTGGGTTATTCCGAGAGCTGGCAGGTCTGGGGCAGAAGCTGGTGGGACTGCACACCTGCACAACTTCTCTGCCCGAAAAGGATTTGCCAACCTATCATGGATCGGGTTTAGATAATATAGAGAAACCGAGATATGAGGCAGGTCGCTTGTATGTGAATGATCGTAAGTATTTTGAGATTAAAGATGCGGTTTGGGAATTTAAGGTGGGGAATTATCGGGTCTTAGAACAATATTTTAAGGCGAGGACGGGTGCTAAGTTAAAACTGAAGGGTATTGATAAGGTGAAGCAGATTATGGGTTCTATTCGTGCCACCTTGAAGATTATGGATCAGCTGGATACTGATAGCGATCGGGTCCTAGGGACTTGAGAGGAAATACAATCCCATATTCTTCCTTGGCTACTCTATGATGATACGATGACGGATGCCGTTGTGTTCCAAGATGTACAGACCTGCATTCAAAGCAGACAGATCAATACCTCCCCCAGGCAGGGATAAGGTATATCTGCCCAAGAACACACCCGAACCCGAATACACAACCACTACATCAGCAGACCTCGCATCAGATACATAGACCACACCCCGACTCGGATTGGGATAGATTAATGAGCGGGAAGGACCCTGTTGGGCGAGCGTGGAGCTGGGTTCAGCGTCGGGTTGGGATTTGGGTTCGGTTTTAGGTTTGGGAGCAGTAGTACCACCTGCCGTAGCTCTGAAATCCTGTAACACCTTATGAGTACCCTTCACGGCGACCGCATAAACATAATAATTGAAGCCTGCCGTCAAACCCGTGAAAACCGCCGTACGAGCATCACCCGATGCGAGCTTCTTAGATACCTGACCCGCACCCAAGCCCGTCACGGCACCATCCACTATTTTTGACCCCACATCTGATATTTCTGTCTTGGAGATAATTACAAAATAGGTCTCTCCAGCAGGTACATTACCCGTTTGTTTCAGCGTCAGAGAACCGCTTGCCGTATCTGTCGCATCCTTCGCCAAAGCAGGTTTGGTAGGGGCAGGGATGGATGAAGCCTCTCCTGTTTCGGCACGGAAATCCTGGATCACAGGAATAGACACACCCGTCTTCAATGCCAATACATAAACATAATAGTTAGTACCCGCATCCAAATCCGTGAAAACCGCTGTCCGCGCCTGACCCGAGGCTATACTCTTGGACGCCTGACCCGTAACCAAACCACTCACCGCATCCTTAACACTATTCAACTTGGAAGACGGGTTAGAGATAGAGGTCTTGGAAACAATCACAAAATAC
>JAPOQI010000051.1 GCA_026710765.1 Cytophagales bacterium | reverse complement strand
TAGAGGACGAGAACCTTTCAATGTTTTGGAAGAAATGAGAAACACTTATGTGGATGTGGAGGCACGAGACCTTCAAGGGTATGTGACAGCAAATTTTGACATTGCTAAGGATCTTCGGATGACGAATCTTGCTTCTATTAGAAAGACCTATAATCATAGGGATGAGGTTGTTCGGGAGGAGAGCAATTTGCTGGCTGTGCTCAGGAATCAGGAGGAAACCTATTACAATCCACCAGACGATAGATATAATACGGCTTTTTCTACCCTTCCTTTTGGTGGGGTTCTTCGGTATGTAGATAATGAGGGTTCTTTTTTGGTTTCTCGGAACTCTCTTGCTTACAAGCCTACCATTGGTAAGCATGATCTTGAGGCTATCTTTGGAAATGAGATGTTGCAGAATGTTTATGATACCTATCGTACGACGGGATATGGGATAGGCTTTGATCGACTCAATACGGTCTCCACGGATATTCTGACGTTGCAAGCTTTTCCTGGGGATTATTTTTCATTTAACAATAGGTTGGAGAGGTCATTTTCGCTGTATGGTGTGTTGGGATATGGATATGCTAATAAGTACATAGTTAGCATGCAGGCGAGAAATGATGTTTCCAACAGTTACGGACAGTCGAGGCGTTTTCGCTTTGCACCCAATATGAGTGTGGGTACGACGTGGATAGCTAAGGAGGAGCCTTTTTTAAAGAGCAATAGTATAGTGAGTGATCTTCAGTTCCGATTGGGGGTAGGTCAATCAGGGAATGTGAGTGGTTTTTTCTCTCCGAACGTATTGGCTATTCCTTATGTGATCCGAGATGTAACCATCTTCTATAATAGATCCGATCGGGCAGAGGCCCTGAGTATCTCTCATCCTCCCAATCCGAGTCTGCGTCGGGAGCTGACTAGGGATTTGAATGCAGGAGTAGATATAGGTTTGTTTAGACAGCGTTTCAAGTTGCAAGTCAATTATTATTATAGGTTGCATGAGGATTTGGTTGCTTTGCGTCCGGTTTCTCTTGTTTCGGGTTTTGACAGGTTGAATGTGAATTGGGGTAGGATGAGAAATGCGGGTTTGGAGATCACGCTCAGGACCACCAATCTCAAGTTTGAGAGCTTTTCTTGGGAGACCGTATTGACGACCTCTTTGAATCGCAATAAGGTACTTTCGGTTGCAACTGTGGCCAATAGGGCGCGAGCTATTTTTCCTTCCACGGGTGTGCTTGCCATAGAGGGATTGCCCCTGAATCCACTTTATTCGGTTCGGTACTCAGGCTTAAATGAGAGGGGGGTCCCGCTGTTTTTTGATGAAGAGGATGAGGAGAGACTGGCCATTGATCTGACTTCCAATGATTTGGATGTCTTGACCTATCATGGTCCTCAGGATCCGGTATATGATGGTGGGCTCACGAATACCTTTTCCATAGGTCGGTCTTTTAGTTTTTCTGTTCTTTTTGTGTATTCCTTGGGTCGGGCGGTCCGCTTGGCTCCGATTTATCAGTATACCTACGGGGATATAGACAATGTGAGTAGGGCTATGGTTTATAGATGGCGTAAGGAGGGAGATGAAGAGCTTACCAAAATTCCAGCTATTCTTGATCAAGCTACCATCGGAACCCTTGCAGCTTCTGGAATCAATTCACCCTACCTCTTCAATAACAGTGATTACATGACCACACGTGTTAATTTTGCTCGGCTTAGAAATTTCACCATGTCTTATTCTCTTCCTAGTTATGTGGTTAGGAGATTTAAGTTGGTGCGTCAGGTGAAGCTGGAGGCACAGGGACAAAATCTCTATTTTTGGACCGTGAGACGGTTGGGTAATCAGGATCCTGAGATATTTTCGGGAAGGAGTCTTTATAAGCTGCCCCTGTCTAGGACTTTCACGCTCGGGATCAGAATGGGTATATAGGATATGGAGATGCGGATGATAAGAAATGGTCTAGTTTGCTTTGTGTTGCTCGGGTTTTTACTTGGTGTGGGTTGCACGCAGTGGATAGAGGAGCCTGTGATTCCCTATGTTCAACCCAGTACAGTGGATGAGTATGAACGTGTTTTAAATGGGTCTTATCCTGGTGTTTATCATACCCTTTTGACCTCCTTGTTGGCAGATGTTCTCACACTGGATGATACGGGGGGGCAACAGCTGAGTCCGTTGGTGAGAAATGCTTACCTCTGGGGTGACGCAGATGATCCGCAACAGGTGGGTGCTTCTATTTCGTTCAGTTATCCGTGGTTGCAATATTATGGTATTATCTATAAGGCCAATTATGTGATTTCTGAGGTGGATACTTCTGAGAATGTTTTGGAAAGGTCTAGAGCATTGAGTCTGATTGCGGAGGCTCACCTCATCCGAGCCCACTGCTACCTATATTTGGGTATGCTATATGCCGAGACATATGATCCCTCTACAGCCCTTGTACATCTTGGAGTCCCTCTCGTTACAGAACCTTTGGATGCCTCAACAGATACCTATAAGCGAGATAAACTGGTGGATCTTTACGATCAAATAGAGAAAGATATTCTCCTGGGTATTCGTTTCTTGAGAGACGAACATGTCTCTCATAAAAAGTTTCGATTTACCCGAGCAAGTGCCTATGCCTTGGCTTCCCGGTATTATTTGTATAAGTCGCATAACTATGTGAATGCTGTGGATGAGCCCATCATTCGGGCTTCTGAGATTCTATCTCCCTCGGATGATGATCCCGTTTATTTTCTTAAAAAAGTGGTTGAATATGCCACTGAAGGCTTAGCTCTAAACTCCAGTGCAAAAGATATGAAACGTCTTGATACAAGAGGTATATCAGATCCAAGACAATTTGCAAGAGATTATTTTGATGCGTCTAATCCTGAAGTTCTACTCAGTTCACTCTCCCTGAATTTTTATACCATATTCCGACAAGGATTTAACTTGAATGGACTCAGAGCCGAGATGGCAGAGAAATTTCCTGGGGATGCCCGAACGGAACTCTTCCAACAGTCAGGTGCCTTGAGCCAGGCCTATCTTAGTATAAAAACTGATAATGGATACTCAGGGTTTGCAGTTCCTTTGTACAAGGTTGAAGAGCTCTATTACAATCGGGCAGAAGCCATGACACGATTAGGACTCCTGTACTCTGCCTTTGAAGACCTAAATCACGTCAGTTCATTGAAGAGACGTACTCCAGAGGGAACCTTGTTTTCGGTCCTGGACTACCAAGGACAGGATGAAATATTAGATCTAATCTTTGATCTTAGAAAACTTGAATTCTATATGGAGGGACATCGTTGGATAGACCTAAAACGGTTCCACCGACCCAGAATCGCACATACGTTCAGGGGCGAAGTATTTGTACTGGACTCACTAGATGTCCGTTATATTTTACCCATACCTAAGCGTGAGGTGAGTTTGGGTGCCATCCAAACGAATCCTTCTAATAATTTGGTAGATGATATTGGAGCTGAGCTTTAATCGTAATATGAAGTTTCAAAAATAAATATGAGTGCTATGTTTTTGGATATGAAGGATCTTTTGGTTGTTTTTCCGCGTAATCTTTGTTTAGCTTTTTCAAGCCTTCTCTTAGTTTTCGTCATGGCTTGTGAAGAACCCATCCAACAAGAGAAACCCTACATAGCACCCAATCTCCAACCTCCCAAAGTGGCGCCCATTGAGAATGATTATGTAAAAAGAAGTGATGAGCTTGTCCAGAGAATATACCGAATCTATAATACCAGATTATTCTATCGGTGGGATAGAAAGGTCTTTGGAAACATTAGGGCCTTTCCACCTCGCTTGGAATTGGTGCCTGATTATTTTGTTTTCTTTGAAGGTATTTTGAAGTACTATGTCCGAAATCCATATTACAGAATTGATGAAAGGAGGGATCCTAAAAAGGGATTGATTTTTTTGAGAAATAATCTACCCATCTCCATAGGATTTATGGGTAAGAAGGTGTCCAATGAAGACAGTGGAATCTCATCAGGTGGTTTTGCAACTTCTAATATTAGGATTGTCATAGCCGGGGTTAATGATTATGATTTGTCTGATCGGGCTTGGAGAATAGATCAGACTAATACTTTCCATCATGAATTAGCTCATATCCTGGATAGGCGACATGGTCGTCCTCGGGGTTATGATGATATTAGCTCTAATTCATATGTAACGGGCAACGGATGGACATCACTCCCCCTTGGATATGCCCGTTTTCTTGGTTTTTACCGTCCCTATGGGGCTTCTAATGTCTTGGAAGATTTTGCTACCGTGGTAGAAGGGGTTTCTGTTTCTTCTACGGCACAGGTTTCCAGAGTCCTTGACGGAAATCAGAAACTGACCGAAAAATATGAGCTCGTTTTGGATTACTATCAGAGATTTGGTGTAGATGTTCAAGCTATGGGAGAAGAATTTCAAATCCTAAATCCTGAACAAATAGAGGGAGAAGATGAAGAAAAAGATGATGATGTTTCAGTTGCAGAGCAGTGATTCCTTCCCAGATTGATTTGTAATTTACAAAAATGAAATATCTCCTCGTTTTTCTTTTGGGTTGTTCTCTTTTCGTCTGGGGTTGTGTACAGCCTTGGAGACCCTTGGATGAACCCTTGGAAGATGATCAAGAACTGATCACAGAGACATATAGAATACTGAATGATCAGGGGAAGGGTAAGTATTGGAAAGCGGTTTATTACCCCGATTCTGTCTCTTATGGTGCGTACAAGGTGCTTATTCATTTCAAAGGGACGGGGTCTGCGGATGTGTACAGCGAAGATGAACGATATTACCGCAACACGGTAGACAAAGAGAAGGACCAGGATGTACAATATCAAATAATCCCTGGGATCAAGGATAGGCTCATCTTTCTTACCTATTCCGTCCTACATGAATTGTATGATAAGAAGCGGGGAGAGTTTGAGTTTTATATACAAGAATTTTCGGAAGACAGTGTTCTTTTGAGAAGTTATACGGATGGTCTGGCGAATACCACCCACTTGAAACTTTATCCTTCCTCCCTGGACTACCTGGATACCCTTCGCTTTGAAAAGGGATATCATTCTCATAATGTGGGTTTTTTCTCTTCGGTTTATCTGAATACCATGTTTTATGTGGATAGGGTGGTGGACGTACCTGTTTATTTTGATCCGGTTCGTAGGGTTATGGTTTTTACGTCTGAGATATTGGGTTCGGAAGATGAGTATGAGAACTTTTCTTACCCATACCGACTTGATTTGGCGATAGAAGGCGTAAATGACACGACTGCCCACATCAGTCTTCTTGGTGATCCGGAAGTGGTCATACAGTCCCAAACCTATTATTTTCCCAAGAAGCTTAGAATTAATCAGGTGGATAGATCTACCAAAGAGGGGTGTACCAAAGAAGAACTCGTTGTAGGCGTTTCCTGGGACGGATTACCTTCTGAATTCGTATTTCAAAGAAAAGCAAGCCGACCCAAACAGTCCCTCGGAATAGAAACCCTATTTAAACGAGGAATTGCCCTTACTACGACGAACCCCGCAGGAACCATAGCCTACGGTGGTAAAATTGGTAGAATCGGTGGCTTAGAAGATGCTCCTTTTCTCATAGAAAGGGTAAATTTGCAGATCAATTGGAAGGGTTATAACAATTGTGGTTCAGTTTTAGCTATTCGTTCTTCCCCAGTATGGTTTAATTTGGATCTGAGATTATTGGATATTAATTCCGAATTTATTCGCTTGGGCGAACGGGTCAAAGGAGGTGCCTTTGAGGTAGTTAACAATGAAGCCACTGACCCCGCTTGGAGGTCCCAATTCCCTGTACCCGAAGGAATTGAATTCTTTAATGTAGATGGATCTTCAGATCCATTCAGGACTCTCATGTTTTCCAAACACGTGGAGTTCTTTATGAATGTAGACAAAGTCGCACAGAATATTGTTATGACGTCACTATGCCACGACTTTCTCCTCGCATTTAACTACATAGAAACTGATACCTCTTGTCTTGAGGAGGATCAGTGAAAACTCGGTCCGAAGCTCGGGATCTCTCCAAAAAGGAGCTCGAGTATTTGTATTCCCGATTCTTACTTAGTACTGGGGTATCTTTGGATACCCGGAGTCTGAGGGCTGGGGATCTTTTTTTTGCTCTCCCGGGGAAGAATTATGATGGGAGTTCTTTTGTGGGAGAGGCTTTTTCTGGGGGTGCGAGTTATGCGATTGTGGGGAAGACGAAGGGGGGATACAAGATTCCCAAATCCGACACGAGGAAGATATTAGAGGTACAGGATGTGTTGAAAACGCTACAATGCCTTTCTGCATACCATCGCAAGAGGTATAAGAGAACGCTGCTGGCGATCACGGGGAGTCAAGGAAAAACAACGACTAAGGAGCTTATTCGTGCTATTTTGAGAAAAAAATACATTGTCCATGCTACGCATGGCAATCAAAACAATCATATTGGTGTTCCCTTGAGTTTGTTGGGAATTTATCCTCAGGTAGAAATTGCGGTTCTGGAATTGGGATTGAGTCAAATAGGGGATATGGGTCCTCTATGTGAATGGACTCAGCCCACCCACGGACTCATTACCAATATAGCTCCGGCACATCTTGAGGGATTTAAATCTGTATCTGCCATAGAAAAAGAGAAGCTCATGTTGTATGAGGATGTTTGTTCTCGGAAAGGAATTTTTTATCTCAACACGGAGGAGTCTAGTCTCAGAAATATCTTAGCCGATTCCCGTACGATCAGTTTTCCAACATCTTCTGATAGTTATGCTATAAAACCTGTTTATCCCAAAGACAGTCTATTTATAGGGTATAGTTTAGGGGGTCGAGTGGGAAAAACAAATCTTTTTGGTGCCCATCAATTTCAAAACATAGCTGCAGCCATATCGGTAGGGCTCAGTATGGATGTTCCACAGCAAGATATTATGTGTGCTATAGAAGACTATGTTCCTCGAGAAAACAGGTCTGAGTGCATACATATAGACGATAATATTGTTATCTTGGATGCATACAATGCCAATCCTTCTTCTATGAAATCTGCTATAAAGAGTCTTGCCTCTGTTCATGGCTCAGAAAAGAAAGTGTTAATCCTGGGAGACATGGCTGAACTGGGATCTCAAACTGCAAAATATCATGAGGACATAGGTGCCACAATTTACCGTATTCAAGAAGAGCATTCTATTTGGGAATCAGTTCTTCTTTGTGGGAAGAACATGTTTCATGCCTATCGTCCCCTTGAAAATTTACCATGGGTCAGTTATTTCAAAGATAAGGCAGCCTGTATGGATCATATCAAAAAAAAGACGTGGAGGAACATGCTTGTACTGATCAAGGCATCTAGATTTATGGAACTAGAAGATTTACTCATACCTCTGGGTTTGAAAAATCCAGGTAGTCTAAAAAACTTTGCTGAAAGTCGATAGATGAGGGTTTAGACAATGGATTTGATATAGAAGATTTATCGTACAAATATGTTTATTAGGGTTCTTTTTCTGGGTTCGGGTTTTTTACTTTTGTTTTCGTGTGTGGAGCCGCTTCGCACAAATGAGGTGGACATTACCCTCACGGATTTCAATCCCAAAGAGGCTAAGGTGGGCTCAGAAATCACCATCTCGGGTACACAATTGAAATTGACTGAGGGTACGAGTAGGGTGATGGTATTTTTTGGAGATGAGCGTGCAAAATTTGTTTCGCTTAGCCAGACGGCTCTTGTTGTAGAGGTTCCTGAAATTGCAGAGGGTCTCTATGATCTACGTGTTGAGGGGAGTGGGACCGAAGAACTTGAAAATGACGTTGTTAACATGTGGGATGTAAAACATGTCTTTGAGGATAAATTCAAGGTAATTCCTGTTGGCGAAGAGGATGATGACGATGAGGAGGAAGAATTGACGCCCTCAACCCTGGATACTTCAACCCAAACGGTTGATCGTCTTGTGTTGGAAGCGGGAAGGTCTCCTGAGCTTGTAGCTCGGGCGAGTGCCGACCATGTACGGGGTTTTTTAGAAGCAACGGGTTCTATATTTTCTTCACAACTTGGGGTATCCGCTGGTGATTTTGAGTCTTATGTCCGGTCCCTGACCCATGATATAGCTGTTTATCGTTACGAGTATAAAACCACTTATTTGGAAGAGGATTTGGTTGTATCGGGAGTGATTTCTGTTCCCTTGACCGCTGGAAACTATCCTATATTGAGTCATCAGAATCATACCATAACATCTAATCGGGATGCTCCTTCTGTTGTTTTAGACAATCATTCAAAGGTTATTTCTGCACCTGCTGATCTTCTTCAGGTTCCGTCTCAGGCGGTAGCGGCTTTATCGTCTAGTTTGTTATCTGTTTATATGGCTATGGCAGGTCTTGTGGTTGTGATTCCTGATTATATTGGATTTGGATCTTCTCGTGATAAATTTCATCCGTATTATCTGAGGGATCCAACTGCCCGCACCGTGGTAGATGGAATTTTAGCTGCACATGAGTTGGTGGATGTTCTTGACGATACGATAGATTCTATTCAGATAGATGCTTCTAAGGATCTGTATTTGATGGGGTATTCACAGGGTGGATTTTCCACAATAGCGGTTCAGAGGTTTCTGAGAAAGACAGAATCGGGGAATCTGGATTTAAAGATGGCAGTGGCTGGAGCGGGGGGTTATGATCTGAGTTTTGTGGGACGAGATATACTTGCACGTGATATGTACACGGGTCCCGCATTTTTAGCTTATTTGTTTTTGTCTTATTTCAAGAGATATAATTTATCTGAGGGAGATGATCCTTTCTTGGTAACTGATCTATTTCAGGAACCCTATGCGAGTAAGCTGGAGAGTTTATTTGATCCGACCTTGAATCTCAGTATTGCACAGATCAACACTGAATTGGGTACTGATCTTAGCAAGTTATTAAATCCGGATTTTAGGAGGGGCATACAGGAAAGCACCCCTGAGGCACAGGGGCCTAAGGTGGTACGGTTTCTAAAACTATTGGAGGATAATTCCCTGACGGATGGGTGGACCCCCAAAGCACCTTTGATACTTTATCATGGCGAGCAAGATGAGGTGCTTCCCATATCTTCTTCACAGCGAGTTTTTGAGGTTCTTAATTCTCTTGCACCGGGTAAGATTAGCTTCAATAAGATACCCAAGGGGTTACATGCTCGGATCGGGGTTTCTGTTCTCGTAGGCGGATTTGTACGAAATATTCTTCCAACCGTTCGCGAGCGGATTCAAAATTAGCTAGGAGGCGGAAGGTTTACCTGTTGGCTGTATTGTTCTATAATTTGGGCATTTATATTTTTTTCGGGATAGATGCGAAGAATTAGGGGCAATTGGGTTCGTTTGAGTAGGGTTTCTTCCACTTCTTTATCTTCTTTTCCGTTGAGTATAATACCTATTACGGGATCATTTTTGAGGGCATGCATTGTAAGGAGTGTGTGGTTGATGGCGCCTAGGTAGAGATTTGAGACCAGGATAATTTGAGTTTTGAGATGGCGCATGAGATCTATCATGGTTTCTTTTGTGTTTAAGGGTGTGTAGACCCCTCCTGCCCCCTCTATGAAGAGGGCGCAGGAGGGGTCTCTTTTTTTAGGAATCTGAATATTTCTCAGGTGAATTTCTTGTTTTTCTTTTTGGGCTGCGATATGTGGTGAGACAGGTAGGGGGAAGGCATAGGTATTGGGATGGATGCGTATTTTATTTTCTGTCCAGGATCTGATTGTTTCGGCATCATGTATCTTTCCAGTTTGAACGGGTTTCCAATATTCAGCGGTTTGGGATTGGCAGAGAATGGCTGAGGCGAGGGTTTTTCCACTATCAGTTCCAATAGCTGTGACGAAATAGTTTTTGGACATGTTTAAGAATTTTCCACCATCTTTTTCAAGGTATTAATCCAATCTGGACTATCGTTAGGGCATGGAACCTGTTTCAGGTATTCTCCACCTGCTGTTTGAAATGCTTTTGCATAGGTTTCTCGGACCTCTATAATGGTTTCTAAACAATCGCTGACAAAGCTAGGTGTGAAGAGGAGCACCCGTTTAACACCTGATTTGGGAAGATTTACTATCACTTCATCCGTATAGGGTTTGATCCACGGACTTCGTCCTAAACGTGATTGAAAAGTGGTAATACATTTGTCTTTGGCTAGGGATAGGTGGTTTCTAATTTTTTCTGTGGTTCCAAAACAATTTGCTCGGTAACAATAGGGATCTGCCTCGGCTGATAAACAGCATTCCCCCATTTGACAAAGTTCCGTATGTGCTTTTTTCAAATGTCGTTCAGGCAAGCCATGGTAGGAAAAGACATATTTGTCATAATCTTCTTTTTCCAAATAAGGACGTGCTTGCTCGGAAAATGCCTGAATAACATCAGGGTTATCCCAAAAACTGTGAAGAAAACGAAAAGGAGGAACCACTGACCATTTTTTCAATTCCCCCAAAATGACCTGAATTAAAGACCCCGTGGTGGAGGTAGCGTATTGTGGAAAAAGGGAAAGAATGATCAGTTCTTTTACCTGCATCTGTTTGAAATCCAGGAGGGTGGCTTTTAGGGAAGAATAGGGATATCTCATTGCCCAGCGGACTTCGTAGGAGGGTAGGAGTTCTTGTAATTTTTGAGATGTGCTTTCTGTATAATAATTCAGTGGCATACCTTTTTTCTCATCAAATATTTTTTGATACTCTCTTTGCACCCTAAATATTCTAAAAGGAACTATGATTCCATAGACTAGAAGTGTACGTATTAGCCAGTTTTTGTCTATTACATAGGGGTCGGAGAGAAATTCTCTCAGATAATGATATACGTCTTTTAGCTTGGGACTCTTGGGTGTACCCAAATTGAGGAGTAGAATTCCTTTATTTTTTCCCATAATTAGACTGATTTTACAAATTTTCTCTTTTTTGCATCAAAAATATTTTAAATAATAGCTTATATCTTTCATATCTATCTTATATTGGGTCTTGAGGACCCGTTTGGGTTTTTTGTTT
>JAPOQI010000054.1 GCA_026710765.1 Cytophagales bacterium | reverse complement strand
TCACCTTGATCAGAATAATCAGCGTTGTCAAACGTTGCTGACCATCTACTACGTGGTAGGCAGCGTAGCCGGGCAAGTTTTCTAAAGCCTGTTCCGGACTCTTTTTCGGTTCATTTATCCTGTGTAGAGTAATGACCCCTGCATAGTGCTTTTTGCGCCTACCGTCAACTATACTCTGGATGTCGTTCCACAAATCTTCCCATTGGCCCTTAGTCCAAGAATATCCTCTTTGATAATCAGGAATTCTGAACAGTCGGCGATAGAAAACTCCGTCCAAAGCCTTCAGTCCTTCTGCGTTGTTCATGTTGAGTTGTGTTTGGATACAAAAATAAAAACGAGGACCAATCTAAGTTAAGATATCCCTTAAAAGATAATAAAATTTGGGAATTATATCTATTAAATCCTTGAAATGAAAAAGATTTCTATTTACTCAAAAATAATTGATTAAAAACTTGACTCGTATTAGAAAAATTACATATCCTTATGCTTGATGATTGAGTGTAGGATTGGGGGAAAGAAAATAATATTGATTAACCTGTGTGACAGATTAAACACAATAACAATCCGAGCGGGAGGGGTTGCACAGGAGTACGGATTTACCCTCCCGCTCACTTTCTGAAGCTACTAAAAACAATAAAAAAACAAAAGTACAATGAACACACAGCAAATGATGCAAGTGGCAGAACGCTTCACGAAACAGAATGGGCTTAATCGGACGAGTGGACGATTACAGTAACCCATATTGAAACGCACACGATAAAACACTACGAAACGTATCAAGGCGAGGAGATGGAGAAATACCCTCAACTGCAAGAGCATGCAGTGGAGACAAAGAGGCGGATTTCCAAGAATGGAGTTATCGCCTCAGTCTTAAAGTGGTTCAGAAGTATATAATTCCTAAACATTATGCTTAAAAACAAAATTATGGACGGCATTTTGAAGAGTGCCTACGATGAGAACAGCTACCAAAACCTACTGGAAGGCTTTGGATTGGACCTAGAGGAAGGCATTTCTGAGAAGGTGGATGGGATAGACAATGATAAAATCAAAGAGGTTAAATTGTATAGCTCGCGTATAAAGAACTTTGCGTGCTTCTCTGCCAAACTCCAAAAGACCCCTACACACATTCCACGAAAATACCTCAAAGACTTCGCGGAAGCTATCATGCAAGGAAAGGGCACGAAAGAAAAACTTGGCTACTACAATAGAGCCCTCTGGGCTTTTTACTCAGATGAGGACCCTTCCCGATGGCGCCTCTCCTACATAGAGATCGCATATAAAGAAACACCCAAAGGCCGCCTCAAAAGAGAGGTCACAAGCTACAAGCGCCGAAGCTTTGTCTTAGGTGGAGACGAACCCGTACAGACTGCCAAAAGCCGATTACAACTTATCAAAGACGAAAGAGTCAAAGCCAAGAAGCCCGAAGCCATCGCCAAAGCTTTTAGCGTGAGTGCACTGACGGAAGAATTTTATAAGGATTTTGAGAAGTGGTTTAAAGAGGTAGAAAAGTACTTTTCGGGGAAGAAAAATCTGTCTGATAAGGATGCTCGTGCCCGTGCCTTGCAGCTTTCAGGGAAGCTGACCTTTCTTTGGTTTCTGCAACGAAAGGAATGGCTCTCGCCCAAGAAGAAAGACGAAAATCTTCGGGAAAATCCATCCGCTCAAAATCAAAACTTCCTAATCAACCAACTCAAAGAACACAACAAAGACGAGAAGACTTCTTCTTTTCATCAGGAGGTCATTCTGCCCCTGTTCTACGATGCCCTGGGTAAACAAAGGAAGGACTCGTATTTTAAACCCCTTGATGCTTATATACCTTTTCTCAATGGCGGGCTCTTTGATGAGAAGGCACGAGAGGAGGAACAAGAATACCCGCTGCCCAACTACTACTTCAAAGACTTGTTTAAGATTTTTTCTGGATACAACTTCACCGTCCACGAAGCCTCTTCAGAGGAGGCAGAGGTGGCTGTAGACCCTGAAATGTTAGGGAAAATATTTGAAAACCTAATGGAAAAAAAGGAGCGAAAGAAAAAGGGTGCCTTCTATACGCCTCAGTTCGTGACG
>JAPOQI010000091.1 GCA_026710765.1 Cytophagales bacterium | reverse complement strand
TTTGTCAGCAAGATATAGGCGAGGAAGGAAAGGGACGTATGGAGTCTTTAGAGGCCTATGTAAAAAATGAAGCTAATACAAAAGCAGACTCGGTTAAAAAAGATTATCAGAACTTTCTCAAACAACTGAAAATTCAACCCAGTACCCGTAGTTATCAAGGAGTTCTGAACGTGTTCGGAGAGGCAACCCAACAGAAGCTACGAGGTATATTGGAAAAATTCCATTCTGAGTGTGAGAAAAGATATAAGATCATCTGCGACGAAGATTTCTCAAAGATCTCAAGTTCTGCCAACACTGATTTTTCCCATATATCTGAAACATTGAAGACATCTCTGAATAAAACTATGGAGAAGATTAAAAAGCAGGAGACCGACTTGCAGAGACTTTTGAATGAAAAGGAAAAAGTAGAGGAAGAACGTGTTAATCTTTCACTAGGGAAATTTTTGAATGACATCAAAGATGATCAGGATCTGAACGAGTATCTGAAGTCCCAGAATGCACTCGATGGGCTTATCTCATCAAATAGACTAACAGGGATATCAACAAAATTGTCCGAAGGTGTCGGAGAAAAATTTAAAGAGGAATTTAATAAAGAGTATGAATCCCTGACCAACAAATATAAACACGTTCGCGAACTGGACATATCCAGCAGCGGGAGAAGCGGAAAAAGAGCTTATGCAATTAGTATAAAGGGGGCAAAAGAAAGAATTCCAGAGGTGTTTAGTGAGGGCGAGCAGAGAATCATTGCCTTGGCACTCTTCCTTGCTGAAATGGGCATGGGTGAAAACAAAGCTCCTTTTATCTTTGATGACCCCGTATCATCCCTAGATGATGGCCATCAGGGGAGGGTAGCTAAACGGCTTATTGAGCTCGCTAAGGACAGGCAGGTTATTGTCTTCACGCACAGGTTTCCCCTCCTAGTTGATCTAGAACGGGAAATGACTGACAATGAACAAGAAAAAGCAAATCGGATAAAACTGGAAGCATCCTCTGAGAAAACTGGTATTTCAAATAGTTGGCTGTACTCTTACCGTAAGATGGACTTTAATAAAGGCTTTAAGATGTTCTATAATGACCTATCAAAATTGAAGGAAGATGCTCATAAAGATGAGCTTATAGGGATGTGCACTCGTCTTAGAAGTCTGTTGGAAACATTCGTGGAGACAAGACTTCTGGGTGGCATTGTGGTCAGAAGTCGTGAAAACATTCAGATGCTCAATCTAAAACGTATAAATTTAGATGAGGATACAGTTTCGGATATAAAAGATTTATATGGAGAATTATCTAATCATGTACACCCTAGTAGTCATGAGAGGATTAAAGACATAAACCTTGAATTGTTGGAGAAGTATTCAGAAGTCCTTTTGGATCATTGTCCAGAAGGTCTTAGGAAAGAGATTATGGTATAATATCCCCTGTCCATCCTTGCGTTTGAAAATCCGAATGTGATTAACAAGCTGGAGGAGGAACAGGCACTTCAACTTAGAATAACAAACCTCATAACGCTTTTGAATGAAGGCATAATCAATTTGGACCAGCTTGCGGAGGAGCTTGGATATGATGCACCTACGGCATCCCAGGGCGCAGAGGATACTGAGCGGTCTGGTCTTTCTGCTACGAGCTATAACTTTGATAGTGCCTTCCAAGACGGCAAATATTAATGGCTCATAACTGCGAAGCGCACATATCCTTATCGGACTTTGATAAGTACTTGGAACGCCAATCCGCAAACCTCAGACTGAATAGCCCCTATAATAAATTAATCTCCTCCCTGCGGGGATACTTGGGAGGCATACGGGAGCATTACGGAAGCGATTATACAAAGGACCTACAACGAGGCATATTGCGTTCCCTGACAACGCTTTCTGAAAATGAGGCAACCATAGGGATGACCCGCAACATCGTATATAGACAGATTATAGAGGTCTTTGATAAATACACAATCAATAATACGGACCTGGATAGGGTTATCGTAAAAAATGTACGAGCGTCCTATCAACGGCTCTTGGATAAAAAGGATGTCGGGGGTATTTATACAAAGTTATTACCAGACCCCACCTTTGATTTAGTAGACCAACGTGCTGTGGATGCCTTATCCCGTATTGATAAGGGGTCGTTCAGTACCTATTTGAAAGATAAGGGAAGCCAGGATAGAATAAAAAGGGTAATAGGACGGGAGTACCTTGCACAGGGGCTATCACCCACACGCTTGGGCGTGCCTAATATCACAAAGGCAAGCAGGGAAATCCTGCGAGGCGTGAAGTTGGAGGACTGGAAACTAACCCGGATTATCAGTACCTCCATGAATAGGGCAAGGGCAATGGGGGCAGTAACCTATTTTCAAAAGATAGGTGTAAAGAAGTTCATCATTCGGGGTATCACCGACAATAGGCAATGTCCATACTACCGTGCTTTGCAAGGGAAGATTCTACGGGTAGAGCCCGAAATATCTAAGATGGAGAACCTACAAGAGGGCGTGTTCCCTCCGTTTGTACAGATGCTAATAGAGAGACACCAGAGAAATTACGGGGCTATCAGGGGGAGGACCTACAAGCCCGAGGAGTAGGCGCTCCTCCGTACCACCCGCATTGCAGAGATAGGATTGTGGTTCACTTTGATAGTACAGAAATAGGGGGTGTGAACGTTAAGCCAGCAGGTCAATATCAGGGGATTACTTTTACGGGAGATGGGAGGACTGTTAGAATAACCAGGAAAACCTTGAACCTAATGGAGGAAGAAAAAATATATTCAAGATATTCAAGCAACGCAGAAGGCGGTAGAGTAGGTTATGCAGATAACTATAGGGACTTAAGACGTGGTAACTTTAATGTAAAAGTCACGGAAGAAGAAAGGCACTTTCTTGAATTGTTGCATAGATATACAGACGAGAAGAAATACCTAATTGATTTTTTAGAAAAGAACCCAGATTCTCCTGAAGTTAAAGCCTTCCTTCATGTCCTGGCAAATAATAGGACAAAACATAAGACGCTCCATAGGGGATTAAGAACAACACAAGCAGATTCGGGTTTAACTCGTTCTGAGTTACTAAGAGGACTACAAAAGGAACTACGGGAGAGTAAGAAACCTGGCAATAAACCGAAGATATTTGACCTGGGTAATCAAGATACATTTATACCCACAAAGAAGAACGTGGAGACCAGATTTCAATCATCCTCCCATTTTAATGGTACGGCAGAACGCTTTGCTGAAGGAAAGCAAATTCAATCTGACTATGGGGTAGTCGTAGAAATACAGAATGATAAGGGGGTAATAGGTATGTCAGTAGATAGGTTTGGCGAACATGGAGTTGAGTCAGAAGTAATGATTGGAGACCACATCAGATACGAGCTCACGTGCGCCCGGGTAAATGCAGATAAACAGATCGTCATAGAGGTCAAACAACTAGAGAATTAAAAAATAAAGTATAAAATATTTGTAAATAAAAAAATTTTGTATATATTTAGAATGTTATGGCAGAAGACAATAGAATATTCGGGAATAATGAGAAGTTGCGAAACGGCTTCTTTAGTATGTTAGGAGACGCAGATAGTGAACAGAAAAGGAAGGCGGAGATAAGAAGGTTAATCAAAGAGTTTTTGGGATATGAGAATATGCCCAAGCAAATCGCCCAGTTCAAACAACAACATAAGTTCTTGCGTAAATTTTGTTTGGATTTAGAGACGTACTGGTGGGGAGAAAACGGGGACAGGAGAAAGTTTAGAAAGATGACCGATAAACAACAGGATGATTATTTATTCAGGATGAGCAGATACCTTAGCTCACCAGAACATGGTGGAAAAGAACCCCCTAAATTTACATATAGGCATGCAATATATTATGAGATTGACCTTATTATAAGTGAAGAGGAAGAAGAGAGACACAGGGAGGAAAGACAAAGTCAAAAAGCAAAACAACAAGAAACCCTAACACAACCAACCCAAACCTAATCGCACCGCGATAGGTAGTCTACTCCAAAGTTTGGGAATAGTATATAGATATTCCCACAAGTTCAGTTATTGAACTCGTGGTTCTTCGGATAAGGTTTTTCTAATCTTATCTATGTCCCAGTCCAGGTTGAGTGCTTTCTTGACGGCATCGTCT
>JAPOQI010000148.1 GCA_026710765.1 Cytophagales bacterium | reverse complement strand
CAAGTTGAGAAAAAAAAATAATTTATTTGTAACAATTTCTACTAGGGACATGTTTTTTTCAAATATAAATATATAAATACAAATAAACATGTTTTTATTTCAAACTTATATTGATTATATGATCCCTTTACATGTTAAATACTTCAATCTATTGAAGTATCTGATGAATGTGGGATGGGTTATGAGACTTAGATAGATTCCTAAAAGGCGTGCAGGGATGACATAAAGATCCTCATAGATATCCATGTAGAGATAATTTATCTTCTTCATATCGTATATTGGGTGTAGTTCAGATGGGAATGAAAGATTTTACTTTTTAGGTATGCTTGGGTTGGGAGAATGGATTTTTGTATGCATGTTTAGATTTGAGATGTTTTTTTTGGAGAAATACAGGGATAGATGAAGAGGTTTAAGTTTTTAGTGATAGGTATTTTTTTAGGTTGGGTTGCCTTGTCTGCTTACAATAGTATTTCTACGGGTAGGTATTCCGAATTACCCGTGGTAGGTTTTTTCTTGGATGACAAGGAGGGGATTGAAGATGAGTTGGGGACAGAAGAAGAGACCCGAAAATTAACAAGAGAGATAGATACCTTATCATATTCTTCTTCTTTTTCATCTCCGGGGTCTTCATTGGGAAGGTTCTCGGGTGGGGTAGTGGGTGGGGAATTGGTAGAGGCGGCTGCTCGGAGTCGTGGGAGTGTTGTTTTCATACGTACCATTACGGAGGCAGAATATAGGTCGGGAGGTTGGATGGGTTGGTTTTTTGGTCAGCCTGAAAAAATATCTACGGGATCGGGTGTCATTTATTCGGAAGACGGGTATCTCATAACCAATTACCATGTTGTTAAAGAGGCAGACCTGATAGAGGTCTTATATCGGAAACGCAAGTATACAGCCACCATGGTAGGACACGATTCGTCCACGGACATTGCTGTACTTAAGATATCTGCCAAGAAATTGCCTGCTGTTATTTTAGGAGATTCGGATCAGGTTCGTTTGGGTGAGTGGGTATTGGCTGTGGGTAATCCTTTCAATCTGACTTCCACCATTACAGCAGGTATTGTGAGTGCGAAGGGACGAAATATTAATATTCTCAAGGATAGATTTCCAATAGAATCTTTTATCCAGACCGATGCAGCTATCAATCCAGGAAATAGTGGGGGTGCTTTGGTAAATAGTCGGGGTGAGCTGATCGGTATTAACACAGCCATTGTTTCCCGAACAGGGTATTATACAGGATATGGTTTTGCGATACCTGTAAATATTGTTAAGAAGGTGGCTACGGATCTCATCAAGTATGGGCAAATACAAAAGGCTTATATGGGTGTGGAATTGGTAGATTTGGACGAAGAAACGGCCTCAGCTCAGGGTCTTCTGGATCTGGAAGGTCTTCTGCTTAGACGGGTTCAACCTGAGGGAGCTGCGGATATATCTGATCTTCGGAAGGGGGATATATTGATAGAGGTGGGGGGACAGAAGATACGAGATCGGGCTCATATAGAGGAATTGATTGCTAATGCGTATCCTGGGGACAGGTTATTTTTCAAGATCTTGCGAAAAGGAAAAGTTTTGGAAAAGAAGGTCACCTTGTTAAATCAGGAAGGAACTACGGCTGTGGTTCAACGACAGGTTATTTTTTCAGAAAAGTTAGGTGCTGAGTTGGAGAAGGTTTCAAAAGTCGACAGGGATCTCTTGGAAATTCCACATGGGGTTCGGGTTCATCGTTTGAAATCGGGTCTTCTTTCTCGGATGGGGCTTCCCCAAAATTTTGTGATCATCTTTGTGAACAAGGAACCTATTAAGGATGTAGAAGGCTTGGAAAAAGCCTTGATAGGTCTTCGGGGGAAAATCGTAATAAGGGGCGTCAACCATCAGGGGGAACGCCTATATTTTTCCTATTATCTGCGTCCATAACAAAAGATCCCCAATAATCTACCCCTTATAAAAAGCCAAACCCCCATATGGGGGTTTGGCAGGACCCACGGAATCCGAGCATCTCTAAACCCTATTATACATCAGGATTCAGAGCGAACACCCCGCGTCGACCACTCCCTGTTAACTTCCCCAACTGGGAAAGGACCTCATAGAGGCCTGGGATCCGATCTTTACAAGGTACCACTCCAGCGCGTTCATTAATGTTCGGTTTAGAACACGTAGAACCCCGTCGATCCTTTACATGATACAACACAAAAAAGTATTTTCCAATACATGTACATTTTTTTATCCGGGAACTCTGCTTAAAAGGTCGTCACGCCTTCATTTGGTTGATAGACATACCTGAAAGTATAGTAGGGACTTTCGCTACTTTGATCAGGAGTTTCGGGTGCATCTTTGTAGTAGCTCAGAATCTCCACTTTGGCATATTTCTCGTCTCTCGTACGGATAACTAGTACTTTGCCGGCTATGGCTGAGATAACATGCGTCGGGGGACCCGCATAGCTATACCATCCATTTCCACTCCCTGCGGGGATGGCAAGCGCATCAGCACTGTCCTGTTTTAGTTTAGAAGTATCCACCTCTTTTACATCATCCAGGCTGCCCGAGGCGATATAGATAGCCGCTTTACCCGTGCGTTCGGGTTCGTCAAGACTCCCCTTAGATGCGGCACCTCCGTTGATAACAATGGTGCTGCCTCTAAAAGCTATATCCCAATCCTTGGAATCAGCGGCTACCGTCTCATTTGTCGCGAAATCAAATTTCGCAAAAGGACCCGATATGGGTGTAGGACTGCCCCCAGCATCTCGGATTCCACCCTTTTGAGGGGCATGCAGATTATCCACCTTATTAGATACCAACTCCTTCTGCTCGGGCTTTTTTTCCTCTGTGGTCTCCTCAGGACTTGGCTCTTCATCCTCATCGGTGCAAGCGCCGAGCATAAAAACAACTATTAACATCCACAGAACCCCTCTTAGTTTAAACATGAAATTGTTTTCGTTTGTATTGTTATTTCTCATCATAATAAAATTTTAAAAGTTGAATTAAAAAGATTGAACACTTAGCTTCACGTAAGCTATCCGACCGGGCACTTCGCTGACTTGCGGATGAGTGAACCCCAGTGCATTGTCTGCACCCAGTGCTAGTTGATATCGGCGAGCAAAGACCTTAGCTATCGCTACATCCCATATCATATATCCTTCTATAAATTCGTCAAGTTCGTCCAAATAGCTGTTTTGATTCGTGTCTTGCAAACCATATCGGCTCCGATATGTCAGTCTTATATTTGCATCCACACCCCATGTGGGGATATTGTAAAAGACCTTCCCATTGAGCATGTGCTTTGAGCGGTTATAGAGTCCAAAATACTCAGAGACATTGAGCTGAAGAGTTGAAGCCTTGGGCGAAGATCTACCATATATTTCCCCGTTCTCAAATTGCTCTAGAGCTGTTTTATCCTTTGCCAGAAGATATTGATAGCCGCCGGCTAGGTTAAGATTTTTATTGATTTCCCATTTCAGATCCGATTCTATACCCTGGGTGTAGATGGCATTCACGTTGTAATAGCTAAAAATACCCTGTCCATTTTTCTTTCGAGCCACGATCCGTGTATCAATCAGATTGCTAATGTTGTTTCTAAACACAGCCAAACGAGTAGATAATGAGGGTATGGGGAAGATTTCTAAACCTAAATTGTAGCTCAAACTATTTTCTGGGATAAGGGGTTGACTTAGTGGGTCTTCTCTCAGCAGATATTGGCTTAGCGTACCGTTTTCTTCTAGTTCGGGCAGATGGGTTTGGGTGGCTTCATACCCCAAAACAGTATATCCTATCGTGCTATTTGTAAAATTGAAGTAGAGTTGTCGGAAGGCGGGTGCCCTATATCCGTACCCTACAGAGACTTTGGTGGATAGATAATTCGTCCATTGGTAGCGCAATGCCAGTTTGGGACTCAGTTGGAATGCATACACATTGTGTCCATCAAAGCGGAAGCCACTCAGTAAGTTTAACTTCTTGTTTAGAAAGAAGCCATCATATTGGAGATAGCCATAGGGTGCATAGAAAATAGGATTTTGAGAAAATTCTTCCCTTATGGCAAATTCATGTGTGGATCCCAGACCCGCAATAAGCAAATGATCCGAACGTATATTATACCTGCTACGAATTTCTGGACGAAGCAACCCTTGTTTAAAACCTCTCTGATCCCATAAGGAGCCTGCGGGATTACGCAAAAACTCATTTGCATCATATTGTGTAGCATAAAACTCCATCGTAGTTTTCCATTTCTGGGTGTGGGTAAATTTTCCTTTTGTGTTTATATTCCATTCATTGACTGAGCTTTCACCCCGTAGTGTGTCGGCAGCCACGTGATCTTGTCTTTGATGGTAATATCTACCCGACATGGTTATTTCTGTCCCAGCAGAGACCTTATAATGGGTCCTTGAGCTGATCGTATAGTTTTCAAAGGGCTCCACGGTATTTAAAGCATCATTAGCCAGACCCACATCGTATCCACCGTGTCGATAGGCATCTATTCCCAAGGTCCCAGACCACTGAGATTCTTTGTATTGTACCTGTGTGTTGAGATTATGAGTCCCAAAGCTGCCTCCACGATACTGTGCCTCGGCCCCCATACCTTCTTTTGGTTTTCGGGTAATCACATGGATTATACCCCCTAAGGCTTCATTACCATAAAGACTAGAAGAGGCTCCCTTCACGATCTCCACCTGTTCAACATTAAAGAGTGCGATACGATTAATATCTAGGCTACCTGCTGTTCTCCCTATAAGGGGTACACCATCTATCATTACAAGAATGTGTTCGGAATCCATTCCCTGCATTTGAACAGATCGCACCCCACCCAGGTCTGCCACAGTAATGAGATTGGTCTGTTCGGACAAAAGATCACCTAGTCTTAAATTACGTCCCTGTTCTATCTCATCTCTTCCCACAATTTGGGCAGATAACGGAAGAGATGAAAGCAGACGATGGCTACGGGTAGCCGTACTTATCACTTCATCTAGCATCTGAGTTTTGATCGTGTCCTTCACAAAGGGAGGGACCTGAGCTAAAAGGAGACTTGTAGGAAAAAAAATTAAGAAGAATTTAATCACTTGCTTGTATTTAGAATTAGTTTAAATTAACTTTGACGCAAAGTTGAAACAATTTAGATTGAATCCAAATAATTTTTTATTTTTAAAAATTTAGACGTGATGAGAAAGAACATGAAAACATGCTTGTTTATATTATATGTAGGGATTTTTCCGGGGTTGAGTGTATTATCGGCTCAGTCTTCAAGATCTCAGTTGACGAAAAAAGAGCAGGACATAGGAGCGATAAGGTCCATGTTGGGTTGCTATGAGGTCAGTTTCAATTTCATAGAGACTTTTGGATACGTACAGGGAGCAGATTATGAACCTTCAGCAGAGAAGCACGATCATGCTTTGGAATGGGTAGAGTTGGTGGAAGAGACGGACAACAAACTTGTGCTTCAACATTTACTTATTATGAATCATCTGCCACAGGTTCAGAAAAAAGCCAAGGATTCTTCAAACCAAGGTGTTGAGGAGAAAAAAGATCCTTATGGTGCAGACAAATCGGATAAGGCTGTATCTGAGTCAAAGAAAGACCCTTCCAAATCGGGCAGACCCCCGTTTCGTTCGCCTATTATCAAGCATTGGCGACAAGATTGGGTCTATCAGAACAGGGATTTTTATCTGTACGATGGAGATAATTATTGGAAATATGTAGAAAAGACTTCTGATGAGGTGGAGGGTCAATGGACTCAAAAGGTATTTCAGGTAGACGATAGTCCCAGATATGAGGGTTCGGCAACTTGGGTTCATGTGGATGGGAAGAGTTTTTGGGAGAACAGCACAGATGCGCCATTGCCTCGTAGGGAGCGTACCCAAAGACAGGATTACAATCTTATGTTTCGGCGAAATAGGGTAGATATAACCTCAGTGGGTTGGACGCATGATCAAGATAATGACAAAATTCTTCGGCGTTCGGATCAAGAAGACCAGCTCTTGGCACAAGAAAAGGGGTTGAATATATATCTCAGGGTAGATCAGGAGCGATGTAAGGTAGCCCAAACTTGGTGGGTCCAACATCAAAATAAATGGGGACTTGTGCGTGAAGAGTGGGCGAATCTCTTTGACCGCAAACAGGATATTGAGTTATTAGAACAGGTAGACGGGAAACGTCTGCACGAGCATCTCTTCCCCATAGAAGCCACTGCCCCGCAGAAGACGCTCAGCCAAAGCATACAGGCCTTCATCAAGCCATAGAGGCGCCCACAGGATTTTTTTTATAAAAAAAATCCTGTGGCTGTGATTATTTTTTCTTATCTTGCCCCCTTGTGTGTGCTGCCGTTTGGCAGTCAATATTTAAATCAGATAATCATGGGTATTTCTTGGAGGGCTGACATCTTGAATGTTTTGCGTCAAGCAGATAGTCCAGAAGAAGCGTTGTCTAACGAAGATGTGGCGAGTTTACTTCTTGAAAAAGGACTGGATCACGGCAGAGATAGGCAGGAGCTCAGGAAACCGGTCCGTGACACTCTTTATCATCTGCGGAAAGCCGGCAAGGTTCTTCGTTTCAAGGATAAGAATAATATATACTTCAATTATTTGCCTCGAGATGCCGGATCGCCTGTTTCGCAAAGAAAGGGTAAAGTATCATCGCCGAGGAGCGGAAATAGTGATACTTTAACGACAACTATCTTGAGAATTTTCGAGGAGGAGAAGCGTATAGATAGTGAAGATGAGGCTTTGTCCACCTCTCAGGTGGTGGATCTGATCTTTGCAAAGGATCCAGATCAGGACGAAGATAGAGCTAGTCTTGGAGCAAGAGTTCGCAGCTCGCTTTCAAATCTGAGGAGTCAAAAAAGGATCCTGCACGTAAGAGAAGGGAATGTATTCTACAACTACCTCCCAGCTCATGGAAAGGGGAAAAGCGTTCTTCCTGAGAAACCTAGGGAAGAGAAGAATGCACAAGAAAACGAAGAAAGGTGGGCACGGCTTGAAAAGGATCTTTACCCTCTTTTACCTTATTATTTTGGAGTACATCAGGACAAGGATATGAAGAAGAATGAGAAGTATTGCTTCGGAGGGAAAGTTCACATTCAAACTTTTGAAGAACAAGGCGGAGGATCGGGGGGGCGAGGACAATATTTTCCTGATGCAGTGGGGGTGCAGTTTGTAGGTGAGGTTGATGGCAAGATATCTCAGGATACGGAATCTGATCAAGACAGTCTAAAGCTGCTCGAAGCAGAAGTATTGGGGGAGGATAGGTTCAAGATTTACTCCTTTGAAGTGAAGCCAGATATCACCAAGGGAAGGCTCCGAAAAGATTATTTGCAGGCTGTGGGGAATTCCTCTTGGGCACACGAAGGGTATTTGGTAGCTGCCAAGGTATACGAAAGTGCAAAAGAAGACGATGAAGTCAACATGTTGAATGCCCTGTATGGCATAGGTATTGCGGAAATCAAGGAAGACGGAAGTACGGACATCATAATAGAAGCCAAGCCCAAGGACCGAATTCCCAGAGAGGTCTGGGGGACCATGATGAATCATTTTGCAGAGCGTCAGAGTTTTGAAGATTTCATAGACGGAATTTATAATACTCTAAGAATAGGTAATGTGCGTCGTTTTTATAGGGCAATTCATGCAAACCAGAAGGAGATAAAGAATCTAAAAGGGGATATAGCCGAGATACACAGGAGGGTAATTGCGGGGCGTTAGCTATTTCTGTGTGGGGGTGTCGGATATGATTTCCCCATCTTTGAGTCGGATGATTCTATTTGTTTGTTCGGCTATTTGTTTGTCGTGGGTTACGATGATGAGGGTATGTCCTTTATTCTGGAGTTCTTTGAAGAGACCCATCACCTCTTCGGAGGATTGACTATCCAGGTTACCCGTAGGTTCATCCGCGAGGACTAGGGCAGGTTGATTGATTAAGGCTCGGGCAATGGCAACTCGTTGTTGTTGTCCGCCGGAGAGTTGGGAGGGTTTATGATGGATTCGGTCTGCGAGTCCGACTGTGGATAGTATATGGGTCCCTCGTTCTATTCGTTCTTTTCGGGGTCTTCCTGAATAGATTAGGGGAAGGGCTACATTTTCAAGGGCAGTGAATCGGGGGAGTAGATTGAAGAATTGAAAGACAAATCCAATATCCTGATTCCGAATTTTGGCAAGTTCTGATTCCTTCCATGTACTAATTTCTTTGTTTCGGATCCAATAATTACCCGCACTAGGACTATCTAAACATCCCATCATGTGCATAAGGGTAGACTTCCCCGACCCCGAAGGACCTGTGATCGCTAAATATTCTCCCTCCTCCACGCTGAGTGAAATATCCCTTAACGCATGAATGATCTCCGAACCCATTTGATAAGTTTTACTAAGACCTCGGATCCGTGCCAGACTCATGATGTGCTTATATCTTTTAAGGCTTGAGAAATAGCCACATTGTCAATATCTATCAGACATTCAGAGGTATAATACGGACAATATTCTTCTCCACAAGGTATGCAGGAGAGTCTTTTGGATACCAAAGCCTTAGAATTATGTTTGTGAAAGGGGCCATATTCGTAGGGAAGACATGTACCCATCAGAGAGACCACAGGAAGACCCAAGGCATCAGCAAGATGGACGGGTCCTGAGTCCACGGCTACCATCCCATGGCTCATAGCACATAGGTGTGCCAATTCCATGAGGGTGGTTTTGTTCACATAATTATGAAATCGGGGATGGGATGAGAAGGCTTGAGCTATGGGTTGGAGATAGGAAGCGGCTCTTTGTTCTCCGATGAGTAAAAAATGGGCTTTTGGAAAGCTATCCAGGAGGTGTTGTACCAGGGAGACTGCCTTATTTCGTGGAATTTGTCGGGATGGAACCTTTGTCCCTAGTACCAGGAGGAAATGTTCTACCTTTTTTTTCAAGGAGAAGGAATTTGGAGAAGAATTTCTGGGTTTCTCGAAAGGGATGAACACTTTCTTAGGGAATGGTTTTTGGGCATATAGAGAAAGTAGATAGGCTTGGGTTTCGGCATAATGTATACCTTTTGGGATCTGAGTTAAGGTATAGTGATGGCTGAGGAGGTATTCGTATCCGTCTCGTCTGTATCCAATTTGATATTGGCTGGCAGGTTTAGCGATGAGGGCACCTCGGATAGATTGTGCCAAACAGATGGCGAGATCATATTTTCCGTGTAGGGACAAGGATTTACCCAGTTGATATCGCTTCCACCAGGTCTTATGCTGATCTCTATCATAGGGTATGATCTGATGAATTAATGGACAGAGAATCAGAATAGCAGCAAAATTAGCGGGTGCAAGCACATCTACAAGAACCCCGGGGTAATAATTTTTAGCCAGGTGAACCAGGGATAGAGAGAGAATACTGTCCCCCATGTGATTGGGCATCACAATCAGAATACGTTGAGGGGACCTATGCACCATATGTGGAGGATTTTAGTGTTTTCTGATTTTTTATTTAGATGTGTTGGGTGAATGATGTTCTGGATGGGTGGAGTAGGCTTCTTCTTGGGGATGTGGGAATTCTTGTGCTTGGACGTCTTTCATGTAGTGTTGGACAGCTTCTTCTATTATAGTTTTAAGTTTGGCATAGCGTCTGACAAATTTGGGAAGAGGTTGGGATGTCATGCCGAGCATGTCTTGGGTGACCAGAATTTGTCCATCTAGATTGGGTCCGGCTCCGATACCTATTACAGGGTATTTACATTGTTTTTTAACCTCTTGGGCTAATTCTTGGGGAACCTTTTCTAGGATCAATCCAAAGCATCCCCAATTTTCTAGTAGAGAGGCTTCTTTTAGGAGTTTGGTTTTTTCTTTGGGATGGGTGGCTTGCAATGGATATCCTCCCAATTGATGGACGGATTGGGGTCTGAGTCCCAGATGCCCCATGACGGGAATTCCTGCGTCTATGAGGCTCCGTATTTGTTTTTCTATTTCTTCACCCCCTTCTAATTTAAGGGCTTGGGCATGTGTTTCCTTGATAATACGAATACCTGCTCTGAGGGCATCAGATACACCTGCCTGATAGGATCCAAAGGGCATATCTACCACCACCAAAGCACGTTGGCTCCCCCGAAGTACCCCCTGGGCATGATAGATGATTTCGGATAGGGTGATGGGAAGGGTACTCGTATGTCCTGCCATCACGTTGGCCGCCGAATCTCCCACCAAGATAGCATCTATACCAGATTGATCCAGAATCTGTGCCAAGGTGAAATCATAGGCCGTCAGCATACTAATCTGCCGTACCCCTTTCCAGCTTCTAAAATCTGATGTCGTGATTCGTCCTCCGTTCATGTGGAAGAATCTTTAGGGTGGGTTATTTTTTTTTCGGAGGATCAGGAGGTGGGGTAATACCTAGTTCTTTCAAAATTAGATTAGAGATATCATCTCCTTCTTTGGCATAGAGTAGGGCTTCTGCCTTGAAGACATAGGCATATCCATATTGTTCGGAAACCTTATCTATGGCCCGTTGAATTTTATCAAAAAGGGGTTTGAGTAATTCTTCTTGTTTTTTAGCCATGGATCGTTCGGATTCTTGTTGAAACTTGAGAATACTTTGTTGTAGAATTTGTAATTCTTCTTGCTTATCCGCTCGTTCCAGATCGTTCATGTTTTGATGATTTCGTTGTAAATCTTCTCCTTTTCGTTTGAACTCTTCCATTTTAGAATCCAGACGAGCTGTGAGCTGTTTTTTATACGACTCCAAATCAGCCTCCACAGACTTAGACTCAGGAAGCAAAGATAAAATGTACTCCACACTCGTATAGCCTGTTTTGTTTGCGGTTTGCGCACAAAGTTCTTTGCCATTTATAAGTCCACCACACAGGATTAGACCCAATAAAATTCGCGATACAATCCTGTTGAGTGGATTCTGAACCTGAGTTTTCATAACCTTATCGTGAGGGAGGTGGTGGGGTGTTAGAATTCCTTTCATTAGACTCTTTGTCTTTTTTTTGTTTTTCATATCTCTTCTTTTTTTCTGCTCGTTTTTTTAACAATCCCATTTCTTCCAAGACAAAATCGGTATAATCATGCACGGGATTGGTATAGAGCATGACTAGTTCTCCTGATTTATCAAAGACAATTTGCAATTTATGCTTTTTGGCTGTCTTTTCAATAGCTTCAAAGACTCTATCTTGTATGTTTTGTGTTAATTCTGCTCTTTTGAGAAAATAAAGTCCTTCATACCCAAAGGTTTTGTCTTGTAACTCCTGAGCCTCCTTGACCTGTTCCGCTATTTCTTTTTCTCGTTCTTCCCGCATAGCACGGGTGAGTAGCACATCTTCTGAAGCCAGTTCGGTACGCATGTACTCTATATCGGTATACAAGGTTTTAATGTTTTCTCTCCACTGACTAGAGAGGGTATCTAATCGGGCGATCGCCGCCTCATACTCGGGGAGCTGGTTTAGAATATATTGTGAATTGACATATCCGAATTTCTGAGCATACAACATGGGGGAGAACCCATATATTATGCATACAATACATAAGGGGTATCCGATGAAGGGCTTGAAACTTCGTATCATGATTCTAAATCCTATATATTTAGGACTGGGGGAGATTTTAATAAAAATCATGCATAGTTGCAAGGGAAGAATGTATATATTTGCGTGGTTTTTTTCTTTCTTGCTATGCTTTGGATTGGGAGGATTTTAGGATGGGCTTATATTTGTGAGGCGACTTCTTTTGAATGATGTGCAATTGGCATTGACCTTTGATAGGTTATGTTTGGAATTGCTTTCGGGTTCGGGGACCCTTTCCAATACCCTGATTTTGGGTTTGCAACCCCGGGGTTATCGGATTATGAACAGGATTCGGTCTCGGATATCAAGTTTTTCGCAAGAAAGTTTTATGGGCTATGGGAGTCTAGATCTCACTTTTCATCGGGATGATCTGCGTCATCGTAAATCCCCCCTTCCGACACCTTTGAAAACAGATCTTCCTTTTGATATAGAAAGGAAATCTGTGATACTGGTTGATGATGTGCTTTTCACAGGACGATCTGCCCGAGCAGCATTGGAGGCACTCTGGACATATGGCAGACCTTATAAGGTGGAGTTATTGGTTTTGATAGATAGATTGTATTCTCGGCATGTTCCCATAGAGGCTGATTATGTGGGGAGATCTGTGAATGTGCTTGATCATGAACGGGTACAAGTGGGTCAGCATGAGAAAGATGAAGAAATAAAGGAGGTATGGTTGCGTACGTGTGGAACTCATGAAGGTGGGACCTCATCGGTTGAGTAGTCCCCATCTACTGGGTATTCGGGAGATGTCGGTTCGGGACATGGAGCTTGTTTTAGAGACAGCGGATTCTTTTAAAGAAGTTTTGGCTCGTCCGATCGCGAAGGTTCCTTCTTTACAAGGGATCACCGTGGCGAATATGTTTTTTGAAAACTCTACCCGAACCCGAGTATCTTTTGAATTGGCTGAGAAAAGACTTTCAGCAGATGTGATTCAGTTTAGCGCACAAAATAGTTCTGCCACCAAGGGAGAAAGTCTCTTAGACATGGTGCAGAATATCATTCATATGCGGGTAGATATGGTTGTTCTCAGACATCCCCATCCTGGAGCCGTTCATTTTCTGGCTCAGAAAATAAAAGCCCACCTAATCAATGCAGGAGATGGAACCCATGAACACCCTACCCAAGCCCTACTAGATGCTTATTCCCTACGCGAAAAATGGGGAAATTTGAAGAATAGACGGATACTTATCTTGGGAGACGTACTCCACTCCAGAGTCGCCTTATCTTCCATACTTTGTCTGAGAAAACTGGGGGCTAAGGTAAAAATATGTGCGCCTCTGTTCCTGATACCCCCTGGGATCCAACAATTGGATGTGGAGGTAGAACCCCGCTTAGAAAAGGCTCTTTCGTGGTGTGAGGCAGTAAATGTCCTTAGGCTCCAGCATGAAAGACAACGAAGCCTTGTACTTCCTTCTCTGAGAGAATATGCTATGTACTATGGGTTAAAGAGGGCCATGCTGGAAAAAATAGGAAAAACTATTCTTATCTTGCATCCCGGACCCATCAATCGGGGAATAGAGATAGAAACCGAGGTGGCTGATGCACCCCAATCTCTTATTCTTCGTCAGGTGGAAAATGGTGTGGCTATTCGTATGGCTGTTCTTTATTTACTTTCTTCAGCATCACGATGAGATCTTCTTGTGGAACTTGTATTTTTCCTTCAAAATACCTATCATGGAATCCGTATGATTCTTAGATTCAGGGTTTTAGTTGTGTGTGTGAATTTTTTCTTTGTTGAGAGCTTGTTTGAGATAATTGTGCACTTAGACCATGGGTGATCCCAAGGATAGGATAGCGGCTGTGGTGGGCGGGACGGGGGTGGTGGGGAATAGTCTTTTGACTTGTCTTTTAAAGCAGGATAGGTATGAGAAGATTTTTGTCCTGACCCGTAGAGAAATCAACTATGGTGATCCCAGGGTAGAGGTTTTGGTGGTTGATTTTGAGAATCTGGAGAAGGAAGGCAAGAGATTTCAGGCACACGAATATTTTTGTTGTTTGGGTACGAGCTCTGTGCGGGAGGTGGAGAGTTATAGAAAGGTAGATTACGAATATGTTCTTTCGTTTGCCCATCTTGCACAGGATGATAGTTTGTGTAGGCATTTCTTATTGTTGACATCAGTGGGGGCAAGTCCTTCTTCGGGTATTTATTACAATAGAATAAAAGGCGAAGTGGAACGGGATGTGAAGGTTTTGGATATTCCGGGGATACATATTTTTAGACCCTCTTTATTACTTGGAAAGCGCGAGAAACCTCGTATTTGGGAGGAGATCGGGAAGATTTTTTCCAGCATACTTTCCTTCCTTATGATAGGTTCCAGGGGGAAATTTTTAGCCATAGAGGCTGATAAGGTTGCTTTTGCCATGATGCATGTAGCTATGGATGATAAAACAGGGATACACGTCTATTCCACCCGAGCCATGTATGCTTTGAATCGGGAGAAGCTTTTAACAACTAAGAAATTGGTTTTGTGAGTCTTCTTTTACAAGAGATACAAGCTCGGGTAGATCAATGGGTTCAAACCCAAGGGGTTCGGTATTTTGATCCCATGACCAACATGGTTCTCCTGAGCGAAGAAATAGGAGAATTAGCACGTTTGATGGCCCGAGAATATGGAGAGCAAAGTTATAAGGCAGGAGAACGAAGGGGAAAAGAGGCCATCATAGATGAGATGGCTGATGTTCTTTGGGTATTAATCTGTTTGGCAAATCAGATGGGTATATCATTGACCCAGGCTTTTGAAGCGAATCTAAAAAAGAAACTAAACAGAGATGCGGTACGGCATCAACAAAATTTTAAGCTCCGACCCAGACAAGAAAACTAGGTCCGGCTGAGAAAGCATCAACGATGGGACGCACGTTGGACTCAGCTTATTTCTCCTGGACAGATAGATTAAAAAGAAGAAAAGAAGAGGGTTTGTACCGCAGACTCCGATCTTTTAGATCTGGGGTTTTAGATTTTTGTTCCAATGATTATTTGGGACTTGCACGAGATGTGTCCTTTGAACAGGAGATCCGAGATAAACATGCTGCCCTTTTACCCCTATCCTTGGGCAAGCGGAATGGGGGAACCGGATCCCGACTCATTTCTGGAGATGATGATTATTTACATGAGGTAGAGTCTAAGTTGGCTTGTTTTTTTGGGAAGGAGAGTGCTCTTCTTTTTCCTTCAGGTTATGTGGCTAATCTTTCTTTATTTTCTTCCCTTCCAGGTCTTCATGATTTGGTTTTATATGATGCACAGATACATACTAGTGTGAAAGATGGGGCTCGCATGGGACATGCTAGGCGGAGAAGTTTTAAACATCTGGATATAGGGGATCTGGAAAAAAAACTAGAAACCCTAAATCCTTCCCATTCTTTTGGTTGTTATGTAGGTATTGAGGCCATCTATTCTATGACGGGTGAGTTTTGTCCTTTTCCTTCCAAATGGCTTTCGGTTTGCGAGCGGTATGGGGCTTGTTTGATTGTGGATGAGGCACATAGTTCAGGTTGGGTAGAAGGGGGAAGGGGTCTTTTTCACGATCAGAATGTCCCAATTGTTTTGCATACCTTTGGAAAAGCTTGGGGTGTACAGGGGGCTTGTATTTTGGGTTCCAAGGAGCTTAAGGAATATTTAATCAATTTTGCACGACCCCTCATATATAGTACTGCACTCACACCTTATCAGGTCTTGTGCATAGAATTGGCTTTATCTAGGGGGGTACAGAATGGGTCATTGATTCGGGCTTTGGAAAAAAATATTCGGTTTTTTCAGACGGAAGCTGCCCGATATCCTCATCTTAAATGGATAGCACAGAATTCTCCCATACAAATGCTTTCCATAGATTCTGTTTCCTTATGTCATCAAATTGCTGCTGCACTTTATGAGAAGGGTTTTGCGGTACAAGCTATTTTTTCCCCCACCGTACCCGTAGGTCAAGAGGGTTTGCGGATCAGCCTACATGCTTTTAACAAAAAAGAAGACATAGCTAGACTCCTGTTTGAAATAGAAAAAATGATAACAAGAGCTTGGCAGAGAAACATGTCCGAATAAATTGGCTTGGGTCCATGAACTACCTTTTTCTTTCTCAAGCCACAAAGAATAAAACTCCAGAACTCTTTCAAATAAGGACCCACAGAGAGCTTGGAAATTCCGAACTAAATCTCTTATCTGCTGTATTGGGTGCAAGACCTTGTTCTCGTTCGCGGGTTTTGGAAAATAAATGGATAGGTCCTCGTCGGGGTATGAGTTCTCCTTGGTCTACCCATGTGCGGGAGATTTTTCAAGGTATTTCTTCTCTTTCTGGGGTTGTTCATGTGGAGAAGTTTCTTGGGATGGATCCTGTTGGGGTTCAGGATTCTTTGTTGGAGGATGTATATGAGGGGGAGGAAATATTTGAGATAGATGAATTAGTTTCTCCTTCATCGGTTCTTTGGGTAGAGGATATATCTGAGTATGTGTTGTCAGAAGGTTTATCGCTTTCCGAACGGGAGATAAGTTATTTGGAGGGTCTCTCTCGACGTTTGGGTAGGCCCCTGACGGATACGGAGTTATTTGGGTTTGGACAAGTTCAATCAGAGCATTGTCGGCATCATATATTTAGGGCTGCTTTTACCCTAAATGGGAAATCATGTTCCCAAACCCCTTTTGATTTGATTAAGCGGAGCACTCAGGAAAATCCTGAGGAAATAGTTTCAGCTTATGTTGATAATGTTGCCATGATTAGGGGTGATCGTTTGCGGGTATTTGGATCTCGTTCGGAGGGGGCTAGTTATTTTTATGATTTTTGGAATCGGGAAGGGATTTATACCCTGAAGGCGGAGACGCATAATTTTCCCACCACTGTGGAACCCTTTTATGGAGCGGGTACGGGAACGGGGGGTGAGATACGAGATCGCTTGGCAGGAGGTAGGGGGACCCTACCCTTGGCAGGAACAGCGGTCTATATGACCTCTTTTACACGGATGGGAAAAAGAACCTGGGAGAAGAATATTCCTCCACGAGCTTGGTTATATCAATCTCCTTCTGATATTCTTATTCGGGCTTCCCATGGGGTTAGCGATTATGCTAACAAATTTGGACAACCTTTGATCGCGGGTAGTTTGTTCACATTTGAGAAAATATTCCAAGGACAGCTTTATGCTTATGACAAGGTAGTTATGTTAGCTGGTGGCTTAGGGGAGGGGGTTTCGGACTATGTGAATAAGCTCCCACCTCGGGCGGGGGATCGGGTGATTGTTTTGGGTGGGGCAAATTATCGTGTGGGTTTGGGGGGAAGCTCTATTTCTTCCAAGGAGACGGGAAAACAACTCAGGGATCTGGAACAAAAAGCCGTACAAAGAGCCAACCCCGAAATGCAGAATCGGATAGCCCGCCTGATTAGAGCTTGGTTGCACCATGGAGAGAACCATGGAAAGAATTTGATTAGATCCATTCACGATCACGGCGCCGGCGGACATTTGAATTGTCTACTAGAACTCCTAGAATCCTCAGGTGCCAAGATATATACAAGCCTTTTTCCTTTGGGGGATGAATCCTTATCTGATAAGGAAATCTTGTTGAACGAATCTCAAGAACGAATGGGACTTGTGATTGCTAAGGAAGATATAGACCTTGCATTTAAAATGGCAGCACGAGAAAACGTACCCATGTATGTTGTAGGGGAGGTGGGGAAGGATAAAAGGATCTGTTTTTTCCCTTCTCGGGAGGAGGAAGCTATGCCTCTTGATTTGGAGGTAAAAGATATGTTCCCTTCTTTTTCTCCCAAGAAGATTTCACAGAAGTTTTCATCCCCTGTTTTAGATCCCATCAAGATAGATGATACACAAATAGTGCAGGATCTCCCCCATATTTTATCTACCGAAACCGTAGGATCCAAAGATTGGTTGACCAATAAAATAGATCGTTGTGTTGGGGGACGGGTTGCCAAGCAGCCTACTTGTGGACCTCTTCAGTTGCCCTTGAATAACCTAGGTGTAGTGGCTTCCGAATTTGGTTCTTCACCCAAGGGGTTGGGAATAGGGATAGGGCAGGCGCCTGCTTCAGGACTTTTGTGTCCTGAAGCAGGCGCCTGCCTCGCCTTAGCAGAGGCATTAGGAAATCTCGTATGGGCACCTATGGAAAAAGGCATACGGAGTATTTCTTTGAGTGCCAATTGGATTTGGCCGAATCAAGAAAATGACTACGCCCTCTTATACCGTGCCGTACAGGCTTTGAGTGATTTCGCTATTCGTTTGGGTATTCCGATCCCTACCGGAAAGGATTCTTTATCCATGGTGCAGAGATATCCTGATGGAAAGCTGATCCCCGCACCAGGCACCCTCATCATTACGGGACTCGCAAAAATATCTTCCGTACGACAGGTTGTAGAACCTGTTTTACAAGAAGATATGGAGACCGAAATATGGTATCTTCCGCTCTCCAAGAACTACGAATTGGGAGGCAGTCAATGGTCTGTCATTCGCGAACAGGAGGGTATACCCCCTTCGCTTTTACCACCTGAATATATTGTCCGTGCTTTTCATTTTCTACAACAGCTCATCCAAGAGGATAAAATAAGGGCAGGACATGATGTTTCCTCAGGGGGGCTACTATCAACCCTCTTGGAAATGTGCTATCCCCAACCTAATACGATAGGCATGGCAATAAAATGGTATGACTTCCTACCCTTTGATAGCCTGTCCAAAATTTTATTCAGCGAAGCACCTGGATGGATAGTCCAGGTGCCCACCAATATTCGCTTCAGAGCGATAGCAAAAAAAGCCAATGTTCACGCATATCATATAGGAAGACCCACACCCAATCCCGTTCTTTTTTTCAAATACAAAAATAAAAACTATCAATGGCATGTAGATAATTGTCGAAAGCAGTGGATGAGTCCTTCCCATCTAATGGATGCCCAACAAACCCATCCTCTACAAGCCCAGAAACGTCAAATTCACCTGGGAACCCAAGTCCTATCCCCCAAATTTCCCCCATCCTTTACCGGAAAAAAATCCACCTTCCTCAAAAAACAATATAAAGCTGCCATCATAAGAGAAAAAGGTTCTAATGGAGAAGAAGAAACAGCATTGGCACTATATATGGCTGGATTTAGGGTCAAGGATGTGCATATGACCGATATCTTATCCGGACGAGAAGATCTAAGTGATATTTCTGTAGTGGCTTTTGTAGGCGGATTTTCCCACGCAGATGCTTTGGGAGCAGCTAAGGGGTGGGCTGCTATTTTTAGACACAATCAACAAGCACAGCAGGTTCTCAAGAGTTTTTATGCTCGGGAGGATACCTTGAGTATCGGAATTTGCAATGGATGTCAACTCATGATGGAACTTTCTTTAATCTCTCCCGATCCTTCGCCTATGCAAGAAAATCTTTCTCAAAAATTTGAATGCGGTTTTGTCGACGTGTGTATTTTGGAGAGTCCCAGCATCATGTTTCGTCCCTTGATAAATACAAGGTTATCGGTATGGATAGCCCATCGGGAAGGACGTTTTACCCCTTCACATAGTTCTTCCCCAACTGTTATGAAATATGCTTATCCCGACTATCCTGGAAATCCCAACGGATCCATAGACGAGATGGCAGGCATATCCAGTTCGGACGGAAGACATGTGGCACTTATGCCCCATATTGAACGAAGTCTTTTTCCCTGGAACTGGGCAAATTATCCATCTGAACGCAAAGATGAGATTTCACCTTGGATACTCCCTTTTGAAGAAGCCCAGAAATGGTTGCATTAAGGGGATACGGAATTTACTTCTGCTTCTTCCAACGGGAAGAAAGACACTTGTAGAACTCGCTCAGCTTGTAAAGTGACACAGACTTAGTTCTTTGCCAAGGGGTCGGAAGATACCCCAGTACTTCACCGGAAGTAATGAACCTGTGAACCACTCTAGTTCCAAAATCCGGATTATAAGGGTGGTATTTTTTTATCCCACTTATGGGATCTACATATACAAAAGCAATAGAACCCTTACCTTCTTTTTTTGCGGTATACCAATAAGACAATCCATCAGTGTAGAGGTCAGGGGCATTTTTCAAAGCATATTCTTGTTGGGCTTGGGGTGAACCCTCATCTGAAAAAACCAAAGAGTAGCATCGTCCTGGCAATGTGGGAATTTCATCATCATAATAGGCTTCGGGTAGGAATTCATGATTTGAAAAAACAGTTCTATCTTGACTTAGATCTTGGAGATACAAAAAATTTTCCTCTTGGGAAGACTTATTTGTCAGAAGAGCCAAACGAAGGGAGCCAGGACTCTGAATGGGTGGGGGAATATATTGGGTTTGCATGGCATTATTGGATTCATACTCATCTTCGTATCCATTTACAATTTCTATAAAAACCCTAAAAATATCGGTTTCTTGAGTCCAATCCAGAAGACCTTTTAGAATAACTGTATCCTTCTGCATAAAGCTGAGTTTACCCTCCCAGGTATGGGCTTGAAGCTTGCTTCCCAAGAGTCCAAATCTCAGACGAACCGCATATAGAACTTCCGCACCCTTGTTTTGAATGACCACCACAGGGTCTGCACAAATCGGATTATAACGTCCGTATAGCGGATCCGGATTGGGTGCAATTACCTCTTCTAAAGAAGCTTCTCGTTGAAAACGAGGCTTGCCATATTTGAAAAGATAGGCAGAAAGAGGATAATTAGCTTCTCTTTTCGCACTTGCAGTATAAGATTCCATTTCCATCCGAAGAAGGTGGGTATTGGGATCGGGATTATTCTTGGAATACTTATCAATTGGGCGAGTATCTTGGGATGAATTTACCTTTGAACCCAAAATGATATCATAGTTATCCGGATAGACCACTTGCCCAGGACACCAATTAGCCCGATCTATTGTCCAAGTACCTGCTTGGGGAAAGAGGGGATTATTCCCACACTTTTTCCATAAATAACGTTGATTTATAAGTTCCCCATCCAACCACAGATAGCGCCGCTTGGCACAAAATTCCGCACAATTATCAGGCTTATCCATTCCGTGTCCCGTTTGGATGAGTTGACACCTAATGGAATGAACCTCATCTGAAGCATGAAAGGAAACATCCGGAAGACGGTTTTGAATAGGATCTTCGGGAAGACCATAGGCTTTTCCTGTCCAGGGGAGGAGCTCCCAAGAGAGCAGCCTACGAAAAGGGGGACCCTCTACGAAGAAAAAATCAGCAGAAATCGCCCAACCCTTAGTTTTATTATCCTCATATCCTCCATGTCGATAAACCAAGGAAACACTATCCTTCAATAAAGGAATGAAATCCGTTATTTCATAATTCCAAGCAAAAGACCAATCATCTTTACTATGCCAATAGGATCCATAGGGGGTAATGAAACGCATGAGCTCTATACGTTGGGAAAGACTATCTTTTTTATGTTCTATAAAAAGCTTATTCACCGTATCCCATTCACCGCATCGTCTTTTGGGATGACAGGCAAAGGTAAATCGGATCCACGCTTTTTGAAATGACCTTCTTTTTTGGGAGGGAAAAGCCACCTTGATTTGATACTCATTCCATCCCTTGGAAGGATCGGTTATTATCTCTGTTTTATCAAAAGTTTGAATCTTAAGGGTATCCCCGACTGAGGCGAAGATGGAAAAGTATCCCCAGGAGGAGGTCCAAATACAGATCAATAGGAGTAGTTTTTTCATGTTCAAGTATCCTTATTTTCGGGCATTATGTTTGAAGTGGATGATATCTCCGTCCTGTACCTGATAGGTCTTGCCTTCTGATCTAATCAAACCATTTTCTCGACCGGCTCCTTCTT
>JAPOQI010000097.1 GCA_026710765.1 Cytophagales bacterium | reverse complement strand
TGATCTTGTCAAACAGCGATTAGCCAAAGAAGTAGAAGGCAAAGAAAATGGACAAGCCAGGGCCCTCTTTTGGGAAGATAAAATTAACTATAAACAGCATCCGCCCAAGAGAACTGATCAAGGTGTGGATTATCGGGAGAAAAAACATATTTATGTAATCAGTCATCCCAAATACCCTGGAGAGTATAAGGTAGGTATTGCCAAGGACCTCAAGGCAAACCTCTCAGGTTACCAAAGGACCGATCCGGATAGAGCCTATAAATATGAATATACGCATCTGAGTCCTCGGTTCAGGGACTTAGAAAAGCATATTCATGCACATTTTCCCAACAAACATGAATGGGTTCAGGGCAGATTAGAGGATATTATTGCTGAGATCAAGCGAGCGGATCGGGATGAGTTATAGCTTGGGTCTCATCTTTTTTTTCGTATCTTCGTAGGGAGTTTTTCTCAGGTGCTGTAGCTCAGGTGGTAGAGCATCGGACTGAAAATCCGTGTGTCGGTGGTTCGAGTCCACTCAGCACCACTTATATTAATTGGATGACTCGTATGTGTGTGTGGAGCGGGTGGGATTCGAACCCACGACCTCTTGCATGCCATGCAAGCGCTCTGGACCAACTGAGCTACAGTCCCAGCATAGGGTGGGTACAATTTAGTAAAAATATTAGTGAAGTTAGAAGAAATACGGCGATATGATAATTTGTCTCTTATTGCGAAGGGACTTATTGAGGGTTTTATGACGGGATTGCATCGTTCTCCTTATAGGGGTTTTTCGGTGGAGTATGCGGAGCATAAGATGTATAATCCGGGGGAGTCCACGCGACACATAGATTGGCGTGTCTTTCAAAAAACAGATCGTTTATATGTCAAGCAGTATGAGGAGGAAACAAATTTGAGGGCTTATTTTTTATTGGATCTTTCAGGTTCCATGTACTATCCTGAACCCGATTGGACCAAACTCCGATATGCCATTTATTCCATTTCTTCTTTGGCTTATTTGTTGGAGCGACAGCGGGATGCAATAGGGCTTTTCGGTTTTGCCGAAAAGGAGGAGCTACGATTTCCGGCGAGTACTTCGTTTTTACACTTCCGCAGGCTTTTAGATGCTCTTTCACCCTATTTGGATAGGAAGAGAAGAAGACAGGAAAAGACAAATTCTGTATCCATTTTTCACCGAATTGCTGAGGAACTTCCCCGAAGATCATTGGTGATCATGTTCACAGACGTTTTTGTACCCCCTGAGGATAGGAAAGATTGGGCACTCGCACTCCAACACCTGAAGCATCAACACCGAGAAGTAATTTTATTTCATGTGCGGGAGGAGAGGAGTGAAATAGCCCTTTCTATGGAGAGTCGCATGCATCTTTTTCAACATGCAGAGGGTACGGAGCGTATACTTATTCATCCTGAGGAGATCAGGGAATCTTATCAAAAAGCTATCCTGGAGGCTGAAACGTGGATGACTAATTGTTGTGGGGAATTAAAAATTAGTTTTCTTCCCATACGGGTGGACGAAGACTTTGATAAGGTTTTTCTAGCTTGTCTTTCAAAAAGAGAAAAGATGGTGTAGAAAAATATTCCAAGTATTGTCAAAATTTTGTGAATCTTTCTTTAATATTGTCCCATCTTGTTGGCTTTGTGGTCGGAGTTTTTTTGCATTAGGTTTGATACGTCTTTTCCTTTTAGTTTTTCTTTCTTGCATTGTGGGACTTGCTTCATTGCAAGCACAAGAGAAATATACCTTGAGTGGTTATGTTAAGGAGAAGGGGAGTGGGGAGCTTCTTCCAGGTGTCACGGTCTATGTTTCTACTATTTCGGCAGGAACGATCTCAAATCTTTACGGATTTTATTCCATCACTCTTGAAGAAGGAACTTATCCCGTGAGCTACTCTTTTGTGGGATATAGACCGAAGCAGGATACGATTCAGCTCAAGAACGATCTTCAATTGACTGTGGAATTAGTTCCCGATACACAGCTTTTGGAAGAGGTAGAGATCGTTGCGGAGGATAATAGGCAGAATTTGGAAAGTGAGCGAATAGATATGAGTCGTTTGGAGATCTCTAAAAAAACTCTGGAGGATATTCCGGCTTTGTTGGGAGAACGAGATGTTATGAAGGTACTTCAGTTAACGCCTGGTGTGCAATCGGGTTCGGAGGGGAGTTCGGGTATTTATGTACGAGGTGGGGGACCTGGGGAGAATCTTTTCATCTTGGACGATGCTGTGGTTTACAATGCGAGTCATCTTTTTGGTTTCTTTTCTGTTTTCAATGGGGATGCGATTAAGAGTACGGAATTGTACAAGGGTGGTTTTCCATCCCGATATGGTGGGAGATTGTCTTCTGTTGTCAATATGACCTTGAAAGATGGTAATAAGGAGGAGTTGAAAGGAAAAATAGGGCTCGGACTTATTTCATCTCAACTCCTTTTGGAAGGCCCTATATGGAAGGGTAAAACTTCATTTCTATTCAGTGGCAGGAGGACCTATATTGATGTCTTTATGAGACCCCTTTCACAAGCTGCATCTCAGAATCAATTCTCAGTGGGTTATTTTTTCCATGATTTTAATGCCAAGTTGAATCATGAATTTAGTGATCGGGATAAGTTGTATTTAAGTTTTTACTACGGATTGGATTCTTTTGGATTTAGGGATGGAACGGGTGGTGAGGTTCAATTTAGGGGTAATATTGATTGGGGTAATAAGACGAGTACGCTTCGTTGGAATCATCAGGTAGGTAAGAAATCTTTTTCCAATACCTCTTTCATTTTTACCGATTATGGATTTCAAATTCGGGTCCGACAGGATAGTATTAAGAGCAATAAGAGTCTTTATGATGCACGTTTTAGTTCTGCTATACAGAATTATACCCTGAAATATGATTTTGAATATTTTCCGGTTCCTGCACATTCTATACGGATGGGTGCGTTGGCGACGATTCATCACTTTGATCCAAATGCTTTTGATGTGTCTGTGCAGGGTCAAACCTTAAGTTCTCTTAGGAAGAACTATCTTTCTCTGGAAAATGCTCTTTACATAGAAGATGAGTGGAAGATTACCCAGAAGCTTCATGCCAGTTTGGGTGTCAGACTGAGTGCGTGGCGTTATAAGAGTAGGAATTATACGAAGGATAATAAGGGTGTGGAGGGGTCTATAAAATCCCTGGGCGAACTGGCACATTTACGAGCCAATGACAGACAATATTGGAATCCCGAACCCCGGTTAAATCTTTCTTATAAGCTGGGTAATTATTGGTCTTTGAAGTCTTCGTACGCCGTGATGTATCAGTACATTCATCTTTTGACTTCGTCTGGGGCTTCTTTGCCCACTGATTTATGGGTTTCTTCCACGAATAATTATGGGCCCCAAAGGGCAGAACAGGTGGCAGGTGGTTTGGCTAAGGACTTTCCAGACGCCCAACTTACACTTACCTGGGAGGGTTATTATAAAAGGTCACAGGATGTGATCGCATATAGGGAGGGTGTGAATATCATTCAATCGGGAGAACAAGAACCTGATGAGAGTCTTGCCTTGGATTGGGAACATCAGGTCACTAGGGGAACGGGTAGGGCTTATGGTACCGAATTTCTTATCAAAAGGGGATCAGATAGGTTTAGGGGATGGGTTGGATATACCCTTTCTTGGATTTACAATACTTTTGATGGAATATACAAACTCAATAGGGGTCTTCCTTTTCATCCCAGATATGATAGAAGGCACGATGTTTCGGTAACGCTAACCTGGGATGTCACGGATACCTTTACCCTTTCTACCGTATGGGTCTATGGAACGGGAAATAATTTCACTGTGTCAAAATATAGATCTACCCTTCCTTCGCATGCCCTACACGTAGGTGCAGAGGGCGAAAATCAAATAAGTCGTTTTTCCGAGAGCAACTATGGAGGAGGTTTCGGAGGATCTACCTATTTTTTGAATGATGGAAAATTAAACTTCAAGGGGGACGCCTATCACAGAATGGATTTGGGTATGCAATGGGCAAAATACCATGAGGTCTTTCAAAGAGATGTAAAGGGTGTTTTTGAACTATCTGCCTATAATGTTTACAACAGGATCAATCCTTTCTTTTATAATTTGGCTCAAAATTTCCACAATACGGGTTCAGGGGTAGGTACGAGTCTATCTTTAGAGCGATACGGATTATTCCCTATCATACCCTCTGTTACCTATAGACTGGAATTCTAGGTCTGCAAGCCTAGGGGGATAGCTTCGGGG
>JAPOQI010000073.1 GCA_026710765.1 Cytophagales bacterium | reverse complement strand
TCTCATTTAGATCTACACGCCACCATAGGATCTTGGAAAACATGATCTTAGACTTATGAACGGGATACAGCGAAAAGGGATTATAACCCTCTCCTCGTTCTTGTCCTAGAGAAGTGAAATGGGGTCCTATTAGGAGTCCTACGAAGATGAAAAAAACCAAGGTAGCCCGAACTTCCATGATCTTAGCCACGCAATTTCTTATCCCAGGACACATAAAATTTTGATTAGATTTTAGATTCATATGCAGGGACTTTTATTAATTGACCCGTATATTGATGATTCGGGGTCCGAAATTGTAAAAGGGTTCTATATCCTTTCTAAAATTCAGTCTCTGTACATTTTTTACCTCTATTACAATGGCATCTCCGGGTCGGGCTTGTGCAGCTAGGTTGGCGATGGATATCTTTCCAGAGGTGGCACGGGTGACGGAGACGGCTCGTCCGGCACGGACAAGAGCTATCTCAGCTCCTGTAACTCTAAAACGAGCATCCTTGGGAAGGAATTGTTCAAAGGACTCATCCGAGACAGCCCTGATATTTAATGACCTGGGCGCACGTTTGACCCCCTTTTTTTGATCTACTTCCCTACCATTGCTATATACCTTTATTTCGGGTCGTGGGATACGTTTGACCTTGAAATTTTGGGATCCGATTTTATTACCTCCACTGGATACGGATAGGGTTACCTCGGTAGCCCTGGGAATGATGGTAATTTGTCCTTTTCGGGCCCCCTTGATGACTTGACCTCCTCCGCTGAGTTGGAAGACGGGATCATAATTGGTTCCTAATGAGGGTACTTGTACGTCCAATTCGTTTCCGCAGTTTAGGTATAAGGCTTGAACCGAGGCTGATTGTATTTGTATAACGGGTTGGGCGACGAAATATTTTTGTGTACTTGTGAAAGTTGTATCCTGACCACCAGGTAATTTGATGGTGATGGCTGTTTCATAGGCTTTTTCAGCTAATCCGTTTTCATTATATGATCCGGGAGGTGTGGCAATGAATTCCACAAGACCTTTTCCATCTTGAACATTGAGGGGTCTTCCGTTGAAAGTCATTTCGGGATCAATGGCTGAGGAGGATGCTGCGATAAACAACTCAGCTTTGTATCTTGCACCTGCGGCAACGACTCGGGATTCGGGACGAACCATAGCGACAATTTGGTCGAATTTAATATCTCCTGCCCCCACTTTACGGGCAAGTGCTTCTAGAGCAATGCCCTCATAACTTAGAACTCTATTTTGGAATTCAGAAACGGTAGCCAATCCACCTACCATAGGGGTATTGTAGCCAAAGTTGAGGTCTACGAAGTTTTTGCCTTTCTGTGCGGGGTCATCCTTGAAGACAGCAAGACTATCTGCACCTTGGGCGATGGCATGAAAGCGATTTTCATTTGTAATTTCATTTAAAAAGCCTGCGTATTCATTTAGAAGATTTTCCATGGCAACTCCATTTTTTCCTTGAAACTTGGGATCAATTCCTGGAGACCCTTTCATTCCACTGTTCATGAGACTGGAAACGACGTCTACATCATTTTTTCCCAATAGATTATCATTTTCATCCCGACCTCCAGAAACTTCTATAAACATTTCTTTATAAGCGATGAGTTCTTTGGTGACGCGCTCGGACTCCTCTCGGACCTTTTTTGCTTTTTCCAGAACCGCAACATCTTTATCTCTATTTCCAGCTTCGGAAACAGCTTTAGAAACTCTGTCCAGGACACCCTGGTTCAACTTGACCTTTTCTCGGGCAGTTTCTTCTAGACTTTGATTGATGATAATAAACTTGTCAAGAACACTACTGGAGACGTTGAGGGCGAGTAGGGCAGTTAGGACTAGGTACATCATACCTATCATTTTCTGCCTAGGGGTTTCTTTTACCGCAGCCATATTTAAATCATATCTGAATGAGACTTAGTGAAAAAGGTTTGTTCCATCTCTGGGATCAAATTTTTTAGGACCCGGAAGAAGAGGGAGGAACCCCTATTCCGCCTCCGGAACGCATAGCAGAGAGCATGCTGCCATATACCTTGTTTAGATCAGCAACATGAGTTGTAAGCTTCCCTAGCTCATCCCGAAAATTTTCCGAATGTTTTCCAGCCATAGAAATGCTTTCCATAGCACTAGTTAGGTTGGAATAGAAGCTAGAAACGGCTTTCAAATGGGTGTCCAGACTTTTGAGTTCAGACTGATATACGGAATTGAGTGCCCCTAAATTTTTTGTCGCAGACTGCACCTGTGTTTGATACTCTCCTGCATCAGCAGAGGCTTGTGATATCTTAGCTAAGGCTCCTATGGTACTCCCGTAGGATTCATTCATTTTGTTCATGGAATGTGCGGCTCGGGTGACCTCTTCTGTATATTTGGAAGTGGCAACGGAGGCATTGGATATTTGACCCAGTTTGCCGGCGTTATCTGCTAATGATCGCAGACCCTTCCCTAGTCTATCTATTAATTCGGGACCAATTTTACCCTGTTCTAGGGTTCGGTCTAATTTTTGGGATACCCCTTCACCCCGACCTGGGCCAGGTCTTCTGAGCACCGTGGGTCTATCTTCAAGGAGTTCGGGATAAACCTTAGACCAATTCCATTCTCTCGAAAGATTGGTTGGCTCCATGGCGGATAGAATAAATATGATGGCTTCGGTGGTGAGACCTATGCCCAGCATCTCAGATGCTCCAGGGAGATGGAGTATCTTAAACATGGCTCCGAAGATAACTACTGCGGCACCCAAAGAATATATTTTGGGTACAACGGTTTTAAAAAACATGGTACTAAATCCTCCTCTTTTTTTCATGACATAATTAGATTTTAAAAATTTATTCCAAAGCCGAGACAAATGTCCCGAGACACTAAGGTACGAGAAAAAACGAACAACTAAAACTCATTTCCTGAAGAACGTCCAAGATAGGTCATTACACATCTAAACCCGATACTTGATCGGGAAGAATCTTTATATTCATAATTTCTTGTTCCGGTTTCCAGAAAGTAGGAGATATCTTTCCATGAGCCGCCTCGTACAATTTTTCTAGGTTCACTTTCATCAGAGTAAAGGGGGTTCATATCCCATGTGATCATATTTGAGATCGGACTATAAGCGTCTTCACACCATTCTGCAACATTTCCTGCCATATCATAGAGACCAAAATCGTTGGAGAAAAACTTACCGACAGGTGCTGTATAAGCATATCCATCGGAAACATAATTACCCCTTCCTCCTTTGAAGTTAGCTAAGAAGCATCCTAATTTATTGGAAATATAAGGACTTCCCCAAGGATATTTTGCTAATTCTCTTCCACCACGTGATGCATATTCCCATTCTGCTTCGGTGGGGAGTCGATAGTTGGGCATAGGAAATAGTCCTTTATTGGCACGATAGTTGTTAAGATGATAGGTTCTCCAGTTCGCAAAAACCCGAGCTGCCACCCAACTGATGCCTACGACAGGATAATTATCAAATGCGGGATGATTCCAATAATATATCAAAAGGGGATCACCTAGATGGTGTGTAAAGTCGTTGATCCAGACCGTGGTATCGGGATAGAAATCTTGTAATGTATAGTTTTCGGGTATTTCGAAACCTGCCTCATCACCTTCTTCTTCTGCGAGTATAGCAAGATTAACAAATTGTCTGTACTCATTATTGGTAATTTCTGTATCGTCCATATAAAAGCCGCCCACGGTTACTTGACGGTTGAAACTAATTTGGGAGTACGAAATGTCTTCATCAGCTTGTCCCATGTGAAAGGTTCCGGGTCGGACAAAAACCATACCTAAGGGGAGATGCATGCGCCAACCCTCTCTCCCGGGTACCCCGACCAATTCACCCTTATCATCCTGTGTTCGGGTTCCAAGTCCTCCCCCGGCACATGAAGATAAAAGTAGGATGAAAACTATAAGGACAACCCGATATCCTTCCAAAAAACTATACATGAGATAGAATCTTCATAAAACACAGAGCCTGAGAAATCCCCACCGAAGGCACAGACTTGTCCAGGGCAGAACCCGTGGGACTCCGAAGGATACTAAGATAGAAACGCATTTCTATGGATAACGTAAAAATATAGCATCTAAAGATATAACAAAGGCGCCGTTTTGAGGCAACCTGTCTGGCAAGTATAGGAAAATTTTCCAAAACATTTATTTCTGTGGAGAAAAATATCTATTTCTAGGGAATTAGTTTCTATATAAATCTTTGATAACACAGAATTAGACTGAAATTGATTCCAAAATCTTCTTAAACACAGGGAGTAATATATGATTTTCAGAAAGATTCATGAATATATCGGGGTGTTTGTATGGGTTTTTTTTCCCTACTGAAATTAGGTAAACGATAATTGAGTAGAATTTCGTATGAGCTTGGACTCTTGACTTGTTGATGTTGAACGGAAAGATCAAATGCACATCCTAGGAACAGATTTTTTTCATATAAAAGATGATATCCCACCATAATACTTGTGCTTTCCACATTTCTTGTTCCTAATTCTAATTCAAATTGTTGATGATAGTTTAGGTTCATAGACATATTTAGTGTGTGAAGTTTTTTATAATCGGTTTGGAATAGGAATCGTGGGCTCAGGCTTAGATGTGTTTTTTGTCGGATTCTCTTACGTCTTTTCTTATCTATTCTTGTAGATATTTTTCGATTCAGATGGAAAACATAAGATCCGTGCAGATAGCTACGGATGTGGGCGGGAGATACATTTGTAGATGGGTTGGGATTTTCTTCACGGATCCAGAGATTTCTAATTCCCATTCCTACCGCTATGGTTTGGGTTTGATAATAGATGCCGCTATGGAAATAGGGATCTTCAGTGGGGGACGAAGAAAAACTGAGAATTAAGGGATCCTCAGGAATGTGTGAACGATACAGATCATGCTGAAGATATCGGTATGAGTAGCTGGAGGCTATTCCGAAGGATAAATATTCCTGTCGGGATATTTTAACCCGATAGCTAAGGGATCCTTGTATTGAATTGTTTCTAAGGGGACCTAATTGATCTTGAAGAAAAAAGGAAGAAAGGGTAACTCCTGTTTTAGGGAAGGGGTACATGAAGAGGAGTTGTTGGGAGATGGGTTCCCCACCTGATCCATCAAAGGAGGTATAATAACTGATCCATTGCCATCGGGCGAGATAGGTAAACTGGGGGGTCAAGATTTTGGAATTTGCAGCAGGGTTATAGATTCCTTGGTTCTGATAAAAAGATCTAAACTGTGTCTCCTGGCACATCAAGACAGGGTGAAAGGAGGGTAGAAAAAGTAGATACCACGCATATTTCATGTCTTCTGGATATCGGATCTGAATCCCTGAATGGTTTTCCCTACTTCCCAGATCTCGGTTTGCTGATATTTTTCTATTCTTTTTTTGAGTTGCACTTGGAGATCTTTGTCTTGGAGGGTGTTGAGAACTTGTTTTGCTTCTTTTCCGGAGGCAACATGTTCATAAAGTTCTTCAAAGACAGGTGAGATGGCACGGGTAAATTTTTCTTTCCACGGAAAGAAACCTATTTGTGCGGTACTGGATATATTTGCCAGGAGATGGGCTATTCCTTTTTCAGCGATTAGGGGAAGCAGACTTTGGGTAAATTCTTCCACGGTTTCATAAAAGGCTTCCAGGGGACTATGACCATGTTTTCTAAGCACCTGATATTGACTTTCAAAGAGGGCTGCTATACCGGCGACTAGGGTTCCTCGTTCTCCTGTAAGATCGGCATAGACCTCTCTAGTTAACGTAGTAGGAAAAAGATATCTTGTCCCAATTCCGAGGGATAGGGATTTAAGTTTATCTGTGGATTTACCTGAGGTATCTTGCAAAATGACATACCCGGCATTGAGATATTCTTTTTTGATAAATTTTTCTCTCAAACTGATGCCTGACCCCTTAGGGGCTAGAATTAGGGCATCTATTTTGGGTGGGAGTTTCACGTGGGTTTGGGTAGGGTAGGCGAGGATGAATCCGTGGGCTAAGCAAAGGGTTTTATTGGGCTTTAGATAAGTTTGGAACTGGGGCCATCTTTGGACCTGTCCTGCATCCGAGAGAAGATACAGATATAGGGTGGCTTCGGGAAAAGACTGATCTATGGGGAAGAGGTTTTCTCCAGCTACCCAACCCTCTTCACATGCCTTTTGCCAACGAACAGAACTCTTGCGTTGTCCCACTGAAACGTGAAATCCTTGATCTCTGAGATTTAATGCTTGTGCACGTCCTTGTATTCCGTAACCCAGGACAACTATTTTTTCCGCAGATAGGGTCTTTTGGGCTTGGGATCGGCTACCAGAAAAGCTGTCTATAATTTTTTCTTTATACTCGTTCACCTCATAAGGGGTTTTAAGGTGGCTGTCAAGAGGGTTGGAATATCTGTATTTTTTTTAACCTTGATCTATGTAGGCGAAGCTACTAAGGAGTTGGGGTTTTTTGTCCAGGATGGCAATATTATGTTCAAAATGGGCTGCATTTTTTCCATCTCGGGTAAGGAGTGTCCATCCATCTTTAGCTTGACGGATTTGGGGATTTCCTAGGGTTATCATAGGTTCTATGGCGACCACCCATCCTTCCTGAATAATTTTACCTTGCCCTGCTTGTCCAAAATTAGGAACCTCTGGTGCTTCGTGTATTTGTTTTCCTATTCCGTGTCCTACTAGTTCTTTAACCACACCGCATCCTTGTTCTTCGGCATAAGATTGGATGGCAAATCCCACATCACCCAGTCTGGCTTTGTATTGAAAGGCTTCTATTCCTCTTTCTAGACAGGTTTTGGTGATTTCTATGAGTCTTTTATTTTCTTCTGAGGTCTCCTCTACTATGAAGGTGTAGGCTTGATCTCCGCAGAATCCATCTTTTTGAACCCCACAATCTATGGATACAATATCCCCGGATTTGAAAGGAATATGGGATGGGATTCCGTGGACTATTTCTTCATTTCGTGAAATACAAAGGGTATTGGGGAAGTCGTAGAGACCCAGGAAGGCGGGAACCGCTCCGTGGTCTCGGATATAGGTTTCAGCTATTTTATCCAGCTGAAGTGGGGTATTACCCTCTTTGACCCAGGATTGTAATTCCCCTAGGGTACGGGAAACCAGATCTGAAGATATTTTCATCCGAGCAATATCTTCAGCAGTTTTTAAAATGACCTTGTTTTCCATTTCTGCAAACTAAAGAAAACAAGACAGGATGTTATGAAGAGGATTAGGAAATGCACTCGGACGAAGATCCTTTTGGGGTATAGAGGACAGGGAATTTCTTCCCTTCATAAAAGGATGGATCTAAGCGGGCAGGGTTGGGTTGAGCTCATTTTTTGATGCTGCCCAAAACCTCCTTCAAATCCACTCGCCGTCCATTTTTGTAGGCAACCACCCAGGCATCTCTGACCCCCATGAGACGAATTTTTTTCTTAAAAACATCGGCTTCTCGATAGCTAGGAAAGACGCCGACGCTATATCTGTTGACGTTCCCTAATTTATCTACATTGAAATTGGGTTGTTTTTTATGTTTGGACAGGTCAAGCCGACTGGGTTTGAGGGCACCAATCTGAACGCTGAATGCAACGCCTCTGGAAGGGATTCCAGACCCTCCACCACCTCCGCTAGCTTGTGCTTTTTGGAGGGCATTTTGGGTATTTTTGAGTTGATTTCTGAGTTTGGGGAGCTCTTTTTTAGCCTCTATAAGTTCTTTATCTTTGGCGGCTAATCGTTCATCAAAGGATCCCACTTGTTCTTCCAGTGAGGCTACATGGTCTCGGAGTTCGTAATACTCCGTCATGATGGACTTGTATCTCTCGGGGGTGAGTTCCTTGATCTTTTTTTTCCACTTCTTTTTTTCTGTTTTGGAGAGTTTTTGGGCTTGTATATGGGGCACATAAAGGTTCCCCAACAAAAGGGCAGATAGGACAATGCTACCTAATCGTACATATGATTTCATGACCAAGAGATCCTAATATTAAGACAACAAAAATGCAAACGCCAGGGATTCTATATCAATTTCCTGAGGTCCACGACACATAGCCTATATAGTAAAATTCTTTTTACTTGTCAAGGAAAAAATGAAAGATCTGTGCTTTTCTGATTGGTAATAGCATAGAAAGGGGTACTTAGTGGGATATATTTCTCATATTTTGCCCGAAAATTAAATGTGTACCGTGCTGAACTGGGATAGGAATCGGATATCATTCGCACTAAATATTCTAAGATCATGAATTTGATATCTGAGCATGGTCATTCGTTCAATTCCGAGTCCGAAGGCGTATCCGGTGTATTTTGTCTTATCTTTTGATGCGTTTTGGACCTGGGCGAGGACCCTGGGGTGTATCATTCCACAACCCCCTACTTCTACCCATCCTGTTTTTTTACAAATAGAGCATCCTTTTTCTTGACAGAGTAAACAAGAGATATCCAGCTCGGCACTGGGTTCTGTGAAGGGGAAATAAGAGGGTCGGAGTCTGATTTTGGTTTTAGAACCAAAAAAGGCTTGAGCAAAACGAAGGAGTACATATTTTAGATGCGCAAAACTGATCCCTTCCCCAATATTTATACCTTCTATTTGATGGAAAAAACAATGGGCACGTGAGGTAACGGTTTCATTTCTGTACACTCGTCCTGGGATGATGTATTTGAAAGGGGGTGAATATTTTTTTAGCAATCGTACTTGAGTAGCAGAGGTGTGTGTTCTTAGGAGATAATTTTTATCCTTGGAGAGAAAGAAGGTATCCTGACTATCTCGGGCAGGATGATCTGTTGGGAAATTCAGAGCTGTGAAATTATGTTCGTCTGTTTCTATTTCGGATCCATTTTTTATGGAGAATCCATTTTTAAGGAAGATCTTTTCCATTTCTCTTTGTACCAGACTTAGTGGATGTCTTCCCCCTAATGGTTGTGTAGAGGCGGGTAGGGATAGGTCGGTGGGGGCTAGGAATCTGGGATCTTTATTTTTTAGAGATTCATTGTAGTTCTTGAGGATCTCTTGGGCTTGTTGTTTGAGTTCTTGGATTTTGGGTCCCCATTGTTTTTTATCCGTCTGGGAGAGTTTAACCAGTTCTGCAAAGAGGGGAGGAAAAACACTTTTACTGCCAATAAAGCGGGCACAAAAATTTTTCAGGCCTTCGGGATCCTGAATATTGACGTTGTTTAACTCTTCTTTGAGTGCCTTTATTTTCTCTTTCATGATGGGTTTTGAATTAGGCTTAGAATATTTTTTATGATCTTATATTTGGATTATAGATAAAAATATATTAGAATGTCCGTGTGTTAGAAGAGTAGCCCTGCCTATGTTGCAGGGCGGAGCGTGTGGGGTAGGCCTTTCTTATTCTCCTGCCCCTCCGTTCTCAATAGGCTCTGGGATGTTTCATAATGGCAGTGAGGGTTCTGATGATGATATTGAGATCAAGGAACAGGCTCCAGTTTTGGATATAGAATCTGTCCATTCGCACTCTTCTTCGCATATCGGTTCGGTTTTTTATTTCTCCTCTGAGTCCTCTAATTTGTGCGAGTCCGGTGATACCGGGTTTGATACTATGTCGTTCCCAGAAGCCTTCCACCTCTTTTTCATAGGATAGGTTAAGATTAGGGGTGTGTGGTCTGGGGCCCACGACAGACATATTTCCCAAGAATACGTTGATGAATTGGGGTATTTCGTCCAGGCTTAGTTTTCTGAGAATTTTTCCGATAGGTGTTATTCGGGGGTCATCTGGAATAGTTTGTTGACGATTGGGATCTTTATTGAGGTACATGGAGCGAAATTTATAGCATAGGAATACTTTATTATTTAATCCTTGTCGGGGTTGTAGAAAGAAGATGGGTCCCTTGGAGGATTTGATGAGTAGGCCTAGGAAGGGTGTTAGCCATGAGAGGAGTGTGATCAAGACGAGGGAGGAGAATGCGATATCAAAGCTTCTTTTGAGGAATCGGTTCATCATATTATCCAGGGGGCTATATGATAGGTCCCATACGGATAGACTCCCATGCTGTCGGGCGAACATGCGTTTTTTTCTAAACAGATTTCCTTCGGGTAGGAGTTTGATTCTGACACCGAATTGGGTTGCGATTTGGAGAAGTTTATTGAGTTTGGGATCATTATAGTGTTGGAGACAGAAATAAAGCACATGTATTTCTCCTTTTTCTATGAGGTTTTGAATATCCTGTGTATTTCCCTGCATGGAGGGGTGCAGTGTGGGGCCAAAGAATCCTTTGAAATGATATCCCATTCGTGGTTTTCGGAGGATGGAAGAGGTTACATATCGGGCTTCGGGGGTATATCCTATTACTGCCATATTTCGTTGATTATAGCCCTTAGATCGGTAATATCCCAGGGATAGTTCTAGGAGGACCCGCCATGTTAGGATGGCAGCTAGATAGGAGACTAGAAAATAGAATAGGGAATGTGGGGGGAGAATACCTTGTCCTGAGAAGAATTGAAAGATAAAAATCAGGAGTCCGAAATAGGTTCCACATTGGAATACTCGGCGGAGCTGTTTTTTTAAAGGGAGGTCTCGTTCTATGGCATGGAGTCTAGAGAAGTAGAAGATAAAGATCCAAACGATAGACAGACATGTTAATAGGATCAGACTTCGGTTGGAGGGGGTTCTTCCATAGTTGATGAGGGAGAGTAGGTACAGGATATTCAGACAGAAGAGATCTATGAGAATAAAGATGAGCCAGAAATATCTGGAATACCGATGTTGCATAATATTGTTTTAGGGATAGACATGGGTGTTTCACATCTGGGATAGGATGCTATCTCTGAGTTCGGGTTTTTGGAATTTTCCGCCTAGGAAAGAGGTTAGTGCTTGGGAGCTGGTATCAGATACGCCTCGGGTGACCACGCACATGTGTGAGGATTTCATGAGTACGGCTACGTCTTCTGTACAGAGTATTTCTTGAAGGGCTTCCCCTACGTGGTTGGTGAGTCGTTCTTGAACCTGGGGTCTTCGGGCGAAATAATGTACCAATCGGTTCATTTTGGAAAGGCCAATCACATATCTCTTGGGAAAATAAG
>JAPOQI010000088.1 GCA_026710765.1 Cytophagales bacterium | reverse complement strand
CATCAAAGTCCATCCCAGAAAAATACCCCCTAGAAGAACTACAAAACCTGAACGCCAACGAAAAAAAAGAAATAATCAAGACTGCCCTCGCCGATGCAGCACACGCAGCCAGTCATTTCTATTATTATGTCCAAAATATAGACAGACAAGCAGAAGATCACCGAAAACATGAATTGGAACGTTATAAGCGGGAATCCTTAGCATTTAGTTGTGTGGTTATGTTTTTGGTAGGAGGCCCCTTGGGTGCCATCGTTCGTCAGGGCGGGTTTGGCATGCCGTTCGTATTGTCCCTAGTCTCTTTTATCACCTTCTATCTAGCAGATACCACAGCCCGACAATTAGCCAAACAAGACGCCCTGGACACATGGATAGCCAGTTGGACTGCCAATGGGATTATGATCTGCCTAGGTATCTTGTTGTGGCTAAGGGTTCTTCGGGGACCCAAATGAGCTGAAAATTGTTATTTTGACCATGGATTTCTTTTACAAGAAAATCTAAAAAATCAGGCTAAAACTTGACTTTCAGCGTTTATGATTGTATAATAGCCCATACGGCGGACTTGCCCAAACATGCTTGCTGGGCTTTCCAACCGTACATAGGAATTTGTGTTTTGAATCTTATATAAATAATTCGGATAATGAAGACGACATCAATTTTTGGAAATCTATTTTTTGTTCTGGGTCTGTCCCTATTTTCTTCCCCACTCTTTGCCACGGGAATACGGGCAGATTGGGAAGATCAAACCCCAACAGCCCCCTCAGCACCTGCCACACCTACCTTTCCCGAAGTAGGCTTTTATAGTGTGAAGACATCCAAGTTTACTATACCCGTGGGGGTACAGCTACATTGGGTGGTGGTTCGGGAAAATACGGCATCTAATGCCGTAACAGCTGAGTCTATTGGAAAGGCTAGTCAAACAAGAGGCACCTTAGGCACGCGGACAAAGCTGCAAATTTTTGGCACAAGATCAAGATATATTATACATCATAGTTCAAGTCCTATTCAACGAGCCATCTCCATCCCATATTTGTTTCCTGGACAAAAATATGTTTTGTATTTGGTACACCTAAAGGAAGGAACCCCCGTCGGTAATGGACCCGTAGGGCCTCCTCAATATTCGGATGTGACCTCTGTTCCATTTCAAACCAAAGCAACTAAGGCGCTTGTACAAAAACCTGCCAAGCCACGGGTGGGCCTAACAGATATTAGAAAGACTTCCTTTAGCCTCAGACTCTATCCAATGCCCCAAGGACAGAGACTTTATGTGATCAGTTCTCCCAATAAGATCCCCTTGGCTGAACTCAAAAGAGAAAACGGTTTTTTACGAAGCGAATCTACCATCCGTGTTCGCTATTTTAGAAGCATATATAAGAATCAAATTGTGCATTTTCACTCAATAAAGGGCGCCGGAATACAACATGTATACGCCATAGCTGTGAATTCAGCCGGACATAGCATATATGATATTGAGGTCAAGTTGGGGGAACAATTGCCCAATCGGGGCATTCCTGAGGAACCCCAACTTGACCTAAGTCTTCGGGATCATCAAGGATTTACGATCAAGGGGGATCTCCAATTACGTGTCAGGGGTGTCCCCAAATATGAGACCTATCATATCCTTGTTTTATCCGCTGCGGATGGCTTGCCCCACAGAGGTCATGGTGTTGTCTTGGATGATGCGGGCATAGAAGGTTATCAATATCATCAGGTCTTTCAGGCCGGAGAAAGAATCTATGCCAAATTGACAGGGTTGAGCCCCAGTACGGTTTATCATGTTTATGCTCGTTCCTACAAGGGGGATCTGAAAAGTGAGACAGATTATATTCGGATCACCACAGATCCCGCACCTGACCCAACCACGCCCGAGAAACCTGCTTTCGTGGAGTCACCCATCCAAGGTGGGGTTCAGTTTTCGCAAAATGGTCCAGTCCCTGAAGGGGAGGAATACCATGTTTTTCTGTTGGAGGATGTCGTTCCTCGTGCGCAGCGGGATGCTGTATTAGATGCTCGGGGTAGCTCAGATCTTCCAAATGGTTCGGTTCGTGTGCTGAGGGAAGGAGAACCTAGACATGTTCGCTTTTCTTTTACCAATAGGATCCCCACAGCACATAGCTTCTATGCCAGATCTTATAAGAATGGGCTTTCAAGTCCCATACAAAATATTCTGATTGGACACGGTTATTATCGTTCTCTGGTTGACGAGCCTGAGGACGACACGGTCTCGGAGCCGCATTTTGTGCTTCGGACAAAAACGACCACCACAGTTGTTCTTTTGCAAGATGGGGTATCTGATGTGGATACATATCAAATTTTAGTAGTATCCCGGAATATTGTTGACAAAGAGAATGCCGTATTGGATGATGCGAGTATTACTAATTATGTCAAACATCTGTCTTTGAATCCGCCGAATGGGGCCAGACAACTCAGGGTTACGATCAGCGGATTGACCGCGGGAAGCACTTATTATGTCTATGCTAGGGCTTATAAGAATGGAGATGCAAGCAGCACACAAAAGCTTGTGCTGAGTACGAGAGAAGAGAATAATTCACGGGTTGCCAAACCCAAATTTCGTTTGAGAGGACGAAAGTTGAAATCTTTTTCCATCTATCAAATAGGTCGGGTTCCGGATGGCGAGACCTATCAAGTATTGGTATTAACCAGGGTATTGCCTCGGGGGGAGGAAGCCAATATCTCTTTGGATGATGCGGTCCCGCATGGGAAAAGTTATCAATACCATACTTCTTTGTCTGCTGGGGCAGATCGGGAAATTACTATTCCCAGACTCAAGCCAGGTCGAATCTACCATGTTTATGCTCGCTCCTACAAGAAAGGAGAAACTACACCCAGCACCATACAATATCTTTCGGTGCAAACAGGATCCTTTGAGACTCCTGAAAAACCAGCTTTTTCACTTAAAGAGGGTACTAAGGCGGAGAATGCTTTTACCATAGAACAGCTTGGGGAGGTTCCCGAGGGGGAGACCTATCGTGTTCTTTTGACAGACCAAGATTTGGGTGATGGACGGAGTTTAGTGGTAGATGCGAGTTTGCCTAGGGTATCGGATTCTTCATTTTCTTTGCGTCTTAGTTTGTCTGAGGGGGATCTCCGTCGGGTAGCTTTTACGGGTCTTCGTGCCAACACCATTTATTATATCTATATCACGGCAAATAATCCATCTGGGCGTAGTACGCAAAAATTAGAAGTCAGTACCCAGAGGGGTTCAGATCCTCTGCCCCCTGCTCCCCCAGAACTTTCCGAGGTGCCTTTGGCAAAGAAAAAAACGGGTCAAATAGTGTCGGAGCCTGGGATAGGGTTTGCTTATGTTTATCCCAATCCGAGTCGGGGAATTGTACATTTGTCGGGATGTTTGCCAGGCGTACGAGTCTGGATATATTCCTTGACGGGGAATCTTGTGGCAGAGCAAGAACTTTCTTATTCGGGCAGTTTAGATTTGTCAAGGTTGCGGGCGGGCACCTACGTAGTGCGGACATTGCAGCATAGCTATCGCGTGATTCTGAGCGAATAGCCTTCTAATTCTCGGACATTTTTTTGAAATGTTGGAATATGTCTTCCTCATCGGGCGACATATCTTATTGTGTGGGCGTGCTATATTTTTGTATAGTTCTCCCGTCTGTGCTTTAGGATGGGATGTATTTTGGGGTTGCAGCAAAAGAAGAATGACAGATTTTTGATATTTTTGACAAAATTGAAAGGCAGATCGGGATTTTTTAAAAAAGTTTTCTATATTTGCACAGCCCGATGAAAATTGGCACGATGAATGCAATATTCATAAGGGTGTCTGAGGGGTTGGGTTTTCACAGAATTTGAACACCTGTCCCTGATGAAATGTTGAAATGTGTAAGAATGTATAAACCTTTAAAAATATAGTTTGAAATGGGAAACGTAAAATTCAAACCTCTGGCAGATCGGATCCTCGTAGAACCCGCACCTGCTGAAGAGAAAACCTCTAGCGGGATCATTATCCCTGACACAGCTAAGGAAAAACCACAGCGAGGTAAGATTATAGCTGTGGGATCAGGTAAAAAAGATGAACCCATCACGGTGAAGGTGGGGGATGATATCTTGTATGGAAAGTATTCGGGTACCGAGATTTCCATAGAGGGAACAGATTATCTTATCATGAGAGAATCTGACATTTTTGGCATCCTATAGGATGTTTTTTGTTTTACTATATATTTTAATTTAATCGTATAACACTCATTTATAGAACATAATAAAATGGCAAAGGAAATTCTTTTTGACACAGAGGCTAGAGACAGTCTTAGAAGAGGTGTCGATATTTTGGCAAATGCGGTAAAGGTTACTCTAGGTCCAAAGGGTAGAAACGTTGTTATAGACAAAAAATTTGGCGCGCCGACCATCACTAAGGATGGTGTCACGGTAGCCAAGGAGATAGAGCTGGCGGATCCTGTTGAGAACATTGGTGCTCAGTTGGTGAAGGAAGTGGCTTCCAAAACAGCTGATGATGCTGGGGATGGAACCACAACAGCTACTGTTCTGGCACAGTCTATCTTTCAGCATGGTATCAAAAATGTAGCTGCGGGTGCGAACCCTATGGATATCAAACGTGGGATAGATAAGGCAGTTTCTGCGGTAGTTTCATCTTTGCGGAAGGTATCCAAGATTATAAAGGGTTCGCAGGAGATTGAGCAGGTGGCAACCATTTCTGCTAATAACGACCCTGAAATTGGACGTATGATAGCTGATGCGATGGCTAAGGTTGGGAAAGATGGTGTTATCACGGTTGAGGAAGCCAAGGGTACGGAAACAGATGTGAGGGTCGTGGAGGGGATGGAATTTGATCGGGGTTATCTTTCACCCTATTTCGTAACCAATGCTGAGAAAATGGAGGTGGATTTAGATTCTCCAAATATTCTTATCTACGATAAGAAAATCAGCAATATGAAGGAGCTATTACCTATTCTGGAAGCCTCGGCACAGACAGGCAAACCCTTGTTGGTAGTTGCAGAGGATGTGGATGGGGAAGCCCTGGCTACGTTGGTACTCAACAAGATACGGGGTTCTTTGAAGATCGCTGCGGTTAAGGCACCTGGTTTCGGGGATCGCCGAAAAGAGATGTTGGAGGACCTGGCTGTCTTAACAGGTGGAACCGTGATCTCTGAAGAACGAGGGTATAAGTTGGAAAACACCACGTTGGATTGCCTGGGTAAGGCGGATCGGGTTCGTATAGATAAGGATAATACGACAGTTGTTAGTGGAGGGGGTAAAAAGGCTGATATAGAAGCCCGAATATCACAAATCAAAGCCCAAATAGAGACCACCACATCTGATTATGACAAAGAAAAGTTGCAGGAGCGTCTGGCCAAGTTATCTGGAGGTGTCGCCATTCTTTTTGTGGGTGCTGCGACCGAGGTAGAAATGAAAGAGAAAAAAGACCGAGTAGATGATGCTTTACATGCAACCCGAGCTGCGGTACAAGAAGGTGTTGTTGTAGGAGGGGGTGTAGCCTTGGTTCGGGCGGCATCGGCTACGGATCAGGTCAAAACCCAGAATGAGGATCAGGCTACAGGTGTGAATATTGTACTGAGGGCCTTGGAGTCTCCGTTAAGAACCTTGGCTGAAAATGCGGGGGTAGAAGGATCTGTTGTGGTTCAGAAGGTTAAGGAAGCAAGTGGAGATTCTGGCTTTAATGCAGGAACCGGAAAATATGAAAATCTGATCTCTGCGGGCGTCATAGATCCTACTAAGGTGACCCGACTGGCACTTGAAAATGCATCTTCTATCTCCTCTCTGCTCCTAACCACAGAATGTGTTGTGGTAGACAAGCCTGAGGAAAAGAAAGAAGCACCTCCTGCACCAGGTCCAGGTGGTATGGGTGGTATGATGTAGGATAATAGGGGGGGATTACATAATAGATAAAAATCTGATCTGTTGAGAATTGCCCACTTTCTTCACGGAAAGTGGGTAATTTTCATGTTATTTTTGGGATTTTTTGGTCTATAACGGGTTGATTGGTTAAAATATTGTTAAAATCTCAACTATCTTTTGTATTAAATATTTTAAAGGGGTATATTGTGCAAGGTCGCCCTACGTGGGTATCCAATTGATTTGCGGCTTTTAGCAAGAATGAGCTATGGACGAGAAAGAAGACTTAGGCGCTGAGCAGGAAGATAAAGACAAGGGTCGTTCTGATGAGGACGAGGATTTTGGTCTTCCAAGTTTTGATGATGAGGACTCTGGCATAGAGGATTATCAATCCTCGGATGAAGAGGGGTATGGGGGTGATGAGTATGGGGAATCATCCGGTGGTTCTTCGGAAGATTATGTAAGTTCTGTCTTGGGTGGGGATGCTTATGGGGGTGAAGGAGATGATGGGGACTACGACTATTCTGATGAGGGTGAGGATGGGGATTCAGGTGCTCGTGCGAAGAAATTCATTACCACGGTAGTTGTTCTTCTATTGGTGTGTGGGGCAGGAGGTTTTGGTTTTTTTCTTTGGATCAAAAAGAATAAGAAGGATGCCCCTGATACAGCCTTGGCATCTGCGGTTCAGACTGATACCGTACAAACAAAAACGAGTCCACCCCCTGAAAAGGTCCAAGCTTCCACTCAGGAAACAAACCCCTTAAATCAGGCAAACTTGGGAAAAACTACGGGTCAAGGCACCCTAGCCAAAACGAATAAATCCATCCCGAGCAAAGCAAAATCTTTTGCCAACAAGTCCAAGAGGGGACCTAAGTATGCTAAGACTTCCAGAAAATCTGGGAGACGCAAAAACTTATCAAGGTCTCGGAATGCAGGTCTGAGTGCTTCGGGTTCAGACAATTATGAGGTTGTTTCTTCTCGTACGGGTAGGTATTATGTGGTCGTTGCCAGTTTCTTGGACGATGGCTTTGCTGTACGACATGCTAAGGGTCTTTCTAAAAAGGGTTATCAAGTTCGTCTTCTTTCTCCACTGGGGCGGGGAAAATTTCATCGGGTAGCTGTAGCAGAGTCTCCTTCATGGAAGGAGGTAGTTTTGGAGATAGATCGTTGGAAAGCAGAATTTGGGGGCGATGTCTGGGCCCTTCGCTTCTGAGGGAGGGGTTCATACAGGAGACTATCCTAGGGCACTCAAACGTTTAAATTCCTTAGTCCGTCCGTTCGGAGGGATGGCTCATTCTTCGGTATTCAAAAAGGGTACGGAGCGGGTTGAGTTTTTGCTGAACAGCTTGGGTAAGGCTAAACTACCACCCATCGTTCATGTCGGGGGCACGAATGGTAAGGGAAGTGTATCCCACACTTTGGCATCCGTTTTACAAGCAGCAGGGTATAAGGTGGGTTTGCATACCTCACCTCATTTTTTTTCGGTTCGCGAAAGAATCCGTATTCAGGGCAGACCGATTCCTAAATCGGAATTTGTGAAATGGGTTGATAAAAGCTACCCCTACTGGAAGAATATTTCAGCCTCTTATTTTGAAGTGTGCACGGCGATAGCTCTTTTATTTTTTGAAGAACAGGAGCTAGATATTGCCATCATAGAGGTGGGTCTGGGTGGACGATGGGATGCTACGAATCTTGTCACACCTTTAATGAGTATTATTTCGTCCATTGCTTACGATCATGAAGATATTTTGGGTTCTACCTTGCAGAAAATAGCCATGGAGAAGGCGGGTATCATCAAACCCTCCATTGATGTGGTTCTGGGAGAGCTTTCTCCTGAAGTTATGCCTGTTATGCGGGAGGTCGCCCATCAGCAAGGTGCGTCCCTACATACGAATGAATCCTTTTATGTGGAAGATGTGGGTACGAAAGAGAATGGATATAGGTGTGTGAAGATAAATGGTGCGCCTTATGAATTGGATATCAAGGGGGACTTTTTTTTGAAGAACCTTCCTACCATATGCCAATCTCTTGAGGTGCTGAAAGACAAAGGATTTAGGACAAGTTCGGAAGCTTGGAAAAAAGGATTCAGGTCTGTGCAAACCCAAACCCAGCTATGGGGACGATGGCAAGAAATGGAAACCCAACCCTTGGTGATTTGCGATGTCGCCCACAATGGGATGGCTTGGCAATACGTTTTTCAACAGCTAAAGAAAATGAAGAAAAGGGGATATGTCATTTTAGGCATTTCTTCCGATAAGAATAGACATTATTTATGGGATACCTGTCCTCAAGAAGGGGTACATTATATCTTCACGCAGTCCGTACAAGATCGGGCATTGGATTCTAATATCTTGGCAGCCGAAGCTTCAAAATATGGACTCCCACATTCTCAAACCCAACATGTTTCTCTTGCCCTATCAGAGGCTCGGAAAAGGGTTGGGCAGGACGATTTTATCCTCATCACGGGGAGCTTCTATCTTGTGGCAGAAGCCTTGATGTTATTTACTTCCCAATGCAAAATCGACTGAAAATATGGGAAAGTAATTCTTCGTGATGTATCTCCCCTGTAATCATACCTAGGTGTTGGAGGGCTTCTCGTATATCTGTGGCGATGAGTTCCGGAGAACGATCTTCTTGTATGCCCTCTTTGACCTGTATTAGAGCTTTTTTTGTTTGGGACAGACTTTCATAATGGCGGGAATCTGAGAGGATGCTTTGAGCGATCGTTTTTTTACCCTTGATGTTCTGAACCAATAATTTAGGGATCGCTTCTATATTTTCTTTTTCTGTGGCTGAGATAAGGATAAGCTTGGGGATTTTTTGGAAGGCTTGGATCTCTTTGGGGGAGAGTTTATCCTTTTTATTACCTACTAAGATGGTCTTAGGTGGGATTTTCATGTGTTTGAGTTTTTCGGCCTGGGTTATTTTGAGGTCTACGAGTTGGATGATCCATTCTGAAGATTTCATTTTTTCTTTTGTTCGGTCAACCCCCATTTGTTCCAGGGGGTCTTGGGTTTCACGAATTCCTGCGGTATCTGAGAGTCTGATTTTGATACCCTCCCACAAGATTTCTCCTTCTATTACATCTCTTGTGGTACCTGGAAGGGGACTGACCAAGGCTTTTTCTTCCTCCAAGAGGGCATTGAGCAAGGTTGATTTTCCTGTATTGGGCTTCCCCACAAGTACCACAGAAACACCATCTTTGAATGCCTGACCCATTAAAAAACTATCTAGTAGGGGGACCAAGATCTGTTCTATTTTCCCTAGCCTTGCCATAAGTTCGGAAGAGGGGGGGAGTGGAATATCCTCTTCTGAAAAATCAAGAGATAGTTCCACCTGAGCGGCTAGCTCTATGAGTCCTTCTTTCAGTCGGGTGATTTTTCGGGACAGACCTCCTTTTCGTTGGTCTAGTGCGATGCGATGGGCTTCTTTGTGTTCGGCGTGGATGAGATCTGCCACAGATTCAGCTTGTGTGAGATCCATTTTTTTATTGAGAAAGGCTCTTTGGGTAAATTCACCGGGTCGGGCTGTTCGGGCACCCAATTCGCCAAACCATTTCATAGCCGTTCGCACGATGTAGGGAGAACCGTGGAGGGAAATTTCTACGATATCCTCTCCTGTATATGTTTTGGGACCTCTAAAAATGCCCACCATAACCTCATCCAGGACCTCGCCATTTTTTTCTAAATACCCCAGATGTATTGTCTGTGTAGGTTGTTTTCTCAGATCCTTTCCCTGAAAAAGTTGCTGGGTTAGTGGAATGGCTTTTTTTCCCGAGAGACGAAGCATGGCAAGAGCAGCAGATCCCTCAGCCGTCGCAGGAGCTACAATGGTGTCTTCCCAAGGGAGAATCGCCATCGGAATCGGGAGCTTATTTTTTGGCAAGCTATGATCAACAAAAGAAATATGCCCCCTACCGAAGCCATCGCACCAGAGATAGACCCATTCCAAATATAAGCTACCTCATAACCCAGAATAGCCATCAGACTCCCCGAAATACAAGCAATAACCAACATACCTGATAAACGCCTCGCACAGAGATAACCTATAGCCGGAGGAATAACCAAAAAAGCTACCCCTAAAATAGCCCCCACAGATTCAAAAGCCGAAACCATTACACAAGAGGTCAAACCCATCAAAAGGTAATTCCAAAAAGAACTATTAATCCCTATGGATTTGGCAAAATGTGGATCAAAGGTTGTGAGCTCCCATTGTCGGTAGAAAAGAAGTACAGTCCCCAAGACACAAAGCATCGTAAAGAGATTTATATACAAGGCCCTAGGACCCAAAATCAATCCAGATGAGCTAATCCATAGATCCAGCGGAACATAGGCTATCTCTCCAAATAAAACACAGTCTTGATCCACATCCACCTTAGAAGCAAATAAGGAGATAAGAATAATACCTGTGGCAAAAAAAGTGGTGAAAGTGATACCAAGCGCTGCATCTGAACGAATACCAATGGTTTTTTGAAGAAACTGAATAATGAAGGTGGTAGCCAACCCCGTACCCATGGCAGCCAACAGCATGACCCAAGGTTCTCTTGTTTCAAAGAGAAGAAAGGCTAATACAATGCCGGGTAAGACCGCATGGGAAATGGCATCCCCCATCATAGACATGCGTCGGGCCAACAATAAACTACCCAATAAGGCAGCGGAGATGGCAATTAGTATACCCGTTAGGATGATGTAGAGAGCAGAAACTGTCATCTTAGAATATAGACGGGTAGCTTTCCAAAATAGAGAGGACTCGGATCGGACAGAAAACTAATTTCGCTTCAGACAATTAAGATCTTCAAAGGCTCTCTCCAGACGCTTTATAAATTCTTTTTCGCCTTCTCGTAACCATACCCTGGGGTCATAGAATTTTTTATTGGGTTTCTCAGAACCTTCCGGATTTCCGATTTGTTCTTGTAGATAATCTTTTTTGTTATTAAAATAATTTCTGACACCTTCGCAGAATGCCCATTGTAGGTCGGTATCCACGTTCATTTTCACAACTCCGTATGAAATGGCTTCTCTAATCTCTTCTTGGGAAGATCCGGAACCGCCGTGGAATACAAATCTGATAGGCTTTGAACCCGTCTTATAGACCTCTTGAACATGTTCTTGAGAATTTTTTAAGATAATAGGCTTAAGGGATACATTCCCGGGTCTGTAAACCCCATGCACATTCCCAAAGGCAGCAGCGATAATAAAATCTACCCCAACCCTGGACATTTCTTCATAGGCAAAAGCTACTTCTTTGGGTTGCGTGTAGAGTCTGGCATTATCTATGCCTGTATTATCTACCCCATCTTCTTCTCCTCCTGTTGACCCCAATTCTATTTCTAACATCATACCTATACTTTCAAGGGTCTTAAAATATTGGACGCAGGTTTCCACATTTTCTTTTAGGGGTTCTTCAGAGAGATCTAACATATGGGAGCTGTATAGGGGTCGTTTATGTTTTTCATAATATTCTTGACTTGCTTTGATCAGACCATCTATCCATGGAAGTAGTTTTCGGGCAGCATGATCTGTGTGAAGGATCACGGGTACCTTATATTTTTCTGCCATGATCCTAATGTGATGGGCCGCAGAAATAGCACCCGAAATAGCAGCCTGCTGATCTGTATTATCCAGTCCCTTACCCCCGTAAAAAGCTGCACCTCCATTGGAGAACTGAATTATCACGGGTGAAGATACCCGATGAGCTGTCTCCAAAACCGCATTTACCGAAGAACTGCTGATCACATTCGCAGCGGGCAAAGCATATCCTTCACGCTTTGCATCATCTAATACTTCCCGAGTCTCTTCTCCAAAAAGTACACCTGGTCTATATCGCATCTTTCTTTTAATATTTCCTACGAAGAAAACCTAATCACCCTAATAACAAGGGGATATGTCCCAAGTTAAGAAAAAAGAGATAAAATAACCCGATCTACATCAGATGAAAACATTCATCTTCCGTGGAAGCGAAGATAGATGCCCGCCTGCGCATCCCACATAGACCCCCGCAGATCCTCAGCAACTAACTGGGTTTGGGCATACATCCCGGTTAAGTTCTCAATTTGGAAAGGAGGAAAATAAGAAAAACGAAGAAAGGGACCCAAACTCATCTGACCCACGATACGAATATCCTGACCTATTCCTATGCCCAGCGCTGGAAGAAATATCGCAGGATTGTAAGGATCTCCTTTAAAAATGATTTGCCTATTATCTTGTTCGGGCACAATCTCTAGATAGGACAGACCTAATTGTGGGAGGATAAAAAAATGTCTAAAGGGACTCCCCAAATATTTTCGTGCGTCCAAAAAGGGATAGATTGCGGTTCCGAGAAGCAAATCATATTGACTTATTAGGGTATTCCAATCATAGATGAAACTATTGGTCCCAGAACGAGTCCTCCTATATATCATTGTTGTGTTGATAAAAAAAGACCCTTTTAGATGGATGGAAAAATCAGCGTCAATGTGGATTCCATGGTTTAAGGAGCTGTGAGGAGAATGGGTATGCACCAGATTAAAATGATGTATTGCATAAGCTATGGGGTCGGCTTGAACATAATGATAGCCTGCCCCCATCCCAATCTTGACTTGTGCTTGGATGGGTAGGGAAAAACATGTTCCCAGCAAAAAGATCAGAAGACTAATTCTTGGCATGGGTTCAAAATGATCTCATGACCTCGTAGGCAGCCCTATGACCTGTTTCCATAGCACCATGTATAGTTCCTGCGTGTCCTTTATCATGGGTATATTCGCCTGCGAAAAAGATATCTTGTCTTATGGGCTGGGAAAGGACCGTTCGTACCGCTGGATTTCCTGTTTTGATATAAGAAAAACCTCCTTTTGTATAGGGTGCATCCTTGGACTCACGAGACCAATTAAAACTACCCGCCTCTCCTCCTTTTTCCGTATCACGGAGATGCTTTGAAACCCTATCTTCTCCAAAAAACCTATCCAATATATCAATGAATAGGGTTGAAGCCAATTCTGCACCCGAGCCCTTCAAAAAATCTCGAGCATGTTGACCGAAGGCATAGCCCATCAGGATGGGTTTGTGGGGATGAACTACCACAGTTGAAATAGAGGTAGGAAGATATATATAACGTAGATCCCGACTCCATATGCGTTCGCTCAGACGAAGAAATATCTTCAAACAATCCGTGACCTCTATCTCATCTAAGGCCTGTAATTTTTCTTCTGGAAGCTGGGGTTGGAATTTCAAATCGTTTTTTATGACCCCCAAGGGAAGGGCTACGATTAGTTTGTCTACCCGATCACTCTGACCATCTTGGAAGTTGATCCTGATTTTTTCTCCCTCAGCGTGTTCTATTTCTGAAACAATTCTGCGTTGGACCAAAGATTCTACGGATCCATAAAGTATGTTGACGATATCTCTTAAACTCTTGTTTTGGGTAGAATAGGGTTTTCCACTTTCTGTTCGTTGTTTTTCTTTTTCCAGATATTCACCTACGGTAAGTTCTTGCAGGCTCAGTCCAAACTGATTGGATATGAGTCCGCGGGCTAGGGTTCGTAGGTTTGTAAAAGTGGTTTGGGCTGCATTTATGTCTTCGTCTGTACTCAGGGTATTCGTTTCTTCTTCTTCCAATTTGCTGATAAAATCTTCTATGCTAGAGCCATGACTATCTTCAGATTCCAAGATCTGATCGCGCAGACTTATAAAATTGTTATAGTCTTTTCCCCTACTTAGGTCGGGGACCGCTAAAAATTCGGTTCCCTCCGACATGTAGGAACGAATTCCTTCGGCAGAAGAAACAGTGGAGGTACTAGACCTGACCCGTTGATAGAAAAAGGTATTGGGACCGAAGATGAAATCTGCACCTAATTCCACCCCATTTTCCTGTAATATGTTTTTCTCATTCCCCGGAAATTGGGATAAAATTCGACCCCCCAGATAACTCGCAGCCTCAAAAATCTTAACCTGAATCCCTTGTTGTTGTAAAGTTAAAGCCGCCTGCAAACCCGCTACCCCACCCCCTATAACACCTACTACTCCATCAAAAGATGGAACCGTCCAAGGAAAAGAATTTGGAGTACACGAAGAAAACCAGGTCCAAGGAATAGCAGAACCCACCGGAAGTGCCATAAGCATCTTCCTCAAGAAATCGCGCCGATCCATCATCTATTCCTTAACGAAAAAATCTACCAAACAGGAAAACTTATTATATCATCGTGTGTTTGATGAATATCTATAAATTTATCTGATTTTTTGTGTAAATTCTGTCTTTGTCTAAATATTTCTGTTTTGACATCTCCAGATTAGACTTTGGATTTCAAAAAGAATTGTGAAAACACAGCAGGGCAATCGGCAGGCAGCTAAGGGTTTTTCTCATCCGAAAGAGGCGATATTACTATGTGGCCACGGAACCCGAAAAAAAGAAGGCTTAGAAGAATTTCAACAATTAGCCGAAAAGATGAAGCTACGCTATGAGGATCGTTATGTGGTGGATTATGGATTTCTTGAGTTCAATCAACCCACATACTCGGTAGCCGTAGCCAAACTTTACAAGCAGGGTATCCGCAAAATTTATGCCTTACCCATTATTCTTTTTGCAGGCTCACACGCTAAGAATGATATTCCTTATGAGATGAATACGTTGCAAGCAGAATATGAGGATCTAGAAATTCGCATGGGAAGACCCTTAGGACTGAGTTCTTTTTTATTGGAACTAGCTGCCCAACGAATTCGGGAGGTTCAGACATCGGTGGAGGAGGTTCCTTATCAAGAGACCTGTTTAATTGTGGTGGGTCGGGGGACAACGGATCCAGATGCCAATTCAGATGTGCAGAAGATGATGCGTATGCTTTGGGAGGGAATGGGTTTTGGATTTGGTGTAGTGGCATATAGTGGAACAACTCCTCCTTCTGTGGCTCAGACCATAGATTTACTTTCAGGCCTTTCTTTTCGACGATTTGTATTGATCCCATTTTTTTTCTTCACAGGAATTCTCTTGGATAGGATTTATGCGGAAGCTCATAAGGTGTTATCTTTTCCTCGGATCCTTTGTGCAGATGCCTTTGGGGATGATGAATTGGTCTTAAAGGCTTTTGATGAACGTCTGGAAGAGACACGGGAAGGAAATGGAAATATGAATTGTCAGTTGTGCAAGTACCGAAAGCAGATTATAGGTTTTGAACATGAACAGGGTAAAGAACAAGTGGGGCATCACTTACATGTACGAGGCATAGTCCATGAACCCCAGAAGCCCTCAACAACTTGAATTTGGATTTTCCGAGAAGACTATCTAAATTCACCAATCTATGCGGGATGATCGTGGCTTTGTGGAGAAAAAAAAGAGTGGGAATGTGATTCTGAGTCCAAAAGACCCCTTCACGAAAAGCTTTATCTATCAGCGTCTAAAACGGGATCTATCTTCCGATCAAAGACCCCGACTCCGTTTCCCACCCGAACCTAATGGCTACTTACACCTAGGACATCTCAAAGCTATCTTCTTAAATTTTGAACTAGCACTTGCTTTTGGGGGTACATGCCATATTCGCTTTGATGATACAGATCCTGTCAAGGAGAGCCACGATTTTGTACAGGCTATTCAAGAGGATATTGACTGGTTGGGATACGAGATAGATAAAATTAGTTTCACGTCTGAGTATTTTGAAAAACTCTATGAACATGCCATCAAATTGATAAAAATAGGAAAGGCCTATGTGGATGAGCATAGTTCTGAAGACTTTGCGAAGCGATATAAGGGTACGCCTACATCTGTGGGTAAGGAGAGCCCTTTTCGGAATGGGTCTATTGATGAGAACTTAGAAAAATTTCAGGCGATGCGGGAAGGGAAGTATCCAGAAGGACATAGTGTTCTGAGGGCTAAAATAGATATGTCTTCTCCCAACATGCATTTGCGTGACCCCGCCTTATATCGAATCAAATATGTGGAACACTTCAGATCTAAGAAAAAATGGTGTATCTATCCCATGTACGATTTTGCACACAGCCTCTCAGATAGCATGGAAAGGATTACTCACTCACTTTGTACCATGGAATTTGAACCCCATCGTCCTTTGTATGAATGGCTTATTCAGACCCTAGATATGTATCCATCTCGTCAAATAGAATTCTCTCGTCTAAATTTATCTGGACTTGCGACCAGCAAACGTGATATTCTCTCCCTGATTTCTTCGGGTCAGGCTGAAGGATGGGATGATCCCCATGTATATACCCTATCAGGACTCCGCCGCCGAGGTTATTCTCCAGAATCTCTCAAGGACTTCATTAGAAATATAGGCCTGAGCCGACGAGAACAAGTTATATCCCCTGAGGTATTGGATGCACAGGCACGGAAGCATCTAAATCGGGTGGCAACCCGAAGGATGGTGGTCCTGGATCCCCTGAAATTGACCCTAACCAATTATCCAGATAGCCCAGATTCCAATCTGCCAATCCTCTCGGGACCCAATAATCCTGAAAACCCCAAATCTGGCAGGCGAGAACTTCGATTTGGCAAGCATTTATGGATTGATAAAAAAGATTTCAAGATAGATCCCCCAGCAGATTTTTATCGCCTGGCACCCGGAAGGGAGGTACGTCTTAAATATGCCTACATTATTCGCTGTCACGATTATTTGACCAATGATTTAGGGGAGGTCATAGAGGTATTGGCAAGCTATGATCCGAAGACCAGATCGGGGTTGGTAGGTTCTCAGAAGAAGGTTGCGAGCACTTTGAGTTGGGTAGAAAAGCAGACGGCTATTCCCATTCGGGTTCGAGAATGTCCTTCTTCTTTTTCCGAAAAAGATAGGGTTTTTTCTCAAGCCTGGGCTGAATCTGTCCTAGGAGAAGAGATAGGTGAAGCAGACAAAGATCATCCCAAATACTATCAATTTGAAAGAATAGGTTATTTTGTGCAGGACAAGAATGTTAAAACGAGCCCACCCCTATTTCTTAAGACCGTCTCGTTGAGGAGCAATTAAAATTTTAATCAAAGCCATGAATTTACTGAACCCTAAGAAGAAAAAAGAGGAAAGCCCCTTGCCATACAATCCCCACGCTTGGTTTGGCTTGATATTCAACATGTTTGATCGCCGTAGAAGGCTCACCCGCCATGTGGTAGCAGAATTATATCCGCTAATTCTCTTCATGGTTGGCTATTCCATTGGGGTGCATTTTCTATTTGAGAAATTCCCCGTCTTGTTCAAATATGTGGAAGGGACTGAAATTTTTCTTTCATCTGTGGGTTTAATCCTGGGTTTTTTACTTGTCTTTCGGGCGAATACGGCTTATGATAAGTGGTGGGAGGGACGAAAAATATGGGGACAGTTATTGAATGATTCCCGAGCCTTGGCTGCCAAAATGAACGCTTTTGTCCCCCTACGAGATCACGAGGAGCGCCGTTTTTTTGGACGAATGATTTGTAATTTTGCGTACTCCCTTAAAGGACATCTCAGAAAGGGTGTGGATATGGAAGAACTTATCTTTGAAGACAAGGCGGTCCGAAAGAGGGTCTATGATAGCAAAAACAAACCCAACATGATTGGGTCCCTGATATACGAAAAAATAGGCTTACTCTTTGAAAATAGAGACATCCCACCCGAACACGCCATCATTTTGGATAAAGAGGTCAAGGGATTTATGGATCACCTAGGTGCTTGCGAACGTATTAAGAATACCCCTATTCCCTACTCTTATAGTTCATATATCAAAAAATTTATCTTTGTTTATTCCCTCCTGGTCCCCTTGGAACTCGTGATCCACTTGCATCTGTGGACCGTGCTAGGTACCTGTCTGGTTTTTTATATTTTGGCAGGTTTGGAAATGATCGCAGAAGAGGTGGAAGAACCTTTTGGAGAGAGTGTGAATGATCTTACCCTAGATAAGATTTGCAGTTCTGTTCGGTCCTCTGTGGAAGAGGTATTGGGGGTATAGGTGGGAGATTCTGCTGTATTATGATCAGAATATGGCTACGAGGGACGAGTTGATAAATAGTTTAAACCGCTTTGCTAGGTTTTGTCTTCCCCATGCAGCCGTTATAGGGTTCTTCTGGATACTCACGGCTTGTTATTTTTATCCCATCGTATTTGAACGGAAAACCCTCCACCAACCCGATATTGCACAACACGTAGGTACTTCCCGAAAGATATTGGAAGAAGGAAAAGCCGAGAATCCCCCCTTGTGGACCCCCTATATCTTCGGTGGAATGCCTACTTATTTGATTAGTGTTCCTTGGAGTACACCCGTGATAAGTACCTTACAGCAGATTTTTTCCTTCGGCTTGCCACACCCAACATGGATTTTCTTTACATGCATGTTATGCACCTATATTCTATGTCTTAGCCTTGGGATACGATGGGAAATAGCTGTCTTGGGGGCTTTGATTTTTTCTTTTAGCTCCTATCACACGGTGGGATTTATAGCGGGTCATAACGCTCGTTTAGCTGCGATCGCTTATTTACCCCTGATTCTTTCGGGTCTACATCTGGTCTATGGTCACCGAAGATATGGATGGGGTTCTATGGTTCTTCTCTTAGGCTTGGCCTGGCAAATCAAGAGCAACCACTTTCAGATTAGCTATTACACACTCCTTATAGCTGTGATTTATCTTTGTTTTCAAGTTTATCAGACCTGTCGTGAACGGTCTTGGATTTTATTTATTCGGGCTTCTGGGATTACGTGTGGGATTGTCATTATAAGTGTGGGGGCACTTTTTGCACCCCTGGCTACCGTATATGAACATAGTCAACACACCATCCGAGGAGAACGAATCCTATCTCCCCGAAGTGGAGAAAAAAAACAAGGACTAGATAAAGAATATGCTTTTCAATATAGTTATAGCTTGTGGGAACCCCTTACCCTTCTTATCCCTAATTTTTATGGAGGGGCTTCCCGAGAAAGTTTGCCTTCTTCTTCCCATACAGCTCGGGCTTTTAGAGACAAAGGCTTCCCAGATCGGCAGATCGCGCAAGTTCTCTCTCAACTGCCTTTGTATTGGGGTCAGCAACCCATCACAACCCCTTATTATGCGGGGGTCTTGGCAGTCCTTCTTGCCATATGGGCAGGGTGGACATGTCGTTCTCCACACACGATTTGGTTGTTGAGCAGTTTTCTATTTTTTCTCTTGATTTCTTGGGGAAAGCATGTCCCTTGGTTTAGCGATATCTTGTTTGATCATTTACCTGGATACGATAAGTTTAGGAGTGTTGGCTTTGCGCTGGTAGTACCTATTTTATCTTTGATTTTATGGGGTAGCTTGGGTTTGGAGGCTGTATTTCGGACGGGTTTTTCTAGGAAAGATTTTAGAAATTTCTTGAAGGCGGTCTTAATGTTGGGAGGATTTTTTCTTTTGTGTTGGCTTTTTTCGGGTATGGGGACTTATCGTTCGCAAATGGATGGATCTTTACTGCGGGCAGGTTATCCAGACTGGTTTTTGGAGGCTTTACGTATGGATAGGCAGTCTCGTTTGGATTCGGATGCACTTAGGGGGCTTGGGTTTTTACTTGGATTGGGGATAGTTTTTTCTCTTTTATATCTAAAAAAGATTCCCGTTTGGGGGGGCTTAGTGATTCTTGCAGCCCTTTGTTTGGCCGACATGATTGGCGTCAATCTACGTTATTTGAATTCAGATATGTATCAAAAGGATGCGTATACCCATCTTTATAAATCCAGCGAAGCAGATAAACGTATTCTTTCAGATACGGTGCCTTATGCCCGGACCTTTTTTCTACCTAATCCTTTTACCAATTCCCAAACCTCTTATTATCATCGTTCCATAGGTGGATATCATCCTGCCAAGCTCAGACGATATCAAGATCTTATTGAATATCATTTGAATCCGATTCGGGAACAGATATTGTCAGGAAAATCTTCCGGAACAGAATTTTCTGTCCTGAACATGTTGAATGCTCGTTATCTCCTTCGGGGACATAAGGCTTCGGATGTATTTATCAATGAGAATGCCTTGGGAAATGCGTGGTGGGCCTCTTCTTTACATCTTGTTAGGGGTCCTGAGGAAGAGATACGTGCACTTGCAGATTTGCGTCCTGGGGAAGTGGTTGTGGATACCACCAAGTATCCATTATCAGCTATTCCTTGGGATACTACGGGGGTCTTAAAAGTAGTCAATTATGGGGTCAATGAAATTTCTTATGAGGCTGAGGTGCCTTCAAATCATATGGGTCTTGCTGTTTTTTCCGAGATTTTTTATCCGGAATGGCGGGCATATATAGATGAAAAGGAGGTTCCTGTATTTCGGGTCAACTATCTTCTTCGGGCTGTACTTGTTCCGGGTGGGTATCATAGACTTTCTTTTCGCATCAAAGGGAATGTATATGAGGCGAGCAATCGGGTATCCCTTTTCTTCAATTATCTTGTCTTGATTCTTTTGATTATAGCTTGTGGATTGGGATGGTTTGGGAAGAAGACTTGGAAAAAATGGATTTAGTTATACAAAAGCTATGGGGTATGGCTTGGATTTTTGAAAAAGGAATTTTATCTTTAAAGAATTCTTGAAAAAGCAAGGAGATACAAACTATCTTTATATCTTTGTGCCTCCTGCATGGTTTGTAGGAGCTACGACAATGTTTTGGAATTGGGGTGAAAGAATTTGTTGATGGATGTACTGAGTAATCGGACCGAGGTTTTTAATGCTAATGAGGTAGATAGGCTTTGGTGGGTTGTAGATGCACGGGATCGGATTTTGGGTCGGCTCGCTAGTCAATTGGCTACTATTTTGATGGGAAAACACAAACCTAAATATGCCTCTAATCTCTTATGTGGAGATCATGTCGTCGTTGTGAATGCCGAACGGGTTCGGTTGACAGGGAAGAAATTTAGAGAAAAACGATATATACGTCATACAGGCTATCCTGGAGGTCAACGGGAAGATACACCCTATACCCTTTATAAAAGGGTCCCTCATAGAATACTGGAACAAGCCGTGAGACGCATGCTACCCAAAACCCGTATGGGAAGAAAACAATATACCCTTCTACATGTCTACGTAGGAGATAAACATCCTCACGAAGCCCAGAACCCTCAAACTCTTCCTGTTCATGACGACCGTTCCTGATCAGGTTATACATGCCGTGGGGCGCAGAAAGACTTCGGTGGCACGTCTTTATCTATCCCCAGGAAAGGGTAAGGTACTGTTGAATGGGCGAGATCTGAAAGATTATTTCCCTTATGATGTCCTTCAGATTGTGGTTCTACAACCCTTAAGTCTTCTTCGTAAGCGAACACATTATGATCTTCGGGTGAATGTACATGGGGGTGGTTTCAAGGCTCAGGCTGAGTCCATTCGTCTGGCTTTGGTTCGGGCATTGTGTCAGGTAGATGTGGAGAATAGACCTCCTTTGAAGGAAGCGGGATGGGTTACACGGGATCCTCGTATGGTAGAGAGAAAAAAATATGGTCGACGCAAGGCCCGACGTAAGTTTCAGTTTAGCAAGCGATAGTTCATGGGATATCAGGACTTGATACAGTCTGGCGTTCATTTGGGTCATTTGACCCGCAGATGGAATCCGTCTATGGCCCCTTATATTTTCATGTCTAAGGGGGGAATTCACATTATTGACGTACAAAAGACGGACAAAATATTAGACAAAGTTTGTCAAGAGCTAACTGTCTTGGCACGCCTGGGTCGGAAAATTTTATTTGTAGGAACCAAGGTGCAGGCCAAGACACTCATTGCTAACGAGGCCCGAAGGGTACGAATGCCTTATGTCCAAGAACGTTGGCTGGGGGGCATGCTGACCAATTTTAGTACCATGCGTAGATCCTTGCGGAGAATACAATCTATGGATAAGCTTATGAAAGGGGATGCTTATCAAAATATGGCTAAGAAGGAACGTCTTAAAATGAAATTTCAAAAATCTAAACGTGAGAAGTTTCTGGAAGGGATTTCTGACCTGAATAGGCTCCCCGCCGCGGTTTTTATTGTGGATATTAATAAAGAACATATTGCGGTAAAAGAGGCTAGAAAATTGAATATTCCCATCTTTGCCATGGTGGATACGAATGCAAATCCTAAGGTGGTAGATTATCCTATTCCATCCAATGATGATTCATATTCATCTATTCGGGCTATCTTAAAGCGGGTGACGGAAGCCATAGAACGGGGTATTGAAAAGAGAGCTCAGACAACAGAAGAAGCCTCAACGCCATCCACCTCGGTTGAAGAAGCTACACCCCATACCGAGACACAAGATCCTAAATCTTCTTCCCAAGAAGAGAAAAAAGAACCCTCCTCTGTAGCCGAAAAAAAGGTTAAGAAAACCACCCAGGCAGGTCCCAAGAAAGCTACCCAGAAGTCAGCACCCACGAAAAAACAAAGTGCCTCAACGACTAAAACGGCTAGTCCAGATGATTCAAAGACAGAAAAGGTGCTAAAGAAAGCCCCGCGAAAAACGACAGCATCAAAGTCTGGAAAGACTAAGGTAAAGGCTAAAAAAGCAGCAGAACCTGCTGCGGGAAAGGGAAAACACAAAGCCTGAGTATATGAGCATTACGGCTAAGGAGGTCCAGACCCTCCGTCAAGAAACGGGTGCCGGCATGATGGATTGTAAAAAAGCGCTTGCCAAATCGGGAGGGGATATTCAAAAAGCTATAGAAATTCTTAGAAAGCGTGGGGAGAAATTGTATAAACTTCGCTCAGGTAGGGAAAACACGGAGGGTGTGGTATGTGCGACTCTTAGTTCGGATTCCCCTGAGGAAGCTGTATTGCTGAGCCTGACATCTGAAACCGATTTTGTAGCCAGAAATGAGGAATTTCGACAGACCGCACAGCAAATCCTTCGTATTGCCGCAGAAGAGAAACCCAGGGATACGGAATCCCTTAAGGCTTTGAAACTACCTGAAGGAATTCTTGTGGAGGAAAAAATATCCCATCTGGTAGCTAAGGTGGGAGAAAAGATAGATATAGGTGCATACAAGCGATTGCATGCACCGGGTGGACGTGTGGTTCCTTATATTCATGCGGGCGATAAATTAGGTGTTTTGGTAGCTTTGTCGGAACGGGGTGATGAGAAGATTGAGGAGTTGGGTTTAGACATTGCTATGCAGGTAGCGGCTATGGAACCCATTGCGATTTCAGAAGATAAGGTGGATCCTAAGGTGGTAGAGAAGGAATTGGAGATAGGAAAAGAACGTGCTCGCCAGGAGGGAAAACCTGAAAACATATTGGACAAAATAGCCCAAGGACGGGTCAAAAAATTCTTCAAGGATAAGGTTCTACTTCAACAGGTCTTTGTTAAAGATAATAGCCTGAGTGTGGCAGAGCATATAAAAAAGGTAGGCGGAAATATCCGCATCCTGGACTTTCTCCGCCTCAGCATATAGTCAGCTTGTGTAGGGTGAGCGTCCGTGGGCGATCCCTCTTATTTTTTAAACCAGAGCTCGTAGAGATCTTTTTGAGAGGGATCGGGTTCTTTTAGGAAGGAGAGACTAGGTTCCTGTGTACCCTCTATTCTGTGAAGGCGGAGTCTTTTCCATCGGGTTTTCCGACTATAACCCTTAGCACCTTCTTTTTTTCGGATCAGGCTAAGTCTGCATAGGACCTTATCTCCTGGTTTTTTAGTTTTGTCCCAAAGGTCTATGAGGGTTTCGGGACTGGCTTCGCTGACCTTGTATCCATTGATTTTATGAAGGAGTATTATGGTTTCGTTGAATTCTTTCTTAGTCATAGCTCGTTGTTGGTGTATAGGGAGCCAGGCGTAGACTTCTTCACCCTTATCATCATCGGTATTTTTTCGTATCTCTGCAAAAGCACCTGCTTGTACCGGAATTTCCTTTCCTAAACTCCAAAGCTCTTTATTCTTAGGTGGGGTATATCGGATTCCTATCTGTTTGAATATGCGTTCCAGGGGAAGAGGAGTATTATTTTCTACATGGGTCAATAGGAAATCTTTAATCTCGGGATAGGTGATTTTGGATATTTGATCAAAAAGTTCATCATCCTTGAACGGTCTATCTTTTCCATAGATCTTGGAAAGTTTTAGCATGAGGTCCATAAGATTCATACGTCCATTTGATAGACGCAAAAGTTCTACGTCCAGGCACAAACCAATCAAAGCACCCTTTTCATATACATTCCCATATTCTTCTTTGTGTACATCTAAGCAGCCTTTGCTAAGATCAGTAAAGGATACACTATCATTATATGTGTAATGCATATTTCTGATTTTGTCCAGTATCTTGGAGACAAAGAGGTCCTTATCCATCAGATTGTGTTGCAATTGTACATGGGTGGCAAAATATTCGGTGACCCCCTCATAGAGCCACAAATGTTTTGACATTTCAGGTTGAATGAAATCAAAATTCCCAATTTCTTCTGAGTGTATGGTGAGGGGTGTGAGGATATGAAAAAATTCATGTGCCGCTACATCCTTCACGAGTTGAGCCAAACTGATGGGGTCATTCATTTGTTCGGGTAGGGAATAAAAAGAAGAATAGGCATGCTCTAGGGCACCTAAGGCACCTGATAAGGGTGTTTTATCCATCAGGTAAATCAGAAAAGCATATCTATCCACGGGTAATACACCTCCCAAATAAGATTCCTGTGCCTTGAGTACCTCCTTTATGTGTTCCGCGATAAAACGGGCATCTATTCTATCATTGGGAGAATAAACCGAACTAAGTACCTTTGTGTCGCCCAACCATATACTAGCTGTATCGGGTTTGCAATACAAAATGGGATTATCTACCAGGTCTATGTAGTTATCAGCTCGGAAGATATCTTCTGAGCTGCTTGCATTCTCATCTTTGTGTTTTATACGTCTTAATGAGGTGGAACCATAAAAGTTTTCAGGTCGCTGAAAGGAGATCTCATAGGGTAGATGTTTAGACCCTTTTAGATATCCAAAGAATCCGTGTGGATTAATTACGAAGACCTTATCTTCCTCTATACTGGTTCCTGCGGGTTCAAAAACGACATTATCCTTTGAACTATCATAGGTATCTTCTACCCAATAGGTGATTTGATGCAGTCGGGATGCATTCTTAATCTGCCATCTATTGGAATCTAGTTTGATAGAAGGGAGTTTTTGTCCTAGGGAGTCCAGGGCTTCAAAATTGTTTAAAAAGCGTCCGAAATCATAGACACTATAGGTCCCTGGCACAATTCGGGGCATATGAAACTCTACCTCTTCTTCCAACAAAGGAGGAGGATATAAACGAACCCTTAGCTGATCATCCTGAACCTCATTTAAATTCAGCTCTGCCCTATATACCTGTCCGTACAATGAGAATAGGGGTATCCCCAAAACTCCCATTAAAAACCTTGAAAATAATTTTTTCTTTTCTCGCATAACTATAGATGTCTATTACATATTTCTTGAAGACGATGTTGAATTTGAATTGAGTAGCTCTTCCGTATTCAACCCTAGGAGGGTAGCAAGATCGTGATAATCTTCATCTCGGGGATAGAGTTGGATGGCTTTTTCTGTATAAACTCGGCAGATATCATAGATATTATAGGTCTTGCCATTGACCCCTTTTCTAAAAATCTGATCGTTTTCAACATAGTGATGATAGAGTAGATAGGCATACTCGTAGAAGAGATTGGCTTGCAACAGGTTATCATTCATGAACGGTAGATTAATAGCTTTTTCAAAAGACTGGATAGCTTTTTCAAAGTCTCCCATAATTTGCTGGGTGATTCCGCGTACATACCAAGAATGAGCGTCTTGGGGTGCCAGGCGAATGGCTTTTTGAACCATCTTTTCTGCTGCGGGATAATTTTCTTCTTCCAAAAGTTGAAGGGCTCGATTGGCATGGGAAATGCTCTTCTCAAGGGAATCCGCGGACCAGCGGATGGCTTTTTTATGATGGATTTGGGATTGTTCGGGTTCTTCTAAACCCACATATAAAATGGCTTGAAGATTGTGGGCACCTGGGTCCTTGGGACCATGGGTCAGGGCCTTTTCTGAATAGATCGCAGCCATCTCAACATCTTCTTTTCGGAGATAGCAGAAAGCCAAGCATTTAATAATGTCAAGATTAATCGGATCATAGGATAGGGCTTTCTGTCCTATGTTTATGACATCATCAAATTCACTTTTGATAAATAATTCTTTTATCCGAAGTTCTACATGTTGGATCCAGACTATTTTCCACTCTTGTTTTTCATTTTTTTCCAGGGTGAAAGTGATTTGAAACTCCTGTCCTGGAAGTGTTTTTGAGGTGTAGAAGATCTCCACCCGTCTTTGGGGAATAAAGGGGTCCGCACTCACATCCCTAAGCCTTTTAAGATCAAAATCACCTTGTTGAAACAGCATGTTTTTCTGATAAAAGGCTGAGAATTTTGAAAAAGGGCTTAGCGTGGCTGTCTTGCGACTAAGATATGTGTAGGCCTCTTCCAAATTTTTCTTCTCGTACAATGAAACGGCAAAATCACGAGCTGCTTTCCGCAATTCCAAGGCTCCCCCTCTTCTGGATCCGCCCTGCACATAGGCTTTCTGTTCCGTTCCGCTTCTCCCAATAGGAGGATCACCCTGAGGCAAACCCACCCGCGGAATACCCAAAAGCAAAAGACATAAACTCAGATAAGTCATACACGGAATAACATGCATCTTTGCCTCTCTCATCTCTAATCTAAGAACTTCTACAATCTTCTCAGACCCGTTTTTAATTACCTGTTCCGACATTGTGTATGGACGATAACTGACACAGATTTGTGCCTGCGGACTCTCAATATAAGTTTTTTCTCTTAAAACTTCATAAAAATCCTTACCTTCGGTGAGTACGTTTACACAAAATTTCGTGTAATCGGTTTTTTTTCTTGGGTTGTTTTAAATATTTGACATTGTGAGGGTACCTGAATATTCGTTTTTTTCTTCACGGGTACATATCAATCTGTCCCCGACGGAATTAGTTGAAAGGTCTGTTCAAAGGGAAGAGGCTATTTTATGTGATACAGGTGCACTCATGTGCAAAACGGGTCGTTTCACAGGGCGATCTCCACAGGATAGATTTATTCTCAGAGATGAACTCACTGAGAAGAAGATAGATTGGGGAACGGTCAATCAGGGGATAAACACAGCACATTACCAAGCCTTGTATAAGGAGCTGTCCAATCATTTGAAAGGAAAAGAGATATATGTACGCGATGCCTATGTGGGAGCAGATCCCCAAACCCGTATAGGACTCAGGGTCTTCAATACATGGGCATGGCATAATCTTTTTTGCCAAAATATGTTTATTTCTGTTCCCGAGTCGGAAAGAACAAATTTCTCTCCCAACTATACCCTCCTAGTTGCACCTGATTTTAAGGTAGAAGAACCCTTAAAATATGGTCTTCGGAATCCTAATTTTGTGGTATTGAACCTATCAGAACATGTGATCCTGATCGGGGGAACGGGATATGCAGGGGAAATGAAGAAATCTATGTTTACGGTCATGAATTTTCGGCTCCCCGAAGAACATGGTATCCTGCCCATGCATTGTGCTGCCAATCTGGGAAAAGATGAAGATACTGCTATTTTCTTTGGTCTGTCGGGAACCGGAAAAACAACCCTCTCAGCAGATACAACCCGTTCTTTGGTGGGAGATGATGAACATGGTTGGTCTTCTCGGGGTATTTTTAATTTTGAAGGAGGTTGTTATGCAAAGGTGATTAATTTGACCTCTGAACAAGAACCTCAGATATGGAATGCCATTCGTTTCGGATCCATTGTGGAAAATACCGCTTTCTTCCCCAATACCCGACAGATAAATTATGCCGATCAGACAATAACCGAAAATACGCGGGCTTCTTATCCTCTTTCTCATATTGCGGGGGCAAGATATCCTTCTCTTTCCCCATCTCCAAAGCATGTTTTTTTCCTAACAGCAGATGCCTTCGGAACCCTACCCCCAATCTCCAAGCTAAACCCTGCACAAGCTATGTATTATTTTCTCTCCGGATATACAGCCAAGGTGGCCGGAACAGAAACGGGGATCACCGAGCCTCAAGCTGTATTCTCAGCATGTTTTGGGGCTCCTTTTCTTCCTTTATCCCCAGTTAGATATGCTCGTATGTTGGCTAAGCTCTTGGAAAAACATAAGGCTTGTGTTTGGCTTGTCAATACGGGATGGAGTGGTGGAGAATACGGGGTAGGGAAGCGAATATCTCTGAACTATACCCGAACCATGATTCGTCAGGCATTGAACGGAGACTTGGAAAAACAAGTCTTCCAAAAAGAACCTATCTTTGGTCTCTCTATTCCTATGGCATGTAAAGGGGTTCCCGAAAAAATATTGAACCCTGAAAAAACGTGGACACATAAAGAGGACTATCAAAAAAAAGCAAGACAACTTCTTCATGCTTTCCGAGAAAATTTTAAGAAATACGACACAAAAGAGCTAGGGATCCGAGAAGAAACGATTCGCTAAGAATAATCCAAGTTCACAACTCGGGGCAAAGCAAGGATATGCCAAGCTATGTTCCTCAGGGGTCTCCCCACCTGAACTATTTTACCTCCTTATTTTGAGCGGAAATTGGGCATTTGGGAGAGATAGGATGAGAAGCTGCGTAGGAGTTGGATGCGATGGCTTTCTTGTTTTTGAAGTATTTTATATTGTTTGGGAATCTTTTGGGATAGATCTTTGTATTCCTCTAACCAGTTGGGATAGACTTGTTCTTCCAGAAAACCTTGAAGGGGGGTTGCATGGGTTTGTTCTTTTTGTGGGGTATATTTTTCTCTACGTTTGATAAAATCGTCCATCTTTTGTTTTCTGCGTTGCATACGTTGGAGTTTAAGTCCAATTTGTTCTACCTCCGTGTCTTGTTTTTTTAGCATCTCTTCAAGGAGGTCGTGTTGAACACGGACCTCAAAAACGTTCAAGAAGGCTCTAATGGATTCCACTTGTTTGGCAATATCTACTTCTGACCTCCCTTGAATTGGGGCACCCAAATAAATAAGGGTAGATGGTTTTTCTGATTTTCTCCTTTCAATGTGCGTATACCACCTATTTTTTCTTCTGTCAACATGGGTCTTTTCTGCCCAAAATTGAATGAGCCAATACTGATGTCTGAAAAAAACCCGCGAGTCCGGAAGGGCAGAAAGAAACTTCCACCAACTCTTTTTAGCTCTCTTATAGGGTAAGGGAACAATCATTTGATATCCCTTGGTCGCTAAGCCATGAAGGGTTTCTTGATGAATGGAAGTATTACAGGATATGGGTTGAAAAACGGGTTGTGCTGGGAGCCTACCCCAAAAAAGACCCAAAATACACATACTCAACCCTAAAAATAAGGAAGGAAAAAAGCCTGAGCCTTGCCAATATCTAAAAGCGAACACGGCAACTATCTCTCTCCAAATACATTTGTACCTCCTTTACAGATAGGAAACCCCCTCTATTTCCCCATGCATTCTGTACATAGGTAATGATTTCGGCTATTTCCAAACTACTTAGTTGTGGGAAGCCTGGCATGGGAGAGTCGTATTTTTTTCCATTTACCCGAATGATACTATCTTGACCGTATCGGATGATACAAATATTTCTCTTGGGATTTCTTAGGAGATAATCAGAGTTTTTCAGGGGGGGTATCCAGCTTTTGATTCCTTTTCCAGAGCTTTGATGACAATTACTACAATGTCGTTGATAGAGGACATGTCCTTTGGCAAAATAGCTTTTAAAACGAAGCTTGGTACGTCTATCCAATCCCTCCAGCACATGTTTTTTCTTAACCGAAGATTCCTTAGACCTACATCCGCTTAAACCCCAGCCTAAAAAAATCAGACAAAAAAACATCCATAGAAAGGTCCTATGCCCTAATAGGATCTCTCGAATAGTACCCAAAAAGATCATCTTGAGAAGGAACTAATTCTCCTATATTTCCTCCAGAAGGAGATCTATGTCAACTAAAAGACTATCTACGGAAGCTGGCACTGTCCCGTCATAGACACCACGTATCTGCCTTTTATTGTCTACCAATATAAAATGTCCGCTGTGGAGATAGCCCCCGGGTGCTTGATCATCGGCTTCTGCCCATGCGAAATAACTATGTTTGGCAATGTGGTAGATGCTATCCATATCTCCCGTGACGAAATGCCATTTCTGGGTCTCCACACCTAACTTGCTCGCAAAATCCCGAAGAAGGGGTAGGGTATCATATATGGGATCAATTGTGTGTGAAAGAAGAGAAACCCGTTCTTCCGAGTCATATTTTTCATATACCCGAAGCATCTGATTCTTCATAATGGGACAAATTGCCGGACACGTGGTAAAGAAAAAGTCGGCTACATAAATTTTTTCTTTAAAGGTCTGATTGTCTACCCAAAGACTATCCTGATTCATGAAACGAAAAGCCTGTATACGATGTTCAGGCGGACCCAGAATAGGAAGAGAAACAGAAGAACTTTGGCAAGCCCAAAACAAGCCTATCAGGAGAAAAAGAATAAATTTTTGAACAAATAGAATTCTCAACATGATTTAAACCACTCAGTCAATAAGGTGTTGAATATCCTGAAATACCTCCTCTACACTTTGATCAGCAGGTACGGGGTATAATTTTTTATCTTGTTGATAAAAGTTTAGAAGACTTTGGGTTTCCTGTTCGTATAGCTTCATACGGTGGCGGATTTTTTTTTCTTCTAGATCATCTGCTCTCCCATCTTCAAGGCCTCGTTTTTTGAGACGTTTCCAAAGGATTTCGATAGGGGCTTCCAAATAGATCACCTTTTCTATGTCTTGACCATTTTTTCCTAGATATCTCTTGAACTGCTGGGCTTGATATTGGGTTCGTGGAAAGCCGTCCAGGAGAATACCACTTGTAGAATCCGGATAGTGGGATAGTGCTTCCTCCACCACCTTTATCACCAGGTCATCAGGAACCAAATTCCCTCCATGGACACAATGTTGTATTTCTAAACCCAGTTTGGTTTTCCTACGTATTTGGTCCCGAAAGACTTCGCCCGTAGAGAGGTGTTTCCATCCAAAAGTCTCCACGATCTTTTGACATTGTGTGCCCTTTCCAGAACCCGGTCCACCTATTAAAACAAATAAACGCACCCCCCTAACTTAGGTATTTTATCATAAAATATCTCCTCTTTTTTATTTATATTTCATGCCATGCGAAGTAGGATTGTGATAGGAATGGGCTTAGTTGCATGGGTTTGGATCGTGGGGGGACAAGGAGTATGTGTTCAGACCCTCTTGGCCCAGACCCAAAAAGGGAAGGAAAAGGTCATACTGCAATGTTATGGATTGGTTTTGGCAGCGGATAGTGTATCGGGTCTTTTGGGTGCCCATGTCTATCAGCTTCCAACCGGACGGGGTACCTCCACAGACCCCTTGGGATATTTTACCCTAGCCTTGGCCGCAGGAGATACAGTTCGTGTGAGCTGTCGGGGCTATAAAACGCAGGCATGGACAATTCCTGAAGACGCAGAAGAGAGTTATTTAAACTTCGTATATATGGAAGAGGATACCTTGGAATTGGCTAATCTGGACGTCTTTGCCTATCCGACCCAAAAGGAACTCAGAGAGATGGTCCTGAATCAGATCCCCACACATGAATTCTCAGACCTCCTACCCTCCCATGCCCTTCTCCAAATACGCCAACAAGCCCTGAAAAACCAAGCCTACAGGCTTGAACAAGAACGAAGAGCCTGGTATAGACAAAATAATCCCGCATATGTACCCCTGACACCCCTTTTATTGGGACCCCTATGGCGAGCCTTCCGGAGAAAAAAATAAGAAATAAGATTATGAGAAGACGTATTCGGTTTTTACTGATGGGTCTTTTGATCCTACCCACTTTTATGTGTGCCCAGTTGGGCAAGGGGGTGGTAGATTTTCCCTTACAGACTCGTTCTGTAGCCTTGGGAGGACGCAATATATCTTCTCCTTTATTTTCTTTTCAAAACCCTGCTTTGGGGAGCCTTCTAGGGTCGCAGGTAGGCTTATCCTATTTGAACTATTATGCGGATATTCGGGCAGGCCAACTTCAGGGCAACATCCCCTTCGGGCCTGGAAATCTTGGAATACAAGCCCGTTATATTTCTTTTGGAAGCATGGAAGGATATGATGAACTGGGAAACTATACGGGAAGCTTTACGGCACAGGAAAGTATCTTAACCCTTGGATATGCTCATAAGATAGAGGGTTTTAGCTTGGGAATAGCTTTGAAACCCCTGTTAGCTACGGTTCAACATCATCAATCCTTAGCCTTTTTAGTTGATGTGGGAACCACTTTTTCTTCGCCTCAAAAAAATATTGTTTTAGCTGCTGTCATCAAAAATTTAGGATTAGAAAGTACATGGCGTGGGAATTGGTATCTTTATCCCTTAGATTTGTGGGCAGGGCTGAGTCTCAAACCCGAAGACCTCCCTTTTCAGTTTTCTTTTACCTCACATGATTGGTTGCAAGATCTGGGATCTTATTATGAAGCAGAGAGTCCGGTGAAGGATCATACGATGCCACTCTCCATGGCGGCACGATTTTTGAATAAGTGGGTCTTGGGGATAGAGTATTTTCTCCAAGACATGCTTATCTTCTCAGTGGGATGGAATCAAGGACAACGATATACCCTTCGCTTGGACGAATTAAGTCGGGGTGTGGGTCTTTCTTATGGGGTTCAGTTCTCTTATCAGGAATGGAGACTAGGTATGGCACGAGCGCATCACACGATAAGGGGAGGACATTTTCAATTTTCCCTGGGTATGAATCTACCCTCATCCCTAAACACAGACTCGTGAAACACATAATAAAATATTCTAAAAAATCT
>JAPOQI010000092.1 GCA_026710765.1 Cytophagales bacterium | reverse complement strand
TTTATATGCGATCTCTATGTAGGAGAGGCGCCATCGGGAAGGGTCCTCATCTGAGTAAAAAGCCCAGAGGGCTCTATTGAAGTAGCCAAGTTCTTCTTCCGTGACCTTTTTTTCCATGACAGCTTCCGCGAAGTCCTTAAGGTATTTTCGTGGAATGTGTGTAGGGGGCTTTTGGAGTTTGGCAGAGAAGCAGGCAAAGTTATTTATGTTGTCGCAGTCATACAATTTGACCTCTTTGATTTTGTCAATGTATTTGCCATCCACCTTAACAGGAATGCCCTCCTCTAGGTCCAATCCAAAGTCTTCCAGCAGGTCTTGGTAGCTGTTCTCATCGTAGGCTCTCTTCAAAATACCTTCCATAACCGCATTCACCTTAATTTTGTTTTAAGGTTTATTAAAATATACAGAAAGGATTATCTTCTTCTCAGGCTGGTCTTGTTTATTCTCTTCTCGTTGCTCTCCCACGATGAGTTCCTGCTTGGGGTTTTCGTGCTTACGCAGTTCTTCTTTGAACAGTTTTTTGTTCTTTTTCAGGCCCTCAAAAAAGACATCGGGCAATGGTCTATCTAGGTTCCCTTCAAACTCCTCCTGCTCGCATTGCATTCGTATAGCAGCCTCTACAAAGAAGTATTCTTTTGCAGGATTTGCAGAATCAGCGAAGCAAAACTTCTCAAAGTTGCCTCTTCTAAAAAAGGTCAGAACGCCCCGTTCTTTTTCGACGTGTGCGGTACCATAAGGTCTCATCGTTCTAAGGTGAAGAGGCATATCTTTGATTTCTTTGAACAGGGTGGGATCCTCCTTCTCAACATCATATATTTTGGTTAAAAACTGCTCCTCGCCGCTATCCAACCCTGAGGCTGGCTTGTCTATGTCCTGTTCTGCATCAAAAAGACCCCTGGAGATGATGTTCCTATCGTCTTCTCTCTCCATTTCTTTTTGGTCTGTGCCTATGGCTTGGTGCAGGGTATCTAATCTTCCGACCACGCGATCTAAGAGCGTAAGTTTCGCATCTCCTTCCTCAGAAGGCAGAAAGCAATATCTGTACACCGTCTTATGTTTTGTGCCAATGCGGTTGACCCGTCCGTTACGCTGGATCAGGCGCAGGGGTGTCCAGGGCAGGTCGTAGTTGATGACATGGTTGGCCAAATGCAGGTTGACCCCTGCGGCCAAAGCATCCGTACACACCAGCACACGTTTTTTATGAATATCATCGGGCTTTGGCTCGTAAGAGGGGTCAAAATATTTTTCAACTTGCCTTTCATCTTTCGTGCTTTTTCCCGAGTGATACAGAATGCACTCGATACCCGCCTCCTTCATACTGAGGTAGATGTCTTCGGAAGTGTCCTTGCTTTCTGTAAAGATGAGTATCTTCTCTTCCTTTGGTTTTTCATGTAGGATGTGCTTTACCTTTTCCACGATCTCCTTACGTTTGGGGTCGTCATCCTTAGAAAGTCGGTCCCAAGTTTTCTTCAAACCTCGCAATTTCGTTAAATCACCCTCCACCGCTTCTTTATATTCCGCCCGATCTTCATTAGACATGCCTCTAAGGATATCCTCTTTAGACTCCTTCTCCTTTTTTTCGCTGTCTATTTCTTTAAGCTTGACACTTAGGTCGGTATCATCCTCCTCAATGAATTCTTCTTTGGTATCCACCTTAGGGGCTTCTCCAGGATGGACTTCTCCACGGGCTATTTTTTCTACAAGCTCTAATTCGTCCTCGTGCTTCGTCACCAGACGACCCAGGGTCTCCTTAAACGCAAACACGCTACTCTCCAACCTCTTCACAAAACAGGTTTTCATGAGACCTTCAAGGTTGATTTCATACTGAGGACCTTTGTCTCTATACTTTCTGGTATACTTTCTGGGGGTGTAGATGGCATATTTTATTCCGTGTTCTTCTATTCCGTGTTCTTCCGACCTCCCCAAAACATCCAATGCCTGCTTAAAGCCATGTCGCATGTTATCTGACATATCATATTCAATCTCTTCTGCCTGGGGTGTTTGGGGAAAAGATAGTTCGTCTCCGTCTTCGTAGGCACGTTTAATGTCTTCTCTAGTACGGCGAACCATGATATGCCGAAGCAGTTGTTCTCTAAGATCGGTAGTGGCGTCTTCCTGATCCATCTTCTCTTTTCCTCTAAGGCTTGTAAAAAACTGATTTAGGTCTTGGAGTTCAGTGAGCTTGAAGGCCTTTCCTTGAAAAGAGAGATCCATCTGATGATAGATGTCGTCTATTTCCTTGTTAATAGGGGTGGCTGATAGCAGGATTAGCTTTTTTCCCTTTGCCAGCCACGCCATGCGCTTGTATCTGTCTGTACCCTTATGCCTGAAATTGTGCGACTCATCTATCACCAGGTACTCATATCCAAAATTTTCAATCTCTATCCTCTTTTCTAGCTCCCGTTTGGCTTCTTCTTGATCTTCCGAAAGACGTACATTTAACGTACTCATAGAAAACACCCTGGCATTTATATCAAACCTGTTCACCATCTCTTTCCAAGTGGAGACCAAGGGTCTCGGGCAGCAAATCAGTGCCCTTTCTTTCAATCGTTTGAGAACCCTCAGCGTGGTGATCGTCTTGCCCAGCCCCACCACATCAGATAAAAACGCTACATCGCAGCGATTCAGCATGCTCAGCACATTTCTTGCACCCAGGGCTTGGTATTTGTAATCCTCTATGCCCTCCTTTGGTAGATCTACTACTTTTCCTTCATCTCCCTCTAGGCGATCTTTAAACCTTTCGTATAACATTTTGAGATAGAGCTTGTAGGGATCAGTCAAGCGTAGACACTGCTTGATCACGTCACCCACCTCGTCCTTCAAATCTACTGAGAGCTCCCACAGTCTATTGAAAAATTCTTCGGCGGGCTGAGTGTAGACCGGTTCTCTGAGTGCCACATTGCACTCTATCTGCGAAACCAAACCTCTCTTGGATAGGTTGCTAGAGCCGATGATCGCGTGTCCATGATGGATTTTGTTGTTTTTCTCGGAATATTTAAAAAAGTACAATTTTGCATGGGAAGGCTTATGGGTACGTCTGATGTCTATCTTGCCATCAGCCAAATCTTTTTGAAACTGCCTGAAAGAATAGTCAGAATCTCTGTCCGGATTGGGATCTTGGCTAGTAACATTATGGTAGGCTTCTCGCTCTTGTCGGATCTTCCTGCCTATGTCTGAGCGCAAGCCCACCAAAATTCGTATTTTGTCTGTCTTCAAGCCACCACAGAGCTTGAGGTAGCCCCCCAAATAGAAGTAGGCCACCAATATATCCAACCTCTCTACGGGCAGGAGGCCACCACCAACCTCTTTGATGTGGTCGGCGAGATTAACCGGGTCGTCAACAAGGTTGGTGATAAATGGAAAAAAAGACCTACCTTGACTCATAAGAATTTGGTATGGAGACGAGCATATCTAAGTAAAATAGAAATCTTTTTCATCTCAAGAGATAAATAATTCCCTGATTTTTATATTTATCCTCCTGTGTGGGTAAATATACTAAAAAAAAGTAAACAAGCAAATCACCCTTCCCCCCGCACCATCCTCCGCTCCTCTTGCGTCAGCTCATACATCTCCATCACCTTCTCCTCTATCTCCCGATGTGCCACCGACTCCAAGGGAT
>JAPOQI010000138.1 GCA_026710765.1 Cytophagales bacterium | reverse complement strand
CCACCCCAAGGGCATCCCCATCTTGAACAAAAACCATGTGTGTCCTACGACGATCCTCTTCCCAATCACTCGTGAATTGTTCCATACCCTGATATACGAAGCTATTCCGAAACAAAACCTCGCCTTCCCCAGACGGAGGACCTGAGAGACGAGATGCAACTATATTCTCCCGATCAACCCCCAAGTCTGAAGCCATCACCACAGAATTTACAAAACTAACCCCATGCGGTGCCTGACTGAAAATGCTACCCTTCTCCCAACGCTCATCATCCAAAGCTCCCCTGCCGACAGATAAAACACAATGCACAAAGACATAAATAGACTCTGCAGAAGTCTCAATAAGGCTAATTTCACCCGAAGCAAAATCAGATACAAGATGCGAATACACAAAAAGAGGACCATCTGATGAAGTAGAAGATGATGAATGATCCACCACAGCAGCCCTGGAATAAAAGCGACATCTGGTAAATGTAGGAGAAGAGTTGCTCAATAAAACAGAGGCAGTACTAGACCTCACAAAGGTAATATTATCTATCCGCGTGTCACGACCCAAACCTGAACCTATTTCCAAAACATGATTCCTATGTATGCTTGCATTCGCATCCGCAAAGGTTCCCCTGGCGCCGGTCCCGCTGGATCCTCCACTCAATATGGTCAGCCCACCCGTCCTATTATTCTTATCCGTATCGGGCAGTTTATCATAAACCACTTCACCGTCTTCATAAACCACTTTATCATTTCCATCACGTTTCTTTTCACCCGGAAAGAACCCCCCATAAACGGAGACAGCGGGGACATGAAGAGTAAAATATTCTTTCGGGTCACCAATTGAGCCTGCTGATTGATCAAGAAAATATGTACCTTCTGCAACCCATATCTCATCCCCAGGCAAAGCCCTGTCAAAAGCTTTTTGCAACTCAGCATAAGCTTCCTCCCAGCTCTTACCCGTGCCCGAAGTCCCTACACCAGACGCCTCTACATCTACATAAATCACGGAAGGCAAAAAAGCATGAACCCCCTCCAACAAGGCACGACCCTTCACATCTCCTCCAGCACTTGCTTCAAGGTATACCTCGTCATATACACCACTACGAGTAACCCCAAACTCTCCTTCCGATAAATTCACACCTAGGTTACCCTCACCATCTATATTCAGGTCAAACTCTTTCCGTAAGAAAGTTTCCTTAGAATGACGACTCCTAGGCGGATTTAATACCAACTTATAATCATAGTCATTAGAAAAACCACCACTTGCAGATCTAATTTCAAAAGCCACAGAAGATCCCTTTCTCAGATTAATCTCTTTCTGGGGATCCGAAAAGGGTTCATATCTCAAATCAAGATTTGTTCCGGTTAAAACACGAGGTCCTATATCTATCGGCGTAGCCCATTGACGTCTTCCTCCTATATCCCTCTTGCCATAGACATTATTCATCACCCAATAATAATCCGCAGGATCGGGTGAGGCAGGCTCACGGCCCCCATCCCTTAGAATGTCTAGGAGATAGGTCTCTCTTGTGAGTTCAAATAAATCGCTTCTATCCTCCCCACTCAGATCAGTTGCTTCAAAGGAATTTTCAAATGTCCATGTGGAGACCCTTGTCTGATGATTATCTGAGCTTATCCCCCCCTGAAAATGATGTATCTCAGAATCGTCCAAGAATCGAGGATCATAGGCATTGTTTCTAAAACTGAGGCTCCGCTGAACATCACGTTCACCTCTTAAGCGATGCCTTGTAGGATCAAACCCTTTGAAAATCAGGGAATGAGCACTAGCACCAGGAATGGGATCCACTATAAACACATTATTATCAATCACAACATCCAAGTCATGCTCATGAATCCGACCCGGCTTCAGGTGCTGAAAGGATGGATATTTTCTATCCCCAAACTTATCTCCGATAGAAGATTCCACCGTCACCATAAACACAGGTATTAGAATGTTGCCGGGGGCCACCAAAGAACCTGTAAGTCCAGCTGACAGATCCCTGATCGTTTCTGTAAAGACACCCGAAAAGGATCTACCTGCGGAGATGATCACATGGGTAGCCGCAAAGTCCTCAGCACGTCCGGGTGGGATTGGACGATCTTCATAAGAACGAACATGCTGGATATTATAGAAAAAATTATTTGTCACGGTCAAGCTCCCTCTAAACTCAGCCCTTATCAAGGATGCCTCATTGAAAACACCGGCATCCACTACCCGAAAAGGCTTGAGATAATATCCTACACCATGCAAGTCTTCCTCTCTCAATTGGCCATGGTAAAAATTTCCAGACTCAATTTTGAGAACCTCGGAGGGTGATGATTTATAATCGCCGTTCTGGTCTTTCTTAAAAGATGGACCCCCACCCGGCCTTCCATCTCCTGGGACCGAAATCAAGTTCTCCAAATTAGCCTCCCCAATCCGTTGCTGTCCAGCAAAAAAAGCATTATCTGATCCTATCACAGGCTTATAGAAGACGCATTGAATAATGCGTACATGGGATTCCCCATCCGAGGGGTTCAGCCAACCTGCTTCGGTGGAGATCCTCCCAATCAGGGTGCCCCCCGCATATCGCATCAGATGTCTCATAATTCCAGGGTTATCATCAGGCCCCACACCCCTTGGGACTCCTCTTTCTACGTTATTAGGGTTTGAAAGGAGTCGCCTGAGCGGAACGTTCTTGACAATCACACACCGAGAAATCGTGGTGGTCCCCAAGGAGTTCTTTTTCTTTGCTTCCTCATCCGTCTCTTCCCTGGCAGAGGCTCTGATATGTAAGCCAATGAAAGGCGCTCTAGGTGGGTCTATATAGGGACCATAACTTGTTGCAACTACTCCGTGGTCGTTTTGGATGGGTCCACCCCCGGCGAGTTCTGCTGTGTAGGGTTTTATTTGCCTCATACCTGTCCCACCCAGATTTCCCAGAGATTCAGATAGATATACTTCATCAGGATCATCCAAAGGAACGGCAGATTCAGGTACACTATGGCGCCAAACGCCTGGAAGACTCCCGTCAAATTGTGGCCCAAGATCGTCTGCTTGTACCTGGTAATGGAGATAGCGAAGTCTGTTTCTGCGGCTACTTGGCTGAGTTGGGAGCGTGTTGCCAACTCCGGAGTCTCCATAATCAAAATATCGGTAGGGTGCTTTGGTATTTGGGGTTTGTCCATCGTCTGAGAGTTCAAACCCGTCTAGGGTGACATCAGGTGCCTTGATGGCGATCAACATGGCTCTGTTGGTCTCTCCCACATGAATTCGGGTCCTGTGGGTTAAAGGACGCCGATCAGACATATCGGCATTGCGATTATATCCCCCGCCGTCAGGGAAGCCTCCATAGAGGGACAGGGATTTTTTGATCTCCAAGACGACCCCATTCACATAGTAACCTGCTGCAGCCTTGCTGGGATTGGAATAATCTCCCGCTGCGACCCATATTACATCCCCGTCACGAGCAGCTGCATGTGCCGCTTGTATCGTTTGAAAGGCAGTCTGCCATGTGGCCCCGTCGGCACCCTCACGCGGAGCCGTATCATCCACATAGTACGTTGTTTGAGAAAAACTCACATGGGCCCAAACAAATGTTAGACCCAAGGCAAGGGCAGCACTCCACCTGAACCCTCTTCTTTTATAACTGTAATACTCGAAAGGACATCTGTTTTTTAAAAGTTTAACCCCCACTTCCGATGGACACAAAATGTCAAGCGAAGAAGATCCTCTTTGACTCAAAATCCATGTCCCTATTTTATGAATTTTTTTACGATCAAGCAAATCTTTCTTAATATTTTTGCGGTTTTTTTCTTATAGTTTCGTTATTTATGAATGTCTACCTCGTTTATATCGGTGTTTAGCTTCTTGATGGGGAGATGAGGTAGGTATTTTTTGATGGTTTTTTATGATTTTTTGATATGGGGGTTTTAGTTGGTTCTTCTTCACGGGTTTTGGTTCAGGGGTTCACAGGTTCAGAGGGTTCTTTTCATGCGGAGCAGATGATTAAGTATGGGACCCAGGTAGTTGGGGGTGTAACCCCGGGTAAGGGTGGTACGCAGCATCTGGGCTTGCCTGTATTTAACACGGTAGAGGAGGCTGTTTCGGAAACGGGAGCTGATGTATCTATTATTTTTGTTCCCCCGGCTTTTGCGGCGGATGCCATTTTGGAATCTGCGGAGGGAGGTATTGCTGTAATCATAGCCATCACGGAGGGGATCCCTGTTCGGGATATGGTTTCTGTGAAGTCTTATCTAGGTGGGTGCAACACGAGGTTGATAGGGCCTAATTGTCCTGGGGTAATCACGCCAGGAGAAGCCAAGGTAGGCATCATGCCGGGCTTCATTCATCAAAAGGGGCGCATAGGTATTGTATCCCGATCCGGGACCCTCACCTATGAAGCCGTGGATCAAATCACCAAAACAGGACTAGGACAATCTACTTGCATTGGCATTGGAGGAGACCCTATTATCGGAACAAGTACCCTGGAAGCTGTCCGTCTATTGATGGAGGATCCCGATACTGAGGGGATCGTTTTGATCGGAGAGATTGGAGGCAATATGGAGGCGGAGGCAGCATATTGGATTAAGGAGAATGGGACCAAGCCGGTGGTTGGTTTCATAGCTGGACAAACCGCACCCCGTGGGCGACGGATGGGACATGCGGGTGCTATTGTGGGGGGAACAGACGATACGGCTGAGGCAAAGATGGGAATTATGAGGTCTTGTGGTATACATGTCGTCAAGTCTCCTGCGGAAATAGGGAAGATGATGTTCAGCGTACTGAAACAGGATGCATGAGTCTTTCTCTGGATTCTGTCTTTATGGAATTGGCAGTCTCCTTGGCTTCAAAGTCTCATTGTGTGCGTAAGCATGTAGGGGCTGTTATTGTTTCGGAGGGTCGGGTTATTTCCACGGGTTATAATGGACCGCCTTCGGGCTCTCATAATTGTGATCAGACTGATCCAAATCTCTGTCTTCGTGGGGACCGGGAACGATGCTTTTGGGGTCTCCATGCGGAGGCAAATGCGATTCTTTTTGCCTTAAAGAATGGTCTTTCGCTGAAAGGGACAACGCTTTATGTCACACTTTCACCCTGTCTGGATTGTGCTCGGATGATCTATTTAGCTGAAATAAAACGGGTTCTGTATCTGCATTCCTACAAGGATTTCAAACAAACCTTAGAGGATGAAGGATTAACCTTTCTTCGTCATTTCAAAATAGTTGTTGAGCAATACAAAGAGAAAATGAAGTTCATATCTGATGATCTTATTTGAATTTGTCATTAAAAGTACTTATACTTGGTTCTGTCTTGCAGGACTGGACATAGGGTCTGGGACTTGTGGGTTTGATTTGGTGTTGTTTGTATAAAATTTGCTGATATGGTTTCTGTATTTCTTAGGGAGCATGAGTCTATTGAGAGGGCACTCAGGCGATTTAGAAAGAAGGCAGAACGTGGGGGTCTAAATAGGGAGATTCGTCGTCGGGTGTCTTTTATAAAGCCTTCGGTTGAACGTAGGAACAAACGTTTGCGTTCCTTATATCAACAGCGGGCCCTTAACAAGAGGATAGGATAGTTCCTTGTAGGGATTTATTTTTCCGAGTATGGTTTGGGGTTATGAGTTCAGATTCTTCTTGTTTGGGTTTTTTTCTTCGTTATCTCCTGCATGAGAAGCGGGTTAGTCCCCACACTTATTCGGCTTATAAGGAAGATTTGAAGCAGGCTGATGTATTTCTTCAAAGCCGTTTTTCCATCGGGTTGGAGGAGGGTTCTTTTCGCTTATTGCGGGCTTGGGTTTTATCTCTTTCCGAGGGCGGCATGCAGCCTCGGAGCATCAATCGGAAAATAGCTTCCCTTAAGTCTTTCTACAAATTTTTATTTCTTCGTGAGAGGATTTCTGAGAATCCAGCTCGTCTTCTTAGGAGTCTGAAAACAGAATCCCGTTTACCCTCTTTTCTTAGGGAGAAGGAAACGGCAGAGGAATTCACGACCCCCCATTTTGGATCCGATTTTGCGGGTCAACGTGATCGGCTTATTTTTGAGTTGTTATACGGGACGGGCATTCGTTGTGCGGAACTCATTTCGCTGCGGGAGGCAGATATTTTTCATACACAGCACATGATTCGGGTTTGGGGGAAAGGAAATAAGGAGCGAGTAATTCCGATTCCCGAGACATTATCTCGTCTTCTGGATGATTATCTAAGGTTAAAGTCTTCTAGTTTTCCAACATCTACGGATACCTTGGTTCTTACCAATAAGGGTAAGAAAACCTATCCTATGTTCATTTATCGGACTGTACAGCATTATCTTGGTCTTTTTTCTTCGGTACAGAAAAAGAGCCCGCACCTACTCAGGCATACCTATGCTACCCATTTATTGGAACGGGGTGCCGATTTGAATGCCATCAAGGCGCTTTTAGGACATAGCAGTCTCTCGGCTACCCAAGTTTATACCCACAACACCTTACACAAGGTTAAGCGGGTTTATAAGGAGACACATCCCAAAGCTTGACAATATTCTTATAGGAGGACATTTTCAAATACTTGGGGATATCTTTCTTTAAGTAGTTTTCGTTTGGCTTCGTTTCGTTCTATTTGTTCTAGGTGTTTAGCTTGTGTCCAGTTCACAAATTCAATACCCTTGGCATCTTCTTCTTCTTTTTTACCCAATAGCACAATTCCTGATATATCGGCATCTTCCACGATGAAGGCATTTTCTTTGGTTGTCCCCAAACAGGCTCTTCTAAAATCGGCTCCATACAAATTCGCTTCCGAGGCGGTGGCGTGAAGCAGCTGGGCTCCCATGAATTTGGCACCCGAGGCATATGCCCGGACCCACCTTGCACCTTGCAAATTTGCATTCACAAAATGGGTTCTAAATAGTGTAGAATTATCCAAGATGGTTTCTTCCAAGTCAACCCCTTCCAGCTGAGCGGCGCGGAGGTCCACACGAACAAAACATTTTTTGGACAGGTTTAACTTTTGATTTCCATACTCATAAAAAGCCGAGCTTCTGAGTCCTTCTTGTTCGTCATATTTTCCAAAGAATACTTGGAAGGCGGTTTGGAGTCCTGGATGTTCTTTGGTCACGGGTCCTATTTGGGGAATTTCGCTTAGGTTCTTGAGTTCTTCTTCTCCTCGTTTCATCAAATAGTTCCACAAGGTTTGATATGCTTGTTCGGCACATTGTTTATCTCCTTCTTTTACAGATTCAGAAAAGAGGCTACTCAAGATATGGAGTCCTCCTATCTCTGAGGAAGGGTTGGTACTTTCCATGAGTTCAGTAGCTTCTTTGAGCCGTCTGTTCATGAGGTTCTGTACCCGCTGTTCGGCTACCTGGGTCTTCAGACGTTCTTTACTTTGTTCGGTGATGAGTATTCTTCTGTAAAAGCTGAGCAAGATAGCTCCGACAGATAGTCCAGCCACTATTCCCAACATGGTATCAGCCCTTTCTAGGTGTTTCATCTGGTCTTTCCCGACCCACAGAACCCAAGCCAGCAAGGTGATCAAGAAAAGGCTGAGCAGGCCTGAAAAGATTTCAAAAAACCATCTTTTCAACCATTCCATACCCCATTATCTTATATTAGATATCTTCGTATTGATGGAGTTCATGCGCCCCTGAAAATCTCGGATATATTGTCTTTTAGGTTTAGTTTTTCCCATGGGAAGAGTTCTACATCTATTTCCTTTTTCTTTCCTTGTTTGAAGAAGGATTTGCGGATTTTTTGACATTCCCTACCCATATGTCCGTAGGCGGCTGTTTCAGCATAAATAGGGGTTCGTAGGTTGAGACGTTTTTCCATGGCTGCTGGGGTAAAGTCCACATTTTTCATGAGAAGAGAGGCAATGGCACTATCTTTGAGTCGTACCCGTGCTGTGCCATAGGTGTTCACGAAACATCCCACGGGTTGTGCGATTCCTATGGCATATGCCATCTGTATCAGGATTCGATTGGCAATGCCTGCGGCGACCAGATTTTTAGCTACGTGTCTGAGTGCATAGGCTGCGGATCTATCTACCTTACTGGGGTCTTTTCCGGAGAAGGCACCTCCACCGTGTGCACCCCATCCACCGTAGGTATCTATGATGATTTTTCTTCCTGTCAATCCTGTATCACCATGGGGTCCGCCCAAAACAAATCTGCCTGTGGGATTGATCAAATATTCTATCTCGGGGTTGTCCAGGAATTTTTGTTCTGATCCCATATCTTCTCGTACGCTGGGAATAATTTTTTCCAGAACATCTTTACGGATTTGTGCCAGCATATTTTCTTCTTGGTCAAAATCATCGTGTTGGGTAGAAAGGACGATTCTAACCACTCGTTGGGGTTGGTGTGATTCGTCATATTCTGCAGTGACCTGTGTTTTAGCGTCGGGACGGAGATAGGGAATGGTTTTATTCTTTCTAAACTCGGCTAATTTTCGCACAATTCGGTGTGAAATATCCAGGGTAAGTGGGATTTTAGATTTTGTTTCGTGGGTTGCATATCCAAACATCATCCCCTGGTCTCCGGCACCCTGATCTTCTTTTTTAGCCTTTTGTACACCCCTGATAATTTCTGGGGACTGATCATGGATACATGATAAAATCCCACAGGAATCATAGCTAAATCCATATTCGCCCTTAGTATATCCGACCCGTTTGATCAGATCTCTAACCAATTCTTGGAAATTCAAATGAACCCCAGAGCTAACCTCACCTGCCAAAATAACCTGTCCTGTGGTGACCAAGGTTTCACAAGCCACACGAGATTCGGGATCAAAAGCCAAAAAATTATCCAACAGGTTATCAGAAATTTGGTCGGCTATCTTATCAGGATGTCCTTCCGAAACCGATTCTGAAGTAAAGTGATAACCCATGATAGTGGCGGTCTATGCAGGTTTCAATCTGCATATAGGATACTGTTTATTTTCCGAATATTTGTTGGCGTATTTCTTCTACAAAGCGTTTTTTTTCTCCTGTACCTTTCATCTCCTTTTGAATTTTGCGGACGGCGTGTGAAATGGTACTATGATCTCTGTTGCCAAAATTTTTGCCCAAGGAGACGACGGTATGAGAGGTATGGGCCTTTGCGAGGTACATGGCAATTTGTCGGGCAATCACCCACTCTTTGCGCCGACTCTTAGAAAGCATATCTTCTACCGAGACATGAAAATAGCCTGCCACTAGGCGAATGATCTTTTCTACGGGCATTTCTTTATTCGGTTTTTTTCTCTTTACAAGGGAAGAAATTACCTCTTCACACAAAGATACATCTATCTCTCGCTTGGAAAAAACGGATCTGGCTACCAAGGAAGCCAAGACTCCTTCTATTTCGCGTACATTTACGGGGAGTTGTTGTGTCAGATAGTCTAGCATGGTGTTGGGTAGGAAAATATCGTCTTGCTGTAGCTTGAACTGAATGATTTCTCTTCGGGTCTCTGTATCTGGCAAATCCATCTTGACAGTGAGTCCCCATCTAAATCGTGAGAGAAGACGTTCGTCCATGCCATCCAAATCCCGAGGAACGGTGTCTGAACTGATGATAATTTGCTTTCTACATTGATGTAAATGGTTAAATATACTAAAGAATACTTCCTGAGTTTTTTCTTTTCCCTTCAAAAACTGAATATCATCCACAATCATGACCTTGACCTCACTCATGTAAAAAGCCAAGAATTCGTCCATGGTGTGGTTCTTAACTGAGAAGACAAACTGGTCCACAAATTTGTTGGAGGGAACGTAGACCACACCTTTTGGCATCTTTTCCGTCAAGGCATTTCCCAGTGCTTGTAAGAGATGTGTTTTTCCCAAGCCGACTTCTCCGTAGACGACCAAGGGGTTAAATGCCGTCGTACCTGGATTTCTGGCTAATGTATAGGATGCCAAATGTGCCATTTGATTAGAGGGACCCAACACCATGTTGTCTAGGGTATAATGTGGATTAAGTTCTGTTTTCAGATAGTCTCTCCAAGGGGGTATGGTAGCTTGTTGAGTTCCTGGACGAGCTTTCCGGGGTTCAGACAGAGAAACAGGGTTTTGGCGGAATTTGGAATCTGTTCTGGCACTTGTTCTGACCTTATACTTTAGACGTCCTGTTTCTCCCAATACTTGAAGTATGGCGTCCTGGACCTGTTTTAGATAATTTCCTTCTATCCATTCTTGGAAGTAATTTGTGGGTGTTTCGACCATCAAGATTTTCCCTTCTTTCTGGAGGGGTCGTATTGGGGCGAACCATATTCGCAGTTGTTCGCTTGTCAGGGTATTTTTTAGGCAGGCCAAAATACCTTTCCATGCGATTTCTGCTTCAGACACTTCAGTCTTTGCCAACCCCTTTTTCAACCCTTTTGCATGTATCATTCGCATCCATTTTTAGAGGTTCACTTTTCCTCATTCTCAGGTTCAAACATGCATTCTTTTTTTATGAATAAAAACAAATAAAAAAATTGCTTTTTAATTAGACTTGACAAGTCAACCACAAACAGAATATTTTTATTCTCAAATATCTTGAAACGCAAATATATTTGAACAATATTCTAATAACGTTTTTTCTAGGCGAAGATTTTTAAAGTTCATCTTTGCTTGTCCCAATCAATTTTGTCAAAAATTATGTTCGGCCTGAGCTCTATACATTATTTTCTATCCATATATTTTGAGAACGGCAAATAGACCTATCTAATTCATCTAAATATTCAGCGACATTTAATATATATCTATCGTAAAGTCTTTCCCAAGGATGCAAAAGACAAAGAACGTTTTTCAAGAGGATTTAGATTTATCCGTTTTTCCACCTACATCATGGGCTAAGTGGAAAGATATATTAGCTCGGGAGGGACGTGAAATTCCTTCTTGGTTTTATGATCCCTCCCTTCCTTTGGAGGCTTATTATCATATAGATAATTCATGTCTGGGAAATCTCCTATCGGTACAAGATTACTATTCAACCCCTACGGCAGCATATAGTTTTCAGGATCAGATTTACCTTCCTTCATGGGTTTCATGGGATGAATTATCTCCTTCTCTTTTTATGGATTCGGGTTTATGTCTAGATGTAGAAGTATGGGAGGATTTGAGAACAAGTTCTGTGAAGAGAAATCGTCTGAGGGAGATTTTGGAAGGCATCTCTCATCGGAATCGGTTTTCATTGAGTTTTCGAGGTCGGGTAGATTCTTCCTCGGCTCAAGATTTTCGGGATGCTATTCCTCTTGTAGGCGGGGGTTCTTATATCTGGTCTCCCGATATCCTAGCCTTTCTTTCTCTAGCAGAACGAGAGGGATGTAGGGATTTATGCATAGATCTGAGTGATCTTCACCATATGGGTGCTTCTCCTCATCAGGACTTAGCTTGGGCAGTGAAAAAATTATCGTGGGTTTTATCTCAGGCTCGTCACATGGAGGAAATTAGATCTTTTCTTCGCCGTCTTTTTGTTGTATTTCCTTTGGGTCGGGATTTTTTCCATGGAATAGCGAAATTACGGGCTTTTCGTCAACTCAGTTTCAAGGTTTTGGGGGCCTACGGCATCAAGGGGACTATTCCAATCATGACGATACCCAGTATGAAAACTCAGTCTGCAAGAGATGTCCAAACCAATATTCTGAGGGGAACGCAGGCTGCTATGGTTTCTGTACTGGGTCGGGCTGACATAGGGATCGGTTTGCCTTTTGATATCAAAAGAGAAGATGCGAATATTTCTTTCTCGGCCCGAATACTTGCGCAGCTACACCCCCTTTTGAGGCATGAGGCAAGGGTCAATATTTTCAAAGAAGATCCCGTACCCGGCAGTTATTTTTTGGAAAGCCTTATCATGTCCTTGGCAAAAAAAGGATGGGAAAGCTTTCAAGACATGGAAAAAGAAAAAAGTATTGAACGGGCTGAAGAGAAATTAAAAAAAGGGGTTCGGGCTCATCCCATTCCGGGTATATCTATGGTTGGGGTGGATGAGTTTATCTCTCCCCACGAACCGCCGATCTCTTTGAAAAAAGAAGTTTCTACCCAAAGTTATTTGGGTTCGCCATGTGATCTCAGAAGAAAGGAAGAGCTTTTGCAAAGAAAACATGAGGCATCCTGATTTTTCTCAGATTCCTTTTTCTGAAAGAGAAAACTCCAAAGAAAAAGGAATTCCTTTTCCGCACAGTCTTTTTGAATCTGGTATTCCACCCTATCTACGTGGTCCATATACTACGATGTATACGCAGCGTCCGTGGACGATTAGACAATATGCTGGTTTTTCTTCGGCGGCAGAGAGCAATGCTTTTTATAAAAAAAATCTAGCCCATGGACAAAAAGGCTTATCGGTTGCTTTTGATTTACCTACACATCGGGGTTATGATTCAGATCATGTTCGTGCTTCGGGGGATGTTGGGAAGGCAGGGGTTGCGATAGATTCGGTTGAGGATATGGTTCTGCTTTTTGATGGGATTCGTTTGGACGACATTTCGGTTTCCATGACCATGAATGGTGCCATATTACCTGTGACGGCTTTTTTTCTGGTAACAGCAGAGGAACAGGGGATTCCTTTTTCTAGATTATCGGGGACCTTGCAAAATGACATTTTAAAGGAATTCATGGTGCGAAACACCTACATTTATCCGCCCAAGGCTTCTATGCGTATTGTTTCAGACATCTTTAGTTATTCTTCTCGTCATTTACCTAGGTTTAATCCCATTTCTATCAGTGGTTATCACATGCACGAGGCGGGGGCTAGTGCAGATTTAGAGTTGGCTTATACCCTTTCCAATGGATGGACCTATGTACAGGCTGGTTTAGCGGCGGGTATTCCTTTGGATGAATTTGCACCTCGTCTTTCTTTTTTTTGGGGTGTTGGAATGGATCATTTCACAGAGATTGCCAAACTAAGGGCAGGTCGGGTTTTGTGGGCTTATTTAATTCAGTCTTTGAATCCTAAGGATCCGAAATCCATGATGTTACGTGCGCACACGCAAACTTCAGGATGGAGTTTAACGCGTCAGGAGGCTTATAACAATATAAGTCGGACCTATTTAGAAGCTCTTTCGGCAGTTCTGGGGCATACCCAGTCCTTGCACACAAATGCGTTGGATGAGGCAATTTCTTTGCCCACCGATTTTTCGGCCCGAATAGCTCGGAATACACAAATTTATCTTCAGCAAGAACCTAATATCACTTCTGTCATAGATCCGTGGGGGGGATCTGAACATGTGGAAAAATTAACCCATGAGTTGATAGAAAAGGCTTGGCATCATATGGTGGAGATAGATTCTTTGGGTGGGATGATAAAAGCCATAGAACAGGGAATTCCTCAGCGAAAAATTGAGGAATTAGCGGTTCAAAAACAGATAGAAATAGAGACTGCTGAGCGGATAATTGTGGGTGTTAATGCTTATCGTTCTGCGGAAGAGCCTCCGCTGCCCGTGCGTGAAATAGATGATATTTCTCTTCGAGAGGGTCAAATCCGCCGGCTCAGAGAACGAAAGCGGGTTCGAAATTCGGAGGGGGTTCAAGAGGCGCTGAACCGTCTGACTCAGGCTGCTGAGGGGAAGGAAAATCTCCTATCGGCTGCGCTGAATGCGGCCCGAAAACGAGCCACCTTGGGTGAAATTACCCAGGCGCTGGAACAGGTTTGGGGACGATATAAGACAAGTCCTTCTGCCTTATCAGGTGTTTATGCCCGAGGGATGGAGAAAAAAGAAGATTATCAGGAGGCTCGTCAATTGTCTCGCCGTTTTGCCCAGACCCATGGTAGGCAGCCTCGTATTCTTTTAGCTAAAATGGGTCAGGATGGGCATGATAGGGGTTTTAAAGTGGTTGCCACGGCTTTTTCGGATATGGGTTTTGATGTAGATATTTCTCCTCTTTTTCAAAGTCCCGAGGAGGTAGCTCAACAGGCAGCTGATCATGATGTTCATTTCGTGGGTGTTTCGAGTCTGGCTGCGGGTCATAACACATTGGTTCCCCAACTATTAGAAGCCTTATCCAAACATCAGTGTGAACATGTACATGTGATCCTGGGTGGGATTATTCCTGAACAGGATCATGAACATTTATACCATCTAGGTGTACGGGCTATTTTTGGTCCTGGAAGCGTTTTAACTGAGTCGGTCCGACAGATTCTTCAACCCTGGATGGAAGATAAGACATCAACCTAAGTCCTTAGTCTACCCAAGAATATTCATAGATTCCTCTACTCTCCATACTCTTCCTCAGGTGCCATGATCACTCTGAGTCCGTGAATTTGGGAATTCAACCGAATTTGACATGCCAATCTGCTCTCTTGGCGAACGTGAAATGCTTCCGAAAGCATGTTCTCTTCTTCCACCCCTTTGGGTGGCAACACATGACCTGAAACGACATAGCATTGACAAGAGGCACAAAGTGCCACACCCCCACATGTTCCAGCCATAGGGAGTTCATGAATTTTACACAGGTCCATCAGATTCAATCCTAGGTCGGTAGGTCCTTCTAAAATATGTTCTTTTCCTTGCCGATCTTGTACAAAGACCTGTATGCAATTTGTTTTATCTATTTCTTCGGACATCTGACATTTAGGGATGGTATTTAGTTTTGTGTTTCAGGTTTTTGAGGTTCTATGCCGTCCCGAATTTGATTCAATTTCTTTTTGAGAAGACGTCTTTTGAGGGGTGAGAGATAGTCTATAAACAATTTTCCTTCTAGGTGATCGTATTCGTGTTGGACGACACGGGCAGGAAGATCATCAAAGGTCTCCTTGATACTTTTTCCATGTTCATCAACATAAGAGAGTTCAACCTGTTTGGGACGAGTTATGGGGGCCCTAATACCGGGAATACTCAAACATCCTTCTTCATAGGTACTAAGTTCTTTGCTTTGCCATATGAGTTGGGGGTTAATGCAGACTCGCCTAAAATCCTTAGCCATACCCTCTCCTTCAGGCAGGAGTGCAGCACTGACTATAAAAATTCGTAGAGATTCTCCAATCTGGGGGGCAGCTAATCCTATTCCTTCTGCTGCATTGCTGAGATGGAACAGGCTGTCTATTATATTTTTTATCTGAGGAGAAAGTACCCCTTCTCCAGATAGATCCACCTCCTGAGCCTGTTCTCGGAGAATTTTTGCTCCATACAGGACAATGGACCTATGAATTTTTGAATTATAGTTTTCTTCCATACAAGAATACTAATAAGCACAAATTTTTGTTTATTATTGTGGTGTGGGTTAGGGTATGTACGTTGTAGGAATAAGGTTTTAACTAAAAGTTTTTTAGATCATGGGAAATACACGTAGAACTTTAGAAGATCTTTACGAAAAGACCATATTCTGGAGTCGGTGGGTGCAGGCACCTATCTATTCCGGACTCTCTATCGCTTCCGTCTTTTACGCTCTTAAGTTTTTCCAAGAGCTGTATCATTTGAGTTTTCATTTCACTGAAATGGGAGAAATAGATGTTATGTTGGTAGTTTTGGCCTTGGTGGACATCAGTATGGTGTTGAATTTATTGGTTATGGTCATCATTGGAGGCTATTCTATCTTTACTTCCAAGATAAATCTGGACAACCACGAAGATAAACCCTTATGGTTAGAGGGTTTGGATGCGGGCAAGTTAAAGATCAAATTGGCTTCCTCTTTAGCTTCCATCTCAGGGGTTCATCTTCTTAAAACCTTCATAGATGTCCGATCGGCAGAAGAGTCAGAAGGTTTTGAAGGCATTATGGTAGAGATTGCGATCCACCTGACCTTTATCGTTTCATCATGGTTACTTGCCCACACGGAACGTATTCAGCATAGTTATCATCACGAACCCCCCGGTTCAGAGAAATCAGAAGGTGCTCATCAAGGAGATCCTAGTTCAGAAGAAGGACACAAGTAAAAAGAAATAGCCCTAGGCTCTAGTCTTTTGGATCTTCACTTGGAGACCGAGGATCGTCGGCTGTATCAGATTCTGTCTTGGGGGGTGGTACGGGGCCTTCGGATTTTTTCCATGTTTCTTTTTCACCTGAGCTGCGTGTCAGATTGAGTTCTGCCAGGGTATAGTTGGCCTCTTCTATGATTTGATAAATTTCTCTTGGGCTCAGCCGATCTATGCTCGGGAAACTGAAGGATACTTCACCTGTTTCTATATCTATTTCTATCCCCTCCGCACCTTTTTTTTCCATTCTAGACTCCAGTTTATTCAGTCGTGTTTCCAAACCAATAGCACAATAATTACACCCCAATCCTTCTACGATAAGAACAAAGTTATCCTGTTCCGAAGTCTGAGCCTTGCATAAAGAAAAAAGGCTCAATAAAAGGATTATATACAAAGACGTTTTCTTTCCAGCTTTACGTATCATTATCTTCATCGGTTATTAGCTTTAATATAAGACATATCGGGTACCTAAGAAACTACTTAGTCTAATTCTTTCTCTATCCGACTCCCGAACCCATAGATATCGCTTGAAGGCGAGGTCCAAGGTCCAGCGGCCGTGTGCGTATTGGATCCCTTGTCCATGCTGAACAGCGTAACGTCTTAGCTGGGGACGATAATAACTAAAATAACTGAGATACAAATTGATTTGGCGAACGGGGTATCTATGTGGAAGTAGTGGAAGACTGGTTACTATATTGAAAATAATTTCATCACCTGGGTGGTTCCGAATGGCTCTATATCCTAGTTCGGTCACGATACCATATCTTAGACTTTCATAGCCTATTAATTGTGTGCATGTGATTTTATGTTCTTGGGCATCAAAGTCCATGGGTCCTTTTCCTATTCCATTGGGGAGTTCCCATAACGTTTTAGTGGCGATGCGGAATGTTTTTTGTTTTCCATCTTTTCTCAGCAGCTGATATTTTCCTAGGAATGCTATATTTCCAAACCTAGTTTCCTGAGAAGATTCGGCCTGCCCCCTTTCCATTAAGGCGGGCAGATGAAGTCCCAATTCAATCCTGGGAAGAAGGGTATAATGCATTATGAGAGGCATAAACAGATAAGTGTTTCCTTTTTCCAATTGTCTGAGCTCCCAACGAGTTCTCATTAAGATACTCCCCTTGGAAAGCATGATAGGTGGATTCATCAAAATAGGGGGACCTTGTGCGCGAGCAGCATGAACAAAGATAAATATCGTGGCCACTGCCCAAAGATATCCTCTAATTTTCATAGAAGGACCCTGGATGGGGCATTATTTTTCATGTACAGGTCAACGTATGCAGCAGATATCATAGATTTTTAAAGCTATTCCTTTTATTTTCCCTGGATGGCGATCAAGCAAGAGGGCAATTTAGCAAAAAACATCAAAATTCCAATGCACACACCAAAAGAGGTTTTGGGTCTTATGGAAGAGATGGAATGGCTTGCCCATGTTCACTTGGAAGAACTACCCTGGAAGAATTGGACACATATCCTGTCTGTGTTGCGGCAGACAGCCTCAGATACCCCATGGACCCATCTACCTTCCCATATCCTTTCCACAAAGATTCTTCAAACTTTGAAAAAAACAGGGAGTCTGGCTTTGCGAGATAAGCTAATTTCTCAGACCCCCATAGGAGTCCGAAAGCTTTTTGGAATTCGGGGCTTGACACCCAGACGTGTTCGCAGTTTTTGGAAAGAGTTGGGGATCGTGGATCTTCAAAGTCTATATGCGGCCTGTGAAGCGGGTAGGGTGGGAAAGCTAAAAGGTTTGGGTTCTCGGACAGAACAAAAGCTTCTCAATACCATTGGATACGTTCTTCACTACCAACATCATCTCAGATGGGATCAGGCAGAGTCTTGGGATCTTTTTTTTCAAAAAATCTATGAAACCCTCATGGGGGAGAAGGATTCACAAGAAAACTTCATGGTATCACACGAGGTAGAGGAGGTATTAGGGGAACTAGTATACTCCTGCTTTTGTCCGGATCGGGAACTTTTGTTGTCATCATTAGGTTCTTATTCTGATCTGCGGATAGAAGACGACAAGGGGTCTCCTTTTTCCATCAGGGGTAGAGTTGGATCCCGTGATACCCCTTTTCATATCCGTTGTCTCCGGAGGACACCTGTTCTTTCTCGGGATTCCCAGGATTTATCTCCTATCCGTCTGAGGGGAATTCTCCACGTCCATACGACCTATTCTGATGGGAAACACAGTCTGGAGGAGCAGGCTCTTTATTGTCAGAGACAGGGATACGAATACGTGGGCATCAGTGATCACAGCATATCTGCCTTCTATGCTGGCGGGCTTGATCTTCCAAAGATTCAGTCACAGCATCAAGAAATAGATAAATTAAATCGGCAATTGTTTCCTTTTCGCATTTTCAAGGGGATAGAAGTAGACATTCTCAAGGATGGTTCTTTAGACTATCCTGATGAGGTATTAAGAAGTTTTGATTTTACCATTGCTTCCATTCATAGTGTTCTAGATATGGGCATAGAAAAAGCCACCCAAAGAATATTGACGGCCTTATCTCATCCCTATACCACCTTTTTAGGTCACCCCACAGGACGAATCTTATTGGAACGCCCAGGTTATCCCTTAGATCACGAAAGACTATTGACAGCTTGTGCACATCATCATGTAATTCCTGAAATCAATGCAAATCCCCGTCGTTTGGATCTGGATTGGCGATGGATTGGTCCTGCCCTGGAACGTGGTCTTCAGGTCTCTATTCACCCGGATGCCCACGAGAAGAAAGGTATACATGATGTATCTTATGGAATTCTTATGGCTCGCAAAGGGGGAGCACAAGCCCAGCACATTTTTAACACGTCTTCGGTAGACGAGGTGGATAGTTATTTTCTTCACCGAAGAGAATCTACTTAGATCTTCATAAGTTGTAAGAAATCCTTGTGAAAATACTGATACTTCGTTTTTCGTCTATTGGTGACATTATTTTAACAAGTCCTGTCATTCGCTGTTTGAAGGAGCAGATTCCGGAACTCGTACTGCACTATGGTATCAAGGAAAAATATGCCTGGATCCTGGATGCCAATCCCTATGTGGACGAGATTAAAATCCTGAAAGAAGGGAAATTACTGTCCTTGATTCGATCTCTTAGGCAAGAGAATTATGATTTCATCATAGATCTTCATCACAATATTCGTAGTTTTTGTGTGAAGAAGCTTTTAAAATCTCGTTCCTATAGTTTTTACAAACTAAACTTATATAAATGGCTCTTGGTATCTTTGAAATGGGATATCATTCCGCGTCGTCACGTTGTAGATAGATATATGGACACGGTATTTCCCTTGGGGGTTCAATCAGATGGGAAGGGGTTGGATTATTTTATTCCTTCATCCCATGAGATATCCCTATCCACTTTGGCTATGCCTTTTCAAAAGGGATATATTGCCTATGCGATGGGCGGACAGTATGGGACGAAAAGACTTCCCTTTCATAAAATGGTGGAATTGCTTCAAAAAATTCCTTATCCTGTGATACTTCTAGGTGATGAGGGGGATAGACCTCTGGGTGATCGGCTTAGAGATTATTTTCAACAAAGAGATTCCGTGAAGGCAGAGATGATTTGGAATGCTTGTGGTCTTTACTCTTTCCATGGTTCTGTTTCTCTGCTGAGGCAGGCTGCTCTGGTTTTTACACATGATACGGGTCTAATGCATGCCGCAGCGGCTTTTGGGAAGAAGATTTTTTCTATGTGGGGAAATACGATGCCTGCTTTTGGGATGTACCCCTATCAAACTGATTTTGTTGTGTTGGAGAACACGTTTGTATCTTGTCGTCCCTGTTCCAGAATAGGGTATAAATCTTGTCCGAAAAAGCATTTCAAATGCATGAGTGAGCTTTCTCTTAATTTTGTTCTTCCCAAACTGAATGGGTTAAAAAAATATATGTGTACATTTAAAAACTAAAATCAAAAGGTTATGAACTGGTTCTACATTATTCTTTTCACGGGTGTCTTGGGTTTGATCGTCATGTATTTCAAGTACAGATGGGTTCTTAGGCAGGATGCGGGGGATGATAAGATGAAAAAACTTTCTGGATATATTCAACAAGGGGCTTTATCCTTTCTCAAGGCAGAGTGGCGTGTTTTATCTTATTTCGTTGTGATTACCGGATTGCTTTTGGGCTTTTCAGCCACACAGGTTCCTGATTCGCATCCTCTAATTATGGGATCTTTCGTAGTGGGGGCATTTTTTTCTGCCCTGGCCGGATGGATTGGCATGAAGGTTGCCACTTTGGCGAATGTACGAACGACTCAGGCGGCCCGTTCTTCTTTGGTGAAGGCTTTACAAGTTTCTTTTCGGGGTGGGACGGTGATGGGTTTGGGGGTTGCGGGTCTTGCGGTCTTAGGCTTGGGGGGATTATTTCTTCTTTTTTATCAACTCTTTGTTCCGAGTGGGGTTGCCCTGACGGGTTTAGAGATGAAAAAGGTCATAGAGATACTGGCTGGTTTTTCCTTGGGAGCAGAGTCTATTGCCCTGTTTGCGAGGGTTGGAGGGGGTATTTATACAAAGGCGGCCGATGTGGGGGCAGATTTGGTTGGAAAGATAGAGGCTGATATTCCGGAAGACGATGTACGCAATCCGGCAACCATTGCGGATAATGTAGGAGATAATGTAGGAGATGTTGCGGGGATGGGTGCGGATTTGTTTGGTTCCTATGTGGCGACGGTTTTAGCTTCTATGGTTTTGGGACAAGAAATTGATGCATCTGCTGATGGACTAGATGGTTTATCTCCCATGTTGCTTCCCATACTTATGGCAGGAATAGGTCTTTTATTTTCCGTGGTGGGCAGTTTTTTTGTCCGCATTAAGAGTGAGGAGGGTAATGTACAATCTGCTTTAAACCTGGGTAATTTTATCTCTCTTTTGCTAACGGCCATAGTTTCTTTTTTCTTGATTAGACATCTTCTTCCTGAGGATCTTGTACTGCGGGATTTTTCTTTTACGCCTTTAGGTGTTTGGTTTTCGGTTCTTTTGGGTTTAATTGTAGGTTTTCTGATGTCTTTGGTCACAGAATATTATACTTCCATGGGGAGGCCTCCTGTTTTATCCATTGTTCAGAAATCAGCTACGGGTCATGCGACCAATATTATTGGGGGTTTGGCAGTAGGGATGCAGTCTACCTTCTTCCCTATTCTAATTTTGGCTGCGGGTATTTATGGTTCCTATGAGTTAGCAGGGTTATATGGGGTAGCTATGGCAGCTACGGGTATGATGTCCACCACGGCTATGCAATTGGCTATAGACGCCTTCGGCCCCATTGCAGATAATGCAGGGGGTATTGCAGAGATGACAGGTCTTCCCAAGGAGGTCCGGGCTCGGACAGACAAATTAGATGCCGTGGGCAATACGACTGCGGCTGCGGGAAAGGGTTTTGCTATTGCTTCTGCGGCGCTCACGTCTTTAGCTCTTTTTGCTGCTTTTGTAGGTGTCTCGGGTATATCCAGCATAGATATTTACAAGGCAGATGTCTTAGCAAGTCTTTTCGTAGGTGCCATGATTCCCTTTCTTTTTTCTTCTTTTGCTATATCGGCTGTTGGGAAGGCAGCTATGGCGATGGTGAATGAGGTTCGTCGTCAATTTCGAGAAATTCAGGGTATTATGGATTATAAGGCTGAGCCTGAGTATGATAAATGCATAGCTATTTCCACAAAATCTTCCCTTAGGGAGATGATTCTTCCTGGGTGTCTGGCTCTTTTTTCTCCTGTTCTGACGGGTCTTTTTTTTGGGGCTGAGGTCTTGGGTGGACTATTGGCTGGCATCACTGTTTCTGGGGTTTTGATGGGTATTTTCCAAAACAATGCAGGGGGTGCTTGGGACAACACGAAGAAGTCTTTTGAAAAAGGGGTAGAGATAGATGGGAAAATAGAGCACAAAGGCTCAGAGGCTCACAAGGCTTCCATTACAGGGGATACCGTCGGGGACCCCTTTAAGGATACTTCAGGTCCCTCCATGAATATTTTGATTAAACTTAGCTCCATCGTAGCTCTTGTGTTGGCACCCCACATATATGAGGGGACTGATAAGCACAGTGATTCATCTATTTCAGAGGGTTCAGATCATACTGCTCAGATAGCATCCCAGGGGTCTATTTCTATTTCACCATCCCGAGAAGAGACTAAGATAGAATCCGCCACCCCGAAGATTTTCTCGGTTCCAGAAGAGATATCCACTCAGGCTAATATCATAAAAGCTAACAAGATCCAATCCGACCCCCCCCGCGTAGAGCCAACGATTATGCAAGTTGGTAGGCGTATCCCAATAGGGTCGAGCGAAAGCGAGGTCAAAGAATAGGAGGGGATACAAGCGGAGGGGTACGCCATCTAAATAGTTTCGAAAGGGTAGTTTTTCCCATACGGGGAGTATGTAATCAAGGGCTTCGTACTTGAGAGATTGTTTAATCATCATGTGCACGGGGGTTTCTATTAGCATTTTTTCATATCCCCGTACAAAATAGTTTTTCGTATTCAGGTTGGGTCTGAAGAAATAACCCTGATTTTCGGGATATGAAAAAAATCCAAGTGTCCTGTGAGCGGAGTACCAATTCTCGGCCCAGGAATAGGCATGCAAGATTCGTAATCTAGCCTTTGATACGTCCAAATGCTGAAACACGCTAAGTCCTTCTTTTTTCAATTCAAGATGATATCTCCTTCCTTTCAAGGGATAAGAGATATTATCTAATTTTATATGAAGAAAATCATATTTAAGGTATATATATTGTTGTGATGGTTCGGGTCGTATGAAATAGTTTGTGTTCAGTTTGTAGGCTTTTTCAGAGAGATTTGTTTGTTGGTATCCTCCTGCGAGTCTATGTTGTGTATCCCAATAGGGTCGGTAGTCTAGTCTGATTTTGGTATCCAGGTCGAAGAAACCGGGTTCATCTAACCACACATATAGGGCTCTGAAATCCTGGCTTAGGTAATTGAATCGTCTATTGCGTTTATAGGCTGCGGAGAGAAAGATTCTGGTTTTTCTACTATTTCCGAGATAGGGGCCGGTGTATTCTAGTCCTATTAGGGAGGTATATCCTAGGTCTAGGTCGTAGGCTAGCTTATCATTTCGTCCGCTTAGGTTGTATTGTCTTCCTTCGAGTCCGATGTCTATGACACCTATGTCATGGTCCAAGGTATACCACCAGTATGAAAAATTATATCTGGTCAGGCTCAGGTCTGGGACCAAATAGGTATACCATCTCTCCTTTACCGAAACCCAAATCAAAATTTCTTGTTCGGACACATAAAAATCTACAACTGAAACTGAGAAAAAGAGTCGAGTATTTTGTATCCTTTCTTGATCTTCTTTCAAACGTTGTGATAGTTCGGCACGGGCACATCTCTTGCCTTCATTCAGGTACATTTCTCTCAGTATGGTTTCTCGTTTGGTTCGTTTGTTTCCCCAAATTTCGACGCCAATAATTCGTAGGCTATCTAGGGGGTTGAGGTTTTGTTCATACTTCTGGTTTTCCGTCTGGTTTGGATTTAGAAGTTCAGTTCTGGTTGGGTCACCGCTCAGGGTGATTGGCAAAGTCCATATAAAGGCCAATAAGAAAAGCATCCCTAGCAAGGTAGCATGTTTTTTGATTATCTTATATCAGAACCTTATTTCACCTCTTTTTCCTTCGTCTTGTCGATATTTTCCTAGCTGTTCTGCTTATGCTCGGGAAGCATTGTGTGTTCATGGCTTTAGGAGGGGTTTCTTTTTAGCTATGAGGAGAATTTTGTCTTGTCATCCATGGAAATCAGGGGGTTTTGATCCGGTACCTCAGGATTCTTGCAAAGGATAATTTGTTCGTGGAGGAAAAATAAATTACATTTGGCTTTATTTGTTTTAACTTTATAAGAATGGGTTCACAGGAAAATATTTCCCCAAGTTCAGAATCTCCGGAATCTTCAGGCTTGGGATCTTCGGATGCAAGTTCGCCTCTTCCTGATCCTTCTTCTGGGTCTGGGTCTTCACTCCCCGAGGATGGGGATTTTTTGGAAGACTATTCTCCTGCTGAGAGGGCACAGATGGAGGGTCTTTATGCGAAAAATCTAAAATTGATTGAAGAGGATCAGATTTTGACTGGGACGGTCACACACATGACGGGTTCTGATGTTGTTATAGATGTTGGATATAAGTCTGATGGGCTTGTTCACTTATCTGAGTTTAGGGGGATGGAAAACCCGGTTAAGGTAGGTGATAGTGTGGATGTTTTTGTAGAACACAGAGAGGATGCTCAGGGTAATTTGGTTTTATCCCGCAAAAAGGCATTGGTAATTAAGTCTTGGGAGGAGGTAGCTCGGGCTATGGAGGAAGAAAGAGCGGTAGAGGGTCAGGTAAAGCGGCGGACCAAGGGCGGGCTCATTTTGGATCTGTTTGGAATAGAGGCTTTTTTACCAGGTTCACAAATAGATGTAAAGCCTGTAAAGGATTTTGATGCTTTTGTTGGGAAGAACATAGAGGTCAAGGTTTTGAAGATCAACTATCAAAATGAAAACATTGTGGTTTCCCACAGGGCTTTGATAGAGAAAGATATAGAGGCTCAAAAATCGGAGATTTTGGACAATCTGGAGCAGGGTCAGGTTCTTGAGGGGGTTGTGAAAAACATTACGCGATTTGGTGCTTTCATAGATTTGGGCGGAATAGATGGTCTTCTTCATATTACGGATATCTCTTGGAAGCGGATTCAAAGTCCTGAGGATGTGTTTCGGGTAGAAGATAAGATCAATGTGGTTGTATTATCCTTTGACAAAGAAAGAAAGCGAATATCCTTGGGTATGAAGCAGTTAGAAGCCCATCCTTGGGATCAGATTGGTGGTGTAAATGTGGGAGATAAGGTCAAGGGGCGCATCTCCAACATCACGGATTACGGGGCCTTTTTGGAAATTTTTCCGGCTGTAGAAGGGTTGATTCATGTTTCTGAGATGTCTTGGTCGCAGCATCTCAAAAATCCGTCTGATTTTGTTAAGTTGGGTCAGGAGATTGAGGCCTGCGTTCTGTCCATAGATAGGGACGAGCACAAAATAGGACTCGGGATCAAACAATTGACCCCAGATCCATGGGAAAACAAGGCAATCCTCAAGAAATATGGCATAGGAACTACACACACAGGTGTGGTTCGGAATTTGACACATTACGGTCTATTTCTGGAACTAGAGGAAGGAATAGATGGGTTGGTTCATATTTCAGACCTGTCATGGACTAAGCGTATCCATCATCCTTCGGATCTTTTCAAGGTAGGTGATGAGGTTGAGATTATTGTTATGGAGATAGACTCAGAAAATAAGCGTTTATCACTGAGTCACAAGCATTTACAAGAGGATCCGTGGGATACACTTGAGTCTATTTTCACGCCGGACTCTCTTCACAGGTCCACCCTCATCCACCTGGATGATAGATCAGGGGTTGTGGAACTACCCTATGGTGTGGAAGGGGCTTGTTCTATTAAGCATTTATACAAGAAAGATAAGACCCTTCCCAAGGTAGGGGATACCTTGGATGTGAAGATTCTCAAGATACAGGGAACGGATAGGCGAATCGTGTACGTCTCCCATCTACATACCCATCAGGAAAAGGGATCCAAAAGCGAGGGGGAAACAAAAGCAGCCTCCCTTGTTAAAAACTATCAAAAGACCGAAAAAAGGAAAACCATGGGAGACCTCCAAGCCCTATCAGATCTCCAAAAGACCCTGAAAGAGGAGGAGAAAGAGAAAAAGACATCTAAGGCATCCGAGAAAGTATCGCCTAAAGCTAAAACACAGAAGAAAACATCATCTGGCAAGGATGCTGAGAAGCCTTCTTCACCTACTCAAAAAGGATAATCCCTTTCTCTTGGAAAGTCCTTAGTCGGGCAAAGATTATGGTCGCGTGGCCGAGCGGTTAGGCAGAGCTCTGCAAAAGCTCGAACAGCGGTTCGAATCCGCTCGCGACCTCTACTCTCCCCCCTTTTTCTTTATTCTTTGATCAACCGCAGGCACCGAAATTCTCCGTGATGGAGTACATTCAGAAAATATATACCTGGAGGTAGATGACTCAGTTCAAGACGAGTTCCCTTGACCTTATTCAAAGGAATTTGTCGTCCCAATAGATCACATAGGGACAACTTATCAAGAGAAGTTCTTGCCAAGCCTTCCAAATTCACCGCATCTGAAAAAGGATTTGGGTAGATGCGAACATCCGGAGCCAAGTGCAAACCCAACAATGTCTCTGCGACAGTGGGTGCCTTTTCAGTACCCTCTTCCCGCTTATCCCCACCCACATCAGGCGTGGATATCGTGGTGAACACTTCAGAGGATAGGACGGTCGGATAAAAACCGTCTTCTGTTTGCAAGGCAGCGTGCAATCTATAAGAAACGCCTTCTTTAAGATTGGTCAAATCTACCTGAATATCTTCTCCTATCTGCTCCTCAGATATATCTATCTCTTCCCTTTGGGAATGATTTCCTAAATCGCCGGGGCTAGGAATACTTACATCCCGTGGTAGAGCCAGATAAAAAACCTTTCCCAACTGATAGCTGCCCAAAATTCCAGTCGCACCATTTTTCCCAATAGATCCCGACTTAATGCGGGGCAGGCGCAAAGAAATCGGAGTTGAAGGCAAGGTACTAAAGGGATCCGAAGAGACGACGGAATTAGCAAAAACCCCATCCTCAGCATCAGATACCGCATCAACTGCTTGTAAGAGCGCATGCAAACGATAGGTTCTTCCTGGATTCAGAGAAGGAATGGCGAAGGCAAGATAGCCCAAACCTATGGGTAATTCCCGCTTCTGATCGTGGTTCTTCAAGGATTCCACATCAGGCGCAGCTACATCAGGTGGCAAAAGAACGTACCAAAGCTTGCCTCTACGATTTGTCAAAGCCAAGGCATGAACAAGTGTTTTTTCAATTTTAAATCCATTAATTAAAAGATCACTCAGAACGGGTGTAGGGGATCCGTCTGTGGTGAAGGAATCAGAGCTTATGGCATCCGTGTAAGAGCCATCTGGGAGCAGCAAGGTGGCATAGACCTTATAAGCCGTATTGGGGTTAAGACTTCCCCTCGCACTTTCACCGAATAGAAACCTATCCACACTCGTAACGCCCACCACAGCCTCTACATCCTGATTCACCTGATTTGTTCCCAAGGAGATGGTTGTTTTATCTGTTTTTCCTACGATCTGTCCGGCATTAAGGGCGGCAGATTCGGGTCCTGGGAAGAAAATCAAGGTCCCTTTCTGACTAGATCGGAAGATAAAGGTAGCCTTATCGGATACGCTGATTCCGCTTTTGAGGCGGGGTTTGGCTACGACAGGCCTTGCTATCGTAGTGAATTTATTAGAGATGGCCACAGGTTGGGAATAGTTACCATCTGCCAATTTCAAGACAGCATATACTTTATATTCGGCCTCTGGACTCAGTCCTTCTATGACGATTTGTCTATCTAATCCATATTGTGCTGCGGAAACGGTTATCTTATGATCCGCTGCCACAATATCTGCTGCGGTAGATGCCGTAGCGCTCGCTTGAACCGCCTTCGCATAAAGTACCCCCACACGATTCGCAGATACGCCAACCCGAACTCGCTTATGAGAATAATGATTGTCCTCTATGTAATTTATTTTGACTATGGCTGTAGGCGGCGTGGGCTCTTCCCCTTCATCTGGGGGTTCTGGAGCTCTCTGGGTTCTGAAATTGGGATACTCAGCGTCACCTGGTGCAAAATAAATACGGGATCCGCTTGGGTCTTGGGGAGTTCCCTCTGCACCCGCAGGCCACAGCTTGACGAGTATACTATAGGGTCGGTTGGGCATCAGCCCCCCTACGGCTATATCCTTTCTACCCCCCGCCTCTGAGACAAACACGGT
>JAPOQI010000089.1 GCA_026710765.1 Cytophagales bacterium | reverse complement strand
TGAGGGAGCTGTTTTGCGTAGCTTCTTAAGGATATTATACTCTGTTTCAAAGTCCAGACCTCCAATCTTTATCTTCAAACAATCATAGCCTTCTTGGAGTTTTTCTTGAATCGCTTTTTCCATAAACTCTGGATTACCCATCCAAATGAGACCATTAATGGGTATTTTTTCTTGTCTTTCCTGAAAAGGATTATCGGGAAAAAAATTATTTCCCCCTAGGATGAGATTGCGCATAGCCATCTCCAAACCCATTTGAAAAGATGCTTGATGAGGTGGAACATGATGGCTTATCCACTCAGATAAATTGTTCAAAGAAGGAAGATCTGAAGAAAGAATAGACTTTTGTACAGATATAAAACGCCTAGCACTCAGTTTGTCCGTACTGAGACCCCTTAATGGAGCACATTCTCCCCAACCCCTTTGATTTTGATAAGTTAAACGTAGGAACCAGCAGGGACGGACCCGAAGACTATCCCGAGAAGTTTTGGCTAAAAACTTAAACCTAAAATTGAACTTCCAAACAGTTAATCTCATCATTCGTCTGCCAATAAGCTTATTAGAAAATAATCTTTCAAGAGCAGATCATTGAGCTTTGGGTGATTTGGTGTTACTGGAAACTTTTTTAGGATGAATTTTTTCTTCATAATGTCCTAGGGATCTAAATTTTTGCATTCTCTGTTCAATTCTTTCCTGAGGACCTTTCTTTTCTAGATCTTGTATCTCCTTGACGATGCTTTGAGAAAGTAGATGGGCTGCTTCACGGGGATTTCTATGGGCTCCTCCTATGGGTTCTTTGATAATTTCATCAATGAGTCCGTTTTTTTTCATATCCTCCGCAGTAGGTTGGAGCATCTCGGCAGCCTGTTCTTTAAATTTCCAGCTCCGCCACAGAATGGATGAACACGACTCGGGAGAAATAACCGAATACCAAGTATTTTCCATCATCAATACCCGATCCCCAACCCCTATGGCAATAGCACCCCCTGAAGCACCCTCTCCAATTACGACACAAAGGATGGGTACCCGCAATTGAAGCATGGTAAACATGCCTTGCGCAATGGCTTCGGCTTGTCCTTTTTCTTCAGCTTCTATTCCTGGAAAGGCACCTGGGGTGTCTATCAATGTGACGACAGGTTTGCCAAATTTTTCTGCCCATTTCATAAGACGAATGGCTTTTCTATATCCGCTGGGATTAGCCATTCCAAAATTTCTATGTTGTCTTTCCTTGGTATTCCGTCCTTTTTGTTGTCCTATGAGGAGATAGGTTTTTCCTTTTATGTTCCCCAAACCTCCTACTATTGCTTTATCATCCCCAGAAACCCGATCTCCATGTAGTTCTATAAAATCTTCCGTCATGTATTGGATATAGTCCAGAAAATAAGGACGATCTGGATGCCGTGAGACCTGTATGCGTTGCCATCGGGTTAGATTTTTAAAGGTATCTACCTTGAGTTGGTATATCTTTTTCTCCAAACTTTCTACAGCCAAAGAAACGTCCACCTGACTTTTATCAGCCAAGGCTTTCATTTCTGCAAGCTTTTTTTCTAGCTCGGAGATAGGTTTTTCAAAATCTAGGGAGTACAAGGTTTAGATCAATATGGGTTGAGAGAAGGCATGGGCTTCAAAAAGGTCATAGGCGGGAAGGTAGATATTTTTTACTTTATTTCCAAGATAGAAAGTATAAGATGGAGCTCATGAGTCCTATTTCGCTGAGTTGCTGAATGGCACCTAGGATATCTCCCGTATAACCTTGTAATCGTCTTGTGAATATCCAAGAAAGACATGTGGAAAGACAGATTGTTACACCTATTAAACTAAGTATTAAGAGAATATGTGAAGAGGGGTAGAGTAGGCATCCTAGGTAGCTTAGGCTGAGTAATATTGCTAAGAGGGGTTCTCTTCGGGATACATTATGAGTAAGGCGCTGTGCTTTTCCATGGGTATCCGAGACAGGTTTTTGCCAAAGCATGACCCACGCAACAGCACTCCGACTCAGAAGAGGAGGGATTAAAAAAAAAATACCCCAGCACTTTCAGGGGTCTGTTCTATAAAGAGTAAATAGAGTAGATATCTCGCAGAGAGGCTTGCCCAAAGAGCTATGGAACCAAAGACACCAATTTGACTTTCCCGCATCACGTTTAGAATCTTTTGGGGTGAAGAATCATGAACGCCTAGTCCATCAAATGTGTCGGCTAGCCCATCTTCATGTAGTCCTCCTGTGAGCACCACTCCTAAAAGGAGAAGACAAAGTGGGATTAGAAGACTAGGAACAGAAGCTTGAATCAAGAGCCACCAAATCAACCAAATAAAGAATCCAAAGACTAGACCTACAAATGGATAGTATCTAAGGGTTTGGGATAGGTGTTGTGTATAGCTTGGAAAGGGGAGTCTAGTGTAATAGCTCAGGCAGGTAGATAGTATATGGAATTGACGTTTCATGGATTTAGTTTTCCGAAACGGAGACACCTGCTTCTTCAAAGCTGGCCATATGGTTTAGAAAGGCGAGAGCTGATTTCATGAGAGGGTAGGCTAGTGCGGCACCGGTTCCTTCTCCGAGTCGGAGATCTAGTGATAGGAGGGGTTTTACCTGAAGATAGGATAACAAGGTTTTATGTCCTTTTTCGTGTGAGAGGTGTGAGAAGAAGACATAATCTTTGATATGAGGATAGAGTCGTTCGGCTAGTAGATAGGCAACCGAAACCACAAACCCATCTATCATGATCACCATGCGACGATGGGCTGCCCACCCCATGGCACCACAAAGTTGGAGCAGTTCAATACCCCCATAGTTTGCCATTTCTGAGGATAGATTAGGGGATCTCCCGTGTTGTGCCAAGACCTTTAATAGGACCTTTTTCTTTTGAGAAATCTTTTGTATTCCGGTTCCTTTTCCAATACAAGATTCGAGGGGTATATTACTAAGTAGGTGCATCCAAAGGCTGGCGACGGAGGTGTTACCGATTCCCATTTCTCCCAATCCTATCCAGTTAGTACCTTGTTGGTAACAGTCTTCCACGACATCTGCACCGTATTTTAGGGAAGTTTGGACCTCTTTTAGGGTTAATGCTGCTTCCTTGGTCATATTTCGGCTTCCCCTTCTTGTTTTCTTGACCTTGAGTAGGGGATGGGGTTTGGAGTCTTTTTTGACACCGGCATCTATGATGAGGAGATCGAGTCCTTGTGTGTCACAGAAGCTATTGATACAGGCTTTTCTGTTCAGGAAATTTTGAACCATTTGATAGGTGACCTCGGGAGGATAGGCACTCACACCTTCTTCAGCTATTCCGTGATCGGCTGCAAAGACGAGTAGTTTGGGAGATTTTAGTTTAGGGGATAGGCTTTCTTGGATTAGACCCACTTGATGTGCGATTTCTTCCAGTCGCCCTAGGGATTTGAGGGGTTTGGTTTTGTGATCTATCTTATGCCAAAGTTTCTGGCTCAGCACATCATTCTGAATGGGTTTGGGTGAGGGATTCATAGGGAATCCTTTGCGATAGGGCTTGTATTTTTTAATTCGGTATCCAAGGAAAAATAAATCGTATGTACATCCAATGCTCGGAGTCTGAACTGATACTCATCGGCCAGTTGACCATCTAGGATATGAAAAAAGGATTTACTTTTGTGAAGGTGTCCAGAGATATGGGTGGGTTGGGAAGTACTATCTGCCTTTATGGTATCAGAGAATAATTTTTGGGAGGTCAAAAAAACATTTTTTAATCCGTATATGATGCTATCAGCTTCTTCTTGAAAATGGGTCAAGTTGTATTTTATTTTAAATGTGTCTTTACCCAAGAAGGGGAGTTCTATATTAGAGAAGCTGCATGAAAAGCTGTCTGTTTCTGCATCTTTCATATCTATCTTCAATTCCACGTCTTGATAAAGGGTATCAAAGGCATCTATGTATGAAAGGCCTGTATTGCTGAATCCCAGTATGAGTTGGAGGTCCAGGTTGTGGATGCCATGTAGGTTTTTCCGAAACCGATTAATCTTATCTACATCTATGTTTGTAGGAGATGTAGGGATGGGTTCTTCCTGAGTGCAGTGGCATAGGAAAAGACAAAGCAAAGGGAGAAATATTATTCTTTTTGAGAAGAGAGACATACATCACGGGATTTTATTCTAAGGTAGGCATAAAAACTGATTAAACTAAAGCTTAGATGAAGAGGTTGTGCGAAGGGGGGTGCATGAAAGATGTATATGGATAATCCTATTAGCGTACATAGACAGAGGAGAAAAAATAAATTTATCAATCGGCGATAGGAGGTTCTATTGTATTTCCAAGCATGATAGACAAGGGTTCCGGTTAAAAGTAGGAGGATCCAGGGGAGACTTCGGTGTGCATAGAAGGATGGGGGTGCGGAGGACCAATTGGTGATGGGGAGACTGAGTCCATCCACATATTGCCTGAGCTGTGTTCCTAGAAGAATTTGTATCAAGAATATGATGAAGGAGAGATTTAGTAATCGTTTCTGGAAGGGAGAGAGGTTTATGGGACGAGAGGGGTCTGCGACCTCTTTGATCTTGTTCATCAAATAGAGTAGGAGCAAGGACAGAAGCATGTGAATACTAACCATGAGTGGGAAAAGATGGGTGAAGACAACTACCGCACCCAAGATCCCCTGAAAGCATACGGACCCCAATGTCCAAAGGGATAAAGAAAAAAGAGCGGATTTTTCTTTTCTGAGTTGGAAGCTAAAGAAGGTGTTGAGCAGAAAAAGGATTCCGACCAGGCTACCTAATAGTCTGTTAACATATTCGGTCCAGGCTTTTAGAGGATTAAAGCTTTGAATGCTTTGGTGATTAAGATAATGTGCCAGCTTTTGAGCTGCGGTTTGGAGTCCTATATTTTGGAGCAGCTGAATTGTCTTCTGTGTTTTTTGGATTTTTTTAGATAGGTAGTGATGTTGATAGTTTTCGGGAAGCTCCTCCGGACTGGGTGGGATCCAATATCCATAACATTTAGGCCAGTCAGGACAACCCATGCCCGACCCTGTATGCCGAACCCAGCTTCCTGCAAAGATGAGAAGAAATACCAGGTACAGCAGACCCTGTAAAAATCGGAGATAAAAAACCATCAGACATGATGGGTGAAATTTTTACAGAAAGTAGTTTTTCACAAAAGGGAGATTAGGGTCTGAGTCGTATGGCAGAGATTTACTCAGATTTTTCCTTTTCTTTTGGACTGAGTGGAATATGTTGTGGGACAAAATCTTCTTTATGTAGGGGATGAGAATAGTCGTATGGCCATCGGTGTACTTCGGGGATATCTCCTGGCCAGTTACCGTGGGATAGGGGTTTGGCTGAGGGGGTTGTCCATTCCAGGGTATTGGCTTCCCATGGATTGGGGGGGGCTTTTCTTCCGTAGAACATGCTATGAAAGAAATTGAAGAGGAAGACGACTTGTCCTAGGAAGGTAACGAGGGCAGCTATTGTTACGAGTGCATTTAGATCGGTAAAGCTATCAAAGAGGTCAAAATTCGTAAAGGCATAGTAGCGTCGGGGAAAGCCTGCCAGACCCACAAAGTGCAGTGGAATAAAGACGGCATAGATTCCGATGAAGGAGATCCAAAAATGGATATACCCTAATCTCTCATTTAGCATACGTCCAAAGAGTTTGGGATACCAGTGATAAATACCTGTGAGGAGTCCAAAAGAAGAAGCGGCACCCATGACGATATGAAAATGTGCGACCACAAAATAGGTGTCGTGCAAGACGATATCTAAAACCGCATTGCCCAGGAGAAGACCTGTGAGTCCTCCAGAGATAAAGAAGGAGACGAGTCCTATGGCGAAGAGCATAGGAAGAGAAAATCTAATATTTCCTCGCCACAAAGTAGCTAGGTAATTAAAGGTTTTGACGGAGCTAGGAATGGCTATTAAGAGGGTGAGCAGCATAAAGACGGACCCCAGGAAGGGATTCATGCCGGATACAAACATATGGTGTGCCCAGACGACAATGGATAGAAAGGAGATGAGCATTAGGGATCCGATCATGGCTTTATGTCCGAAGATGGGTTTGCGGGAATGAACGGAGATAACCTCTGAGGCAATACCTAGTGCAGGGAGCATGACGATATAGACCTCTGGATGTCCCAGGAACCAGAATAAATGTTGAAAGAGTAGGGGACTTCCACCTGTGTGATGTAGGGCTTCACCTGCAATATAGATATCAGATAGATAAAAAGATGTACCGAAGGAGCGATCAAAGATGAGTAGCAGGGCTGCGGAGAGGAGTACGGGGAAGGTGATGAGTCCTAGGATGGCGGCCAGCAGAAAGGACCATATGGTCAAAGGCATCCGCATGAAAGACATTCCTTTTGTACGGAGGTTCATAATTGTGGTGATATAATTGATTCCGCCTAGGAGTACGGAGGCAATGAAGAGTGCCATGGAGAAGAGCCAGAGTGTCATCCCTAGTCCGCTTCCTCCGATGGCTTGGGGCAGGGCACTTAGTGGTGGATAGATGGTCCACCCGGCGGAGGCAGGACCTAGTTCTACAAAAAGAGATGCCAACATGACCACGCTTGAGAGAAAAAATGCCCAATAGGAGAGCATGTTCAAAAAACCTGATGCCATGTCACGGGCACCCAATTGTAGGGGAATAAGTAGATTGCTGAATGTACCACTAAGACCTGCGGTCAGGACAAAGAACACCATAATGGTTCCATGCATGGTAATCAGGGCGAGATAGTATTCACTATCTAATTTTCCTCCCTCTGTGATATAGCTTCCAAAGAGGGGTTTAAGACATGAGAGGTCCAGTTCGGGATAGCCTAATTGGAGTCTAAAAAGGGCAGACATGCCTAAACCTATTATGGCCCAAAGGACTCCTGTGATCAGAAATTGTTTGGCAATGGTTTTATGATCGGTGGAGAAGACATATCGGTTGAGGAAGTTTTCTGAGTGTGTATGTTGGGTATTAGACATGGGTTTTATAGATTATTTGACTTTTGGGATAGGGGTTCTTCTCGGGATTTAGGGGATAGGTATTCGGGGTGTTTCTGGATCCATGGACTTTGCTGCGTATACCACTCTTCATACTCTTCAGGTTCGTCTACTACGAGTATATATCGCATGGAGAAATGACCCCGACCACATATTTTATTACAAGCGATTTCATAATTGAAATCGGGATCTTTTAACTCTTCTCGCATCTCGTTGGTAGTTTTAGAAGGTGTGAACCAGAAGACGGTAGGCATACCGGGGATGGCATAGGTTTGTGCCCCAAAGTGGGGGGCATAGAAGCTATGGATAACGTCCAGGGCTCGGATACGAATTTTCACAGGTTTTCCTTTTGGGAGATGCATAACCCGAGGCATGAAATCATCTTGTGCGTTCTCATCCCTTCTAAAATCTACACCTGTTCTATTTTCCGAGTCTATGAGTTTGAAGTCTGCTCGTCCCAATTTGCCATCTTTTCCGGGATAGCGGCTGGCCCACGCAAATTGATAGGCACTAAGTTCTACCACTTCCGCATTCTCTGGAGCTGGGGCAGTAATTTCTTGCCAATAACTTAGTCCTTTGAAAATTAAGACTGAGAGGACAACGGCAGGAACTAGGGTCCATAATATTTCCAGTTTATGGTTATCGTGATGAAAATAGGCCTTGCGTCCGGGTCTATACCTATATTTGTAAGCAAAGAAGAAGAGAACCACGTGGGTTAGTACAAAAACCACAAGAATCAAGGTCATGGTGATCCAAAACAGGGAGGAAATAGAGCTTAAATGAACCGCAGCTTGGGGAAGGATATATTTTTCTGCTGCCTGATAAGCATAACTAAAAAAGAGTACAAAGCCTACCACGGTCAGGATTAGGAAGAGAACAGCTTGTTGATGATTGGTTTTAGGATCCTTTCCCTCAGTGGGTTTTTGGGATAGGGTGTCCAGGAGATTACCTATTTTGAAGAGATAGGCAGCAATTGCAAAGACGATAAGGCTAGCGATAAGGAGTAATAGTGAGGTCATGGGACAGAATTTCTATGTATAGACCCAGTTTTTTAGCTACGTATGATGTTGAATACTTTCTTTTAGAAAAGGATGACTTTTGGGTGTGAGGGGAAATCGGGATAGACGATGCAGAAAGACCCATAAAAACAAGGCCAGGAAGACGAGTAAAACCCCTATCTCCATCCAACCGATCTGGCCGTATTTCTTTAAAACACCGGGTGTGATAAGGAGATAAAAATCCAACCAATGTCCTAGGAATACGATCCCACAACTGATTTGAAGGAAAAGATAATTTCGTTTAGCATTTCTTGTCATAAGGAGAAGGAAGGGAACAAAAAAATTGGTACAGACACAAATCCAGAAGAGGTTTTGATAGGGTTGTGATCGTATTCTTTCTACAAAATAGATGGATTCCTCGGGAATATTAGCATAATAAATGAGTAGGAATTGCGATAACCATATATATGTCCAAAATATACTAAAAGCGAAAACATACTTAGCTAGATCGTGTAGATGTGAGTCATTGAGGTGGGGGAGATATCCTTTTTTCTTGAGCGAACAAATGATAAGGCTCAGCAAGGCAAGAGAGGCTACCCACCAGCTGGCAAAACTATACCATCCAAACATGGTACTAAACCAGTGTGTATCAATGGACATGACCCAATCCCAGGCGGCTACGGAAGAACTTAATGCAAAAAAGATCAAAAAAATGACCGACATACATACTACCTTCCTCCATCTTTTTCTGTCAAAGGGATCGGGTTTTCGGGTAGAGTATTTCTGTATCTTATGAAAGAGTACATGCCAAATGAGGACGAAAACGGATGTACGTAGGATATAAAATATGGGGTTGAGATAGGCTTTTTTTCCGGCTATGATGGGATCATAATGTGGGCTTGCTGGATCATAAAGATCGGTATGTGTCCAGTGAAAGATATCGTGTTGCGCTATGAAGAATAGACCGATTAGAGAGAGTCCCCCTATATAGATCCAGCTGCCAAAGTTTTCGGGAATCCGATGCAAATAAGCAGACCACTTGGCAGCCGAAACGAATTGTATTGCCGCAAAAGCCACCCCACACAAAGCAATACCTATGAAGAATACACTATGATGCCAGAGGCTGCTCAGCAGACGAATTAGCCATGTAGGAGCAGATTCATGTCCATCATGCTTTGCTTCATGTTTTTCCTCTTTGTTTGGATTATGGATAGGATCTGTGGAGTTATTTTTATCCTTTGGAGGGTTTTCTTGGAGGGGTAGATATCTTTCAGCCGCGTTGATAGATTTATCGGATGTTTTTTCTGGGGGGTGTTGGGTATGGGGTCGAAAGATGTCTAGGAGTATGAAGAGGCTGCCGACCAGAAGGGTGATAAGTATTTTTTTCCGAGCCTGGGGAAGGTGTTGAAAATATTCCATTATCGGGATTATTGGAGGGTTTTAACGTAGTGGGCGATTTTCCATCTTTCTTCGGGGGAGAGTTGGGTATGATGGGCTTTCATTCGACCTTTTCCGTAGCTAATCACGTGGAAGATGTGGGCCTCGTTCACCCCTTTTATAGCCCGAGATGAGTATGAGGGAACCCCCTTATAAACTTTTCCTACCTTCCCATCACCCTTTCCGCGATCGCCATGGCAGTGGGTACAAAATCGTTGATATAATACCTGGGCCTCTTGCAGAACTTCTTCTTTTTCTTCACCCGAGAGGTCTTGAAAAGGACTTTTTAAATTTTCGGATGCCCATTTCAGCTCCACGGTTTTAGGAAGATGGTGGAGGGTATCTAGGTATGGGACGGTACCTTCTACGGGTTCTCTCATGCTCATTTGTGCTACGTGGTAGGGATTCCCATTGTAGAATTCAGCAGGATCATGTTCTTTTCCGGTTGAAGACAACCATCTTCCGGCTTCGGGATCCTTAACTTGACTAAGGGGTTCGTAGGGAACGGAATGATACATTTGGGGGGCAAACTCAATACCTGTCTTATCTCCTCGGGCAGCACAGCCGCATAGGAGGAAGAGAATACTGGGAAAAAAGACTTTTAAAGTCCTTATTGAAATATCTCTAAGTGGGGATCTGTTCATAAAATCTGGTGATTTATTTCTTCAGCTCCATTATTTTTCAGTAGACCTTGAATATCCTCTCGACTATGTTTTTGTTCCGAGAGTTGAATAACAAGAACATGTTTATCATCCGTACTTCGTTTATCAAATAGGGTGGGTCTTGCCCATGGTTTTAGATCTGAGATAATGAAAAATACGGATACCATCCCCATGGCACTCAGAAGTACGGTCAACTCAAAGCTGACAGGAATAAAGGCAGGCCATGGGAGAAAATCTTTTCCTCCGATAATCATGGGCCAATCAAAGGTCATCATACCAATCTGCATAAAAAGTGCGAGAGCCAGACCCAAAATACCAAATAAAAAAGCCACAACAGGAAGTCGGGACCTTTTGATATCCAAGAGCTCATCTATCCCATGGACAGGATAGGGAGAAAAGACATCATGGATACGGATACCCTCTTTCTTTACCTCTTGTAGGGCTTTGAGTAGGATTTCATCCCTTTCAAAAAGGGCAACACAATATTCTCCTTTTGGGCAAGACATGGGGATACTTAGGTTTTGTTTGTATTTTTTGTTTTTAGATATTTTTCGGAATTGGTGGCTAGGATGCTTTTTACCTCTGCCATGTTCACGACAGGGAAGAATTTAGCAAAGAGGAAGAAGCATGTGAAGAAGAGTCCTAGGGTGAAGAGGTAGATACCTACGTCATAGAAAGTGGGGTAGAACATGGCCCAGCTTGAGGGTAGGTAGTCTCGGTGTAGGGAGCTTACGATAATTACAAATCGTTCAAACCACATACCTATATTGACGACAATGGAGAGTATGAAGGTGGAGGCTATATTGGTTCGTATTTTCTTGAACCAGAAGAGTTGTGGGGATACGACATTGCAAAGCATCATGCAGGCATATGCCCACCAGTAGGGACCTGTAGCTCGGTTAAGAAAGGCATATTGTTCGTATTCCACCCCACTATACCAGGCTATAAATAATTCTGTTAGATAGGCAATTCCGACAATAGAACCTGTTATGATGATAATAATATTCATCAATTCTATGTGTCGGATGGTGATATAATCTTCCAACTTGTATACTTTTCGGGTTACCACCACAAGTGTGAGAACCATGGCAAATCCGGAGAAAATAGCACCTGCTACAAAATAGGGTGGGAAGATAGTTGTGTGCCATCCTGGAACTATGGATGTGGCAAAATCAAAAGACACAATGGTATGTACAGAAAGTACCAAAGGGGTTGCCAAACCGGCTAAAATTAGTGCCACCGACTCATATCGGGACCAAGCCTTAGCAGACCCTGTCCAACCCATAGAAAGGGTGGCATAGAATATTTTTGAAATATATCCCTTGGCCCGATCTCGGATGGTAGCAAAATCGGGAATCAACCCTATATACCAAAAAACCAGAGAAACTGAGAAATAGGTACTGATGGCAAAGACATCCCAAAGTAGGGGGGAGTTGAAATTTACCCAGAGAGAACCAAAGGTATTGGGTAGGGGAAATACCCAGTATAAACCGAGCCAAGGTCTTCCCATGTGCAAGATGGGAAACTGGGCAGCACAGATTACTGCAAAGATAGTCATGGCTTCTGCAGCACGATTGATGGACATTCGCCATCGTTGCCGAAACAGGAGGAGAACCGCAGAAATCAAGGTGCCTGCGTGTCCGATTCCGACCCACCAGACAAAATTTGTAATATCCCAAGCCCATCCCACGGTTCGGTTGAGACCCCACATGCCTATTCCGTCCCAAAGGGTACGGAGGAGGGCATAAGAACCGATAGAAAGACATAATAGAGAAATGGATATTCCCACCAACCATTCTTTGGTTGGTTTTTTTTCCACTTGCGAACAGACGTCTTGGGTGACATCATGTGCGGTTTTTCCTCCTGTGACGAGGGGTTTTTGAATGGAAAGAGAAGGATCTGCCATGGATTTTTTTAACTACACCTGTTCCTTGTTTCTGATCTTGCTTAGATACCACACATTAGGGCTCACATTCAATTCTTCCAGGACATGATATGCCCTTTGTTCTTTGACCTTTCCTGTTTTAGGATCTAGAAGAATTTGGGCTACGGGACTCTCCGTATTTTTCAGGTCTCCGAACTGAATAGCTCCTGTTGTACAGGCGGCGGAGCAGGCACTTTGAACCTCTTGACTACGAACCTGGGTTTCACCCCTTCGTTTGGCTTGCAATTTGCCGTGCTGAATTCGTTGTATGCAGAAGGTACATTTTTCCATGACCCCTCGTGAGCGGACGGTCACATCGGGATTTAAAACCATCTTAGATAGGGGATGATTCATAGATGTATTTTCTGGGAATTGCTGATTATCATGATATTTGAACCAATTGAACCTACGTACCTTATAGGGACAATTGTTGGCACAATAACGGGTTCCTACACAGCGATTATAAGCCATTTGATTCAAGCCTTCCGAACTATGTGTAGTGGCTGCCACGGGACAAACCGTCTCACAGGGCGCATTATTGCAATGTTGGCACATCATAGGTTGGAAGCTCACCTGCGGATTTTGACCCGCTATTTCTGGTTTTTGACTTTGAGCAGAATAATATCTGTCTATTCTCAACCAATGCATATCCCTTCTGCGAGAAACCTCTTTTTTCCCCACCACAGGAATATTATTTTCTGCTTGACAAGCTACCACACAAGCCTGACATCCCGTACAAGAATTCAGATCTATCACCATACCCCAATGATGTTTGGGATAATTATGACCCTCCCACAAAGAAACAGACCCAGGCTTGACCTTCCCTTTAGAGGTTGCAATCTCAGGATGAAATCGCCCCGCAGCTGGATTTTTTCGGTAATCTGAAAGGCTAGCCTCTTGAAGGATACTATGTCTATTCATGTGGGTAGACTGAGTTTGCATCAGGGCTAAGGCGTGCTTATCCCCTGTGGGACGAATTTTGACTGCACCTATGAGATGGTGTTTGTAGGTATGTTGTTGTAGGGGATAGATGTCTTCTCCACGCCCCGTACCTACTTTTCCAGATATTTTTCGCCCATAACCCAATGCAAGCCCTACCACACCTTGTTTCTGACCAGGTTGGACTATGGCAGGTAATCTGAACTGAAAGCCTTTCCAAGTTATTTCCACGATAGAGGTATGGACATCCTGGGTATATACACCTAAGGTTTGGGCATCTTCGGGTGATAGGCTAAGACAATTCTCCCAACAAACCTTTGTGATGGGGTCTGGAAGCTCTTGTAGCCACGGATTATTAGATTGAGACCCACTACCTAAGGCGATACTTTCGTAGGCCAGGAGATAAAAGCCTTTTTTATTTGCATTTGATCCAGATTTCTGGGGCCACAGATTAGGAAGTTCGGCAAAGACATCCCGAATGGGTTCTTTTTCTTTTCGGGACTGTATTGTGTGGGTACTGAAGCCTTTGGCTAGGGCTTTGTGCCAGGTATGGGTATTATTTTTTTGTTGAGCCAGGGATTCTTGCCATCTTCTTTTCAAGAAGCTAAGATAGTTTATATTTCTTCCGCTCCATCTGAGTAGGGATTGACCTACTTGTCGGGCAGAGAAGACAGGTGAAATAGCGGGTTGTGTGAGATAGAGGGCTCCGCCGAGGGTAGGTTCCACGTCGTGCCAGGATTCTAGATAATGCGTATCTGGGATGACATAACTTGTCTTTGCACTTGTTTCATCGGGTGCAAGGGCTGTACTAATACTGAGCGAACATTCGGACAGGATTTTTTGGATCTGGGATGCTTCGTGACCCCGATCATATAGGGGATTAGTTCCCCAGAAAATAACACCTCCTATCTTTCCTTTCTTAGCCCTTTCTATCCAATTGGCAAAGGATTTATCATCTCCTTGTTTCACAACATAGGGTTTGGACCATTCTAAGGTTCTACCATAGTTTCCAAGAATTAGGTTTAGGGCATGGACGATGTTTTGAGAAAGTTTATCGTTGTACCCACATACGATCAAAGATTTTCCCTTCTGCTTTAATAAATTTTTTGCCAATTTCTTCAAATTGGCAGATTCTTCGGAGGGTATAGTAGATGAGTGCGGTAAAAGGGGGAGTCCTTCGGTTTCTGCGAGTATGTTGAATAAGAAAGAAAGATAGGAAAGCCCTTCTGTGGGATGAATGGGTATTCTTAGATCTGCATTAGCTCCTGTCAGGGACAACAAGGATTCCACCACACAAAGATGCGACATATGAATTTTATGCTTATTCAATTTGCGACCCTTAGCAAACTGAGATGAAAAAGCACCTGGTGCTAGCCAGGTGCCCAGAAAATCGGCTCCGAAAGACACAATGGTTTTAGCTTTATCAAAGCGGTACGAAGGGAAGGCACGTAGTCCAAAATAGTGTTCATTAACGTCCAGGGCAGCACTATAAGAAATGGGATCATAGACCACATGCCGAGTATTGGGATATTGTTTTTTAAAAAGATCTAAAGCAGCCCGAGAACTCGGACTAGGAAGAGAATGACTAATAATGGTTAATTCTTTTTTCTCCTCCCGAAGCTTGCGTAGGGACTGCATAATTAGCTTATCTGCTTCATACAGATCTATTTTCTTTCCATCCTTTAATGGATTACTATGTCGGGAACCATCATACAGATCTAGGACAGAGGCTTCTACTCGGGCTGTCCAACTACCTGGATCGGGAGCCAGGGGATTGGGTGCCAACTTGATGGGTCTTCCTTCTCGGGTCTTGACGACTAGGGGTGAAAATAATCCTTCTTCAAAATAGGTACTGGCATAGTAATTTGGCGTACCGGGTTCTATTTTTTCGGGTTTATTGAGATAGGGAATGGCCTTACGAACAGGTGTTTCGCAGGCAGCCAGGGATACGGCACTCAGGCTAAAACCCATCCACTTAAGAAAATCTCGTCGGGAAAGATCTTCATCCTCCTGGGGCGCCTGAAATTCAGCGGGGCGGATCCCTTGAGAAAGGGGCTTACCTGAAGACTCGGAAGATTTTAACTCCGAAAGATCTTGCCAATAGGTACGTATCTTATCTTCTTTCATATGATTAT
>JAPOQI010000068.1 GCA_026710765.1 Cytophagales bacterium | reverse complement strand
TGCACGGCAATGGGTGTCATGAGGAGGGTGGTGTCTAATTTGATACGGGTAATTCTGGGACTTTCAGGAGTTAATTTGGGTGTATGTGCTCGGGTAGAAAAGGAAATAGTTTGTGTAAAGAAATCTAGTTTTTCGGCTTGTATCAGGTAATCTTTTTTCGGGAAGACTTGGAATTTAGAAATTCCCCTCACATCTGCATATCCCTGATCTAGTTCTAAACCCTGGTTATTCAGGAGTCTAACCCGTGTTCCTTCCATATCTTTGGACTTGTATTTTGGGGAGATTGATGAGATCAGGACATCTAGACTCATTTGGATGATTTTTAGATCGGGGTCTTTATTGATGAAGGTATAAATATCGTCTCCTCCTTTTCCACCGGGTCTATTGGAACTGAAGAATCCTTTGTAGGAATCGTAGAAGAAGATACCAAAATCGTCTCCTTGGGAATTGATGGGTCTGCCCAGATTTTCCACTTTTTTTTGATTTTCGGTGTATCGGATTTGAAAGAGGTCTAGTTTTCCTAGACCCGGATGTCCGTCGGAGGCGAAGTAGAAATTTCCTGTGGGCCCTACACAGGGGAAGACTTCATTACCTGGTGTATTGATGTGGGGCCCCAAATTTTTAACCGAACGATAGTAAAAGCCTCTTCGTCCTATTTTGGCAACATATAGATCAGTTCCTCCATATCCACCGGGTCTATTGGAGGCGAAGTAGAGCGTTTTTCCATCGGCTGAGATAAAGGGGGTAGAGTCCCATGCATCTTCTCGACTTATGTTTAATTTTTTCACTTCTCCCCATTTACCTCGTTTTTTTCGGGTATAGTATAGATTTACTTGTCCTTCGTGACCTGCTTTACCTGTATTTCCTCTTGAGAAGATCAACAGGTTTCCATGTTCTGTTAGACTAAGATTTCCTTCGTGTACGTCTTTTTTATTGAAGGGGAGTGACTTGAGTTTAGATTTTTCGGGTAGGGCACCTTGAATGGGAACCTGATAGAGGTCGCTTAGGGGTCTGCCGTGATGTTGTCCTTTGTTTTTCCGATTGGAGCTGAAGTACAGAAAATTTTCTCTGTACACCGGGGCATACTCATCTTGTGCTGTGTTAAGGGCTTGGAGATTTTTAACTTTGAAGTAATTTTTTTGTGCCAGAATATCTGGAATGCTTCGCAAATTATCCTGAGAGTCCTGTATTCTTTGGACAATGAGTTTAGGTAGATGGGCAGAGATCTGACATTTTGAGATTATTTCTTGGGCTTCTTGATATCTTTTTTGGGCGAGCCATCCTTGGCTGAGGTATAGACAGGCATAGGCATTTCCCTTTTCTCTTTGGAAGACGTATTCATAGTGTGGGACGGCTTTTTCTATTTGGTTCATTTTTCTAAAACATTCTCCTGCCTGGAAATGTAAACTCAAACTTTCTGCACTATCTAAGGATTCACGATGTATTCTACGGAGATAATAAGCAAGGAGTTTGTCATAGGATTCCTGTTCCTCCCAACGATTAATGAAGCGTTGTTGGACCAGAGATGAGCAAGAGACAACAGCCCATGGAATGATTAAAACAAGCCCACACAGAATCTTATGAAGGGAGTTCAAACTATTCTTAATATGGGGTCATGTGTCTCCTAGCCCATGGAATTAATTTTCTCTGTACTGAATAGGGGATTGGATAGACTTAGCTCGGTAAATGTTGTGCGAACCAGGTTTTTCTCAATTCGGTACAGGGTTCTTTTTCAAAGTCCTCCTTGGAATTGAAGTAGGTACGTCTGACTTGGGTTTTATCCTTTATGGAGCCCGTCTCAATGGCTTTGAGAACCTCTTCAATGGAGTAGGAGTCTCCTGTTATGGAACAGATACGTGTGCGTTCAAAAAAGTCCAGTCCGTGTGCGGATTGGAAGTTTTTCAACGCACGTTCAAGTTTATCTAAGGCACAACCCGAGGGTTTATGTTGGCTTGTTTCCACACCAATGATCAAGAGGGGATTTTCCCAGAGATACCCTGCACTTAGGGGTTTATCATGGCTTTCCCAATTTTTCAGAAAATCACCAAGACTATCATTTAGATGGGCTTCTTCTTGAGTATTGAGTTTTCTATTGGCTAAATATGTCCAGAGTTTTGCTTCAGCTGAGAGGGTGTTGAAAGGAAGTTTCATGGCTTATGTTTTAGGTGTATAAATATATCTTATTTTTTTAAACTTTTACATTGGGGTTTTGTGGAAGATTTTCCCAAACCCATTCGGCTAGGTCTTTTACCTTGATATTTTTTTCTTCTTTGTGTTTGAGTCCGTCTTCTAGCATGGTCATGCAAAAGGGGCATCCTGTGGAGATGGTTTTTGCCCCCGTTTGGATGGCTTCTTGAATTCGTTCTGTTTGGATATCGCTATGTCCTTTTTCGGGTTCTTTAAACATTTGACCTCCTCCGGCACCACAGCAGAGTCCTTTGGATTTGGCACGTCTCATTTCTTTGAGAGATTTGCTAAAGCTTTTAAGGAGATATCGGGGGGCTTCGTATTCTTGATTACCTCGTCCTAGATAGCATGAGTCGTGGTAGACGACGGGTGTAGAGTCCTTTTTTTCTGGAGAGATGAGAAGGCGTTTTGTTTTTATGAGGTGTTGGAGGTATTGACTGTGATGGAAGACCTTATATTTTCCGCCTAGGGAGGGGTATTCATTTTTTAACGTATTGAAGCAATGGGGGCAGGAGGCTACGATCTTTTGTATGCCGTATTTCTTGATACTTTTGATGTTATTCAGGGCTTGGATTTGGAAGAGGTATTCGTTTCCCATTCGTTTGGCGGGGTCTCCTGTACATGTTTCTTCTTCACCTAGGATGGCAAAGGATACTTTTGCAAGTTTTAGGAGTTGGACGAAGACCTGAATGACCTTCTTATATCTACTGTCAAAAGCACCCGCACACCCTACCCATACAAGAACTTCGGGTGGTCTTTTGCTATGCCAACGAGATAGGACCGGAATATCCATGAATCAACATTAACAACTTATCTGATAAGGTACAGACTCCATAAAGCTCAAGATAGCAAAAACCATGTAGGGATTGTCCTAGTTTGGCAGGGAAAATTTTTCTGAGACTTTTAGGGTGTATTTTCTGTGGCCCAATCTGTTCGGGTATCGTGTGGGAATTTCCATGGAGATTGATTGATTTCTATGTTTGAGGCGGCTTCATTCCAAGCGGTGGGGGCTTTTGACTCCTCCATCATGGCATATTGTCGAAGTTGGACTATGATATTCATGGGGTTGATACTCACAGGGCATGCTTGCACGCATGCCATGCAGGTTGTGCAAGCATTGATCTCTTCACGCGAGATGTATTGATCTAATAGAATACCTTTTCCTTTTTGGGCTAGGACATCTTCCGCACAGTCTCTTGTTTTCATCATGATGAGTCGGGGTGATAGACGTTTGCCTGTGAGGCTGGCAGGACATTCTTCTGTACAGCGTCCGCATTCGGTACAACTGTAGGCATCCATGAGATTTTTCCAGTTAAGATCTTGAATCTTTTGGGCACCGAAGGTACTTGGCATGGACTCCTGGGAATCTTGTGCTGGAACATCTTGATCTCCTAGGGTTTTACTAAGTTCTTGTTGTATGGCTTCCATGTTTTCCCATTTCGCTGGGACTTGTATGGGAGTATAGTAGGTGTTGGGAAAAGCCATGAAGATATGGAGATGTTTGGAATAACTGATGTAGAGGGCAAAACCGAGAATTCCTATCCAATGTCCCCACCAGGCAAGGCGTTCTATTTGATAGAGACTTTGTGTTGGAAGAGGGTCCAGCCAGGGCATCATCCATTGGCTGATTAAAAAGTCCCCCGTATTCACATATAAACCCCGTTCTTGTAAGAGTTGATCTGTTGTATTCATGCATAGGAAGGCTATCATAAGTCCTATTTCTGCCAAAAGGATTAGATGGGCATCTGTTTTGGGAAAGCCTTTAAGGTCGGGATGCTGGAGTCGTCGTACGGGGAATATATTTCTTCGGGCTAGGAAGATGATGGAGGCGATAAGAACGCTTAGTGCGAGGACTTCTAAAAAAGAGATTAAGACGGGGTAAAAGGTTTTCATGTATGGAAAAAAGATCCGATGAGATCCTGTGCTGCCGTCTATGAATATTTCTAAGATTTCCAAATTGATCAGCCAAAAGCCTAGATACATGAGCAGGTGCAGGAGGGCGGGTAGGGGTTTTTGGAACATTTTTTTCTGCCCTAGGGCGAGGAGTAGGGTTTGATAGAGACGTTGTTTTTTAGTCCCTGGGGGTGGGTTCCAATTTTTTCCTAGTCGGATAGCTTTTCGGATATGTAGGATTCGATAGGCTATTCCTATGAGAAAGAGCGTGCTGAGGGATAGAAATAGAATTTGGCTCATTAGATTTTCCATGTAGAGTTTAGGGTTTTAGGTATTTATAGAACTGTAAGGCTTGGGCATCTGTCAGATCGGTGATGCAGCTGCATATGCGGATCAATTTTTCATAATTATTTTCGTCTTTACAACTTTCTTTGTATCCGAAAAGATTCTTGATTTTTTCTTCTTTTTGATCCTTTTCTTCGGAAAATACAGCCGATATGAGATTACTTAGAAGTTCGGGTATCACTGTGTGGGCAGATAGTTCGGTTTGAAGGGCTTTGGGATGATGATAGAAATTAGATTCTGAAAGTTTTTCTATCTCACTCAGCGGCTTTTCTACATCTTGATGTTCCTCTTTTACCCTTTCTAAAAGACGTTTATTTTCTTTAAATGATTTTTTCTTAAGGTCTTGAAAACGAAGTTCTTCAAAGGACTTGGCACAGAGTATAGTAAGATTATGGATGATCTTACCTTTCATTCTTACTATTGTGTCTTCTTTCATATGCTCGTAGATGGAATATTTAGATTTATCTGAGGCGGGGAAGGCTTTGGCTGTGGCTTTGAGAAGTTTTATAAGGTGTTCTTCACCCCTTGTTTTATCTATGCTGCCGATATGTATTGCGTCTTCAAAATCCACAATTCGGTAGCAAATATCGTCTGCTGCCTCCACTAGAAAGGTGAGGGGGTGTCGATCGGAATGGGATACTCCGAGCCCTTCACAGATCTTTTCGTATTCTTTTCTGTCGGAAAAGAAAATAGAGCTTTTTCCGTTATCAGGAGAGTTTTTTTCATCAATGCGAATGGGATACTTCACATAAGCAGCCAGCACGGCATGATCTAAGCCTTTAATCTCCCTGAGCAATTTATAAAAGCCCATGGCATTGCTATCAAACTCGGATAGATCCCGAAATTGGGTTTTTTTATCGGATGATTCTTTCAGCAGCTTGCAAATGTATTCTTCTTCTTTTTTGAAATACGAACGGATGGCTCGTTCTCCTGTGTGGGCGAAGGGGGGATGTCCGATGTCGTGTGCCAGACAGGCTGTCTTTACCACGTCTGAAACATGTCTTGAAAATTCTTCCTCCTGGATATCTTTTTCAGCACTGCACAATTGATTCGCAAGACCAGGCTCAGACTTTAGGGCTTTCCATAAATATTTTGCCCCCATTTTCCCTAGGGATCGTCCTACGGAGGTGGTTTCCAAACTATGTGTGAGTCGGGTATGCAAGAAAGAATCCTTGGGAAAGGGGATAACCTGTGTTTTACCTTGGAGTCTGCGTAGGAAGGGAGAGAAGATGATCTTATCCCAATTTCTTTCCATGCTTGTGCGGGGTCCTTTTTCCATGTTTACTGAGAAGGTTTCTTTGTTTATGATGCCTTTCTTAGACGTTTTTTAGAAATTTCATTTTTCATTTCTTATATTTCCCCGCAGGATTTTTGTGGGTTCTTAAAGTTTTTACGATGCATTCTTTACACGAAATATTGAAGGTTATAGATTCTCATTTGGGGGGATCTCCTTGGTTCATTTATTTTCTTCTGGCGACGGGATTGTTTTTTACAGTTTATCTCAGATTTCCCCAAATTCGTTTTTTTTCTCATGCTTTTCGCATTGTTCGGGGGAAATATGACAAAAAGGGACAACCTGGGGATACTTCTCATTTTCGGGCATTGACCACAGCTTTGTCTGGGACGGTCGGGACAGGTAATATTGCGGGGGTTGCATATGCACTCCATTTAGGGGGTCCTGCAGCTCTGTTTTGGATGATGGTGACGGCCGCCTTCGGCATGGCTACCAAATTTGTGGAGGTTACACTTTCTCATAAATATAGGGAGAAATTTAGTGATGGCACCATGGCGGGGGGACCTATGTACTACATGAAGAACGCTTCCTTTACCTTGGGAAAACGGAAATTTAATTTAAAGCCCTTGGGGATAGTTTTTTCCATTACCATGATGATATCCGCAATAGGGGCAGGTAATCTACCTCAGATCAATTCTATATCCCATTCCGTGGAAGCAACATTTGGCTTGACCAAATGGGTTACGGGTTTATTATTAACGGTTCCTTTGGCTTTGGTGATTTTGGGAGGTATTAAGCGAATCTCATTGGTCACCTCCCGTTTGGTTCCGGTTATGGCTTCTTTTTATCTTTTGGGTAGTTTTTTTGTATTATTTCAGCATGCCGAAAATATTTTACCTTCTTTGGGATCTATTTTCACGAATGTTTTTTCGGGTACGGCTGCGACGGGTGGATTTTTAGGGGCTAGTATTGCTTTTGCCTTTCAAAAGGGAGTAGGTCGGGGTTTATTTTCCAATGAGGCGGGTCAGGGTTCGGCACCCATTGCACATGCGGCGGCTCGTGCGGACGAACCTGTTTCAGAGGGTATCGTATCCATACTAGAACCTTTTATAGATACCATACTGATTTGTATGCTTACGGGTCTTACACTTCTTTCCAGTGGGGTTTGGAAGGAAAAGCACGCACAAGATTTTCAGAGAGGAGAAATTGTGGTCCTGGATCGACTCTATGAAGATTCGAATGAAGAGGATCAGGAAAAGCTTTTCGGACATATTTCAAGGAAGAAGCTCTTGCCTACTTTTACAGGTGATATAAGGGTGGTTGAGGGAAAAATTCAACAGGATCTCAGTCTTCTTCATGCTCGTTCGATAGCGGAGGATGTTTCCATATTGGAAAAGAAGGATGGTGCTTTTTATACGGGTTTGATCCCTGTGGTGGATGGTAAAATCTCTTCCACAGAGGGGATATTAATCAAAGGATCCTCTCTCATGCACTCGGCACCCCTCACCAACGAGGCTTTTACCCGAAGTATCTTGGGCAAGTGGGGGAGCTATGTGGTCACCATAGGTCTTCTTCTGTTTGCTTTTAGCACAGCCATTTCTTGGTCTTACTATGGGGATCGGGGGACTAGTTTTTTGATTAATTCTCCTCGTGCGGTTGTGTATTATCGGATTATATTTGTCTTGGCTTTTTTTGTAGGTTCTTTTGTAGAGACCACGTTCATTTGGACCCTAGCTAGCATAGGTATAGTTTTGACCACCATACCCAATTTGATAGGGATTTTATGGTTGTCCAAGGATATGCGGGGTTCTATTTCCTCTTATGGCAAAGATTTTAAGAAGGAATTTCCTGACGAGAAGTCTCCTTCATTTTAATTTGAGTCCTTGTTGTATTGGGGTAAGATTGTGTCTCAGACAAGATGGTTGGGAAATTAGAGTGGGCGGCTGAGGATGAGTTTTTCTTTTTGTGGCAAGATGTACGTAAATTTTCCCAAATCTGATCCTTAACCTGTGGGTATGGATTTTATTTCTCCGGGCTTGCAATCTTATTCGGAACAACATTCTCATCCTGAGTCTCCTCTTCTTTTGGAGATTGCGCAGTACACTCAGGATTGCGTACCCAAACCTCGGATGCTTTCGGGTCATTTGCAGGGTTGTTTTTTATCCATGGTTTCTCGAATGTTAACTCCTTCTACTATTTTGGAGATAGGTACTTATACGGGTTATGCGAGTTTATGTTTGGTTGAGGGTTTGCAGTTGGGTGGGAAATTGGTTACGATAGATATCAATCATTTGCTTGAGAAGGTGGTTCGGGCTTTTTTTACTAGGAGTGGGAGATCTCATCAGATAGAATATCTCATAGGTGATGCAAGAAGTATTATTCCTGGATTGGAATATTCTTGGGACTTGGTTTTTTTAGATGCTGATAAGATAAATTATTTACTTTATTATGAGTTGGTCATACCCCAGCTTCGCTCGGGGGGTTATGTGGTGGCAGACAATGTTCTTTGGAGTGGAAAGGTGATTCAGGAGGAGAGTGTGGATGAGGATACGGAGGCTTTGAGGGAATTTAATCGGAAGGTTCAGTCTGATCCTCGGGTTAGGAACTTCATGTTGCCTTTTCGGGATGGACTTATGATCGTGGAGAAGATTTGAAGGCACAGGAATTGATAGATATTTTGGAATCCTGGGCACCCCCGGCTTATCAGGAGTCTTATGATAATGTGGGTGTTTTGTGGGGAGATCCTGCGGAGGAATTGAAGGGTGTTTTATTGACCTTGGATCTGACGGAAGAGGTATTGGATGAGGCGGTGGCTCGGGATTGCAATTGGATTGTCGCACATCACCCCATTCTTTTCAAGGCTTTAAAGCGCCTGAGTGGGGGGAGTTATGTAGAGCGAATTTTGTTGAAGGCACTTCGGAAGGGAATAGGCGTATATGCCTTGCATACCAATTTAGATAACATACGAGAGGGTGTAAATCAGAGTTTAGCTTCTTTGTTGGAACTTGAACAAGTTTGTGTCTTGGAACCTAAGGTGGGTCTTTTATCTCAATTGACATTTTTTTGTCCTAAGAATGATGTTAAGGCGGTGTTGCGTCAGGTTCATGATGCGGGTGCGGGTCGGATTGGGAATTATGATTTTTGTAGTTTTCAACAAGAGGGTAGGGGATATTTCAGACCTGGGTCTGAGGCAGATCCTAGGTTCGGTAGGCGAGGTGAGCTGACGGAGGTTGAGGAGGTACGGGTAGAGGTTTTGGTTCCGGTGCACATTCAGGATCATATCTTAGCGGTTTTGAAACGTGTTCATCCTTATGAGGAGGTGGCTTATTTTTCATCTCCACTTTACAATGCACATCAGGGGGTGGGTATGGGTCAATTGGGTATATTGGCTTCACCTCTTTCGGTGGAGGATTTTCTGGGTCTTTTGAAGAGGGTTTTATCGGTTTCCTGCCTTAGGTACACGGGTCTTGGATCGGATAGGATGATATCTCGGGTAGCGATTTGTGGAGGGTCTGGGAGTTCTTTATTGGGTGTGGCTTTGCGCAGGGGGGCAGATGCCTATGTGACCTCAGACATAAAATATCATGAATTTTTTGATGCCGAGGGAAAGATTTTATTTTGTGATATAGGTCATTATGAGAGCGAATCTCATGTGAAGTCTTGGATTTTTGAGTATTTGCGAGATAAATTGCATAAGATTGCTTTGCATGTTTCGGAAGTAGACACGAATCCGATAAGTTATGCTTGAACTCGGGGTCTGCATGGATTAAGGATGGTATAGTAATATGGAAGCTTCAGTATCAAAAAAACTAAAAGTACTTCTTGAACTTCAAGGGGTAGACTCTTCTCTGGATGAGATTAAGAAATCGCGTGGCGCTTTGCCAGAGGAGATACGGGATTTGGACGATGAGAGAGTTCGGTTTCAGACCCGCTTAGAACGTCAGGAGGAGAGGAAAAAAGAAATAGAACAACAGATTGCAGATAACAAAACAAAGGCTAAGGATGCAGAAAAACTGGTTGCGAAGTATACCGAGCAGCAGTTGAGTGTGCGTAATAACAGGGAATACGATTCTTTGACCAAGGAGATAGAACTCCAAACCCTAGAAGGTGAACTGATGGAAAAACGAAATAGGGATAACTATGCTCTTTTGGAAGATCTAGCCAAAGATATTCAAAAGACTCAGGAAGATTTGAAACGGAAGACGGAACAACTAGAATCTAAAGAACAAGAATTATCTCAATTAACGCAGGAGTCTCGGCAAAAGGAGGAGGAATTATTGTCTCTTCGGAAGGATGTGGCAGCTAAGTTGGAAGATCGTCTTTTGGCTTCTTATGAGCGGAAGCGGAAGAGTTTTTCTAAGGGGAATGGTCTTGTGGTGGTGAAAGTACAGCGTGAGGCTTGTGGGGGTTGTTTTAATTTGGTTCCACCTCAGTCTCAGGAGGACATTTTGGAGAAAAAGAAGATTATGTTTTGTGAACATTGTGGACGAATATTTGCAGGTGTGATCTTGTCTAAGGAGGAAAAGAAGGCTAGGGCTGCTGCCCGTAAGTCTTAGATTGTCAAGGCATATGGAGCGGGTTTATTTTCACACTTTTGGGTGCAAATTGAACTATTCCGAGACCATGTTTCTAGCAGCTGAGGTGGGGGAGCAAACAGATTATCAGATCACTACGGACCCAAATATGGCAGATATAGTTGTGATCAATAGTTGTTCTGTGACCCAGGAAGCAGAGAAAAGTTGTCATCGTTGGGTTCGGCAGTTGCGGCGGAAGAATCCTTCTGTTCGCGTGATGGTATTGGGTTGTTATGCACAATTGAAGCCTAAGGAGATCGCATCTTGGGGGGGTGTAGAGCGGGTTTTGGGGAATCAGGAAAAATTTCGTTTGGTGGATTATCTATCTATGCCTTCAGTTTCAGGGGAGTCTGGAGAGGTGGCAGTTTCGCCGTTATCAGGTCTTCGCGATTTTCATGGAGCTTTTTCTTCTCCTGGACAGATAGGTGCTCGTACCAGAGCTTTTTTAAAGGTACAGGATGGCTGTGATTATGGGTGTACTTTCTGCACTATTCCTTTATCTCGGGGTGGATCTCGGAGTTCGGGTATTCTTGAGGTTCGGCATAGGGTGCAGAAGCTATTAGCGAAGGGTGTTCGGGAGATTGTATTTACGGGTGTAAATTTGGGTGATTTTGGTCGTCGGAAGGGTTCTCGTGTAGGGAGTCTATTGGATTTAATTCGGGACCTGGATAGCATAGATATGCCGGCTAGGTTTCGCCTTTCATCGGTAGAGCCTAATTTGCTTCATGATGAGATTATTAACTGTGTTGCATCTTCCCGACATTGGTTGCCTCATTTTCATTTACCCCTTCAATCGGGTCAGGATCGTACCCTAAAGCGTATGCGTCGGCGTTATTTGACGCAACATTATGAGGATAGGATAGGTAGAATTAAGGAGGAGATTCCACATGCTTGTATTGGGGCTGATGTGATGGTAGGTTTTCCGGGGGAGACCCCGTCGGATT
>JAPOQI010000099.1 GCA_026710765.1 Cytophagales bacterium | reverse complement strand
TAGGGCATCCACCGCACCCGTTGCTTCAAGTAAATCCTCGGAATTCAGATCCTTCTCTGCTGTATCCCCCTTTTCATGGGCTTGGACAGCTCTTTCGTGTAGGGCATCCACCGCACCCGTTGCTTCAAGTAAATCCTCGGAATTCAGATCCTTCCCATCCTTGGTCTGCGTGCATGCCCCCAAAAGGAAAGCTCCCCAGCATATAAATCCTATTATTCGTGTTAATCTAATCATACCGCGATGCCTTGAGTTTAAAAAGCATGAAGCATGAAGATATATAAAAGATGGGCGTTTACCTACTCTCCCTGCCCTACGGGAAGAACATGCTTCGTAGGAGACATTTACCTTATGAGCGGCATAGTGGGTCCACTTTCCCTCTTTCGGATGGACGAGGGGAGCCGATACTTACCGACATTCTTGCCTTGTGATTTGCGTTCTTTAAAACTTTCTTCCACTTGGTGCAGATTGAGTTCCTTTTGGATTTTATCCTTTTCACGGGATCCGTTATTCAATCTTTCGGAGGCCATTTCTATGTATGCTGGACTTCTATCAATACCTATATATTTATGTCCCAAGATTTTTGCTGCAAGGGCAGTAGTTCCACTACCCACGTAGGGGTCTATGACAATTCCTGACTTTTGAGTTCCCAGTATTGAGATAATTATTCGGGCGGGTAACCATAGTGGGAAGGGTGCGGGGTGTGGGTTCTTTTTCCCATTTTCAGGTACTCCACGCCATATAGATGTCATCTTGGCATCGGCAGAATTTAATTCTTTACCAATTAGCTGATCCCCTATGGGCTTGTATAACCAATAAATACGTTCCTCTACCTGCCAAAATCGCCACCCTCGTATATTTGCTGCGATCATCCGATCCCAAATAATCTCTTGCTTTACCGACCATTTTGTATTGCGTAGCCAGTCCATAGGATGGAACATGGTTCCCTTATTCCAACGAATTTTGTGATTGTAGAAGAAGGACCCTCCTGGCTTGGTTATGCGATAAATCTCATCCAGGACACTTAGCTGATTCTCCTGATATGTTCTTTCCGGTAGCGCATCTCCATAATCGTTATAGACGACATTCTTCACAAGCCACCCTTTCTGTTTTCCTTGTTTATTATAGGGGGGTGAACTGATCCCCAGATCCACCATGTTATCACCCATCTTTCCCAGGATCGCCAATGTATCGCCCTCTATGAGCTTGCCTTCCCCAAGCTGATCTTCCGTAATTTTCTTGAGTTCTGATTTAGCCATCTTTGTGATGTTGTTTTAGATATGTGAATAGATTCCTTCTCATGCGTGATTGTTCTCTGATGAGCTCTTCCATGGAAACGGTGTAAATCATTTCCATAGTTTTCGCATCTATGTAATGGTTCAATGTGAATTGTGCGCTTCGCAGGTATTGTCCACTAATATCACCCTTGGGAAAATGTCTTTCAAGTTGCGCTTGCAATCGGGATGTGAAACTTTGTTCGTTGAAGCTGAATTGAAATATATAAATGAGCCGTCCATCAATAAAACCGGCGACCAGCATATTAGGATTTTCTTCTTTGTGTCTTTTAAATTTTTTCCATGTGTAATCTGTGAAATTTCCGTCTCCGCTTAACTTGGCTGGGGTTTTCGCTGTGGTGTCCGTTCGGATATTACGTGGTTTGATTTCACAACACTCAGTCTTGCCCGTAAGTGCATTCTGTCTGAATCCGTTATAGCCAAGTTTTTCTAGACTAGGTTCGTATCCAGATAATACGGCTACAACCAACTCCCGAAGGGTAGAAGAATTCAAATCATTGAAGTAGATCTAGCAGCATAGAAATTAAGTTGTCTTTAGATTTTCCAATCAAGTCAATACTGATTCCCTTATGCTCCTTTGTGGTATAGTTCTTAATGAGCTGTAGTAAATCCTTGTTCATGTTA
>JAPOQI010000065.1 GCA_026710765.1 Cytophagales bacterium | reverse complement strand
TATGCTGTGGTGAAACGGGTTCTGTGGAGTTTACGGTTTGTATGGATAATTGTTGGGCGAGTTTTCGTGCCAATTCTAGGAAGATATGCGATGCCTCACCGGGTTTCAAACCCACCGGATAGCCACTATCTCCCGAAGATTGAATAGAACTATAAATGGGTATCTCTCCCAAAAAAGGGATAGACAACTCCGCAGCCAAGTTCTTCCCACCATCTTTTCCAAAAATATAATATCGCTTATCTGGCATATCAGGCGGAGAAAAATAAGACATATTTTCTATCAGACCCAATAAAGAAACATTGATCTCGGGCTTGCGAAACATAGCAATTCCTTTTCTGACATCTGATAAAGCTAATTGCTGTGGGGTACTCACCACCACCACACCTGAAAGTGGAAAGGTTTGTGCCAAGGTCAGGGGAATATCACTTGTCCCTGGGGGTAGATCCACCAATAAATAGTCCCGTTCACCCCATTTTGTATCCTGAACCAATTGTTTGAGAGCCGAACTAGCCATAGGCCCACGCCAAACCATAGCTTGCTCCGATGAAACCAGCATCCCCATAGAAATAATACCTACACCATAACAATCCGCCGGAACTAACATATGCTTCCCCTCCACCTCAATCACCTCAGGACGCTCCCCTTCACAATTAAACATCAAGGGAATAGAAGGTCCAAAAATATCTGCATCCACCAAACCTACCTTCGCACCCTCCTGAGCCAAGGCTAAAGCCAGATTAGCTGCCAAAGTGGACTTCCCAACCCCTCCCTTACCTGAAGAAATAGCAATAACATGTTTGACCCCAGGTAGAAGAGTAGATTTGTCCTTCCCCACTGCCGAACGCACACGAGAACTGAACCGAATATTTATGACAACATCCTCATTTAACTCAGTCCGTATAGCTTCCTCACACCTTTTTCGGAGCAATTCCTTCAAAGGACAAGCTGGGGTGGTCAACTCCAAGACAAAGGATATTTTTTTCTCCTCGACCTGAAGATCCTTAATCATACCCAATGTCACCAAATCCTTTTTTAGATCAGGATCTTCCACCGTCCTGAGTGCATTCCAAATCCGATCTTCTACACTTATCTTCATCACTTAGTCAAAATACCCTATAATACAAGGATAGGCATCTCTGTATAAGAACGTATCCCCTGATATAAGAAACCTCCGGGTTCCAAAGTTTAGCTGGAATTTAGCTATATTAGAGGAGAAGTCCAAGTAGGATGTGGATTCAATCTTTGGGAATCTATCTGCATCTTGAGATAATAATCCATAAAGTAAACCCGTGGGCAAACTAATCCTTTCCTCCAAGCCTGAACTCAGGTCTGAGCTCCGAACGAAATTGTCAGCAAGACAGATTCGCTTCGTAGAACTCCTGCTATTTCCCGCACAAGAATTGAAACAAGCTCTAGATGCCGAATTAATGGATAATCCCATCCTAGAAGAGGTTCCCACAGAGGAGAATTCCGAAAAAGAAGATCAAGATCCGAAAGAAGATTATGAAAAAGAGTACAGCTACTCGGGCAGCTCTTATCACCATTCTTTCAAAGAAAAAACTGAAATGGGTCATTTTCCTTATCTACAATCCCGAAACGAAGAACTAAGAGAACAACTCTCTTTTCTACCCCTGAAAGAAGAAGAAAGACAAATTGGAGAAGAAATCATAGGGAATTTAGACCAAGATGGATATCTGAGGCGAAGTCAACAGGCTATTTGTGATGATCTCCTTCTAAATCAGAACCTAAAAGTAGATTCAGATAGCTTCCAACACGTACTCAGACAGGTGCAAAGTCTGGAACCCGCAGGCATTGCAGCAACCTCCTTAGAAGAATGTCTTCTCCTTCAACTAGAAAATAACCATCCCCATCATCCTCAAACCCCCTTATCTCAGATCATATTAAAGAAATATTTCCATCTTCTAAGTTTAAAACACTATAAAAAATTAGAAAAAGCTTTGAAGTGTACGGAGGCTGAGCTGAAAGGGGCTTTGGAACATATTGGATCTCTACATCCTCGTCCGGGCTGGACAGACAATGATATACCCAGTCCGCCCTTGGTTCCTGATTTCATCCTCACGCATAAAGAAGGAGATTCGGAAAAAGAATTTCTGTTAAGACTTCACCGAAATCATAGTCCTGAGATCAGGATCAGTTCTACCTATGAGCGTCTTCGCAAAGAAAATGCCAAATTATCCTCATCCTCTCGGGCTTTTTTGAAAGAAAAATGGGATGCCGCAAAGTGGTGGATGGAGACCTTATCTAAACGAAGAGAAACGCTCTTAAGGATCACCCATGTAATTGTGGAAGCACAAGCACCCTTTCTACGCAGCGGAGATGTATCCCATCTTCAACCCCTTCTCATGAAAGAAGTAGCAGCCCGTGCCAAAGTGGATATCTCTACCGTTTCTCGCACAGTTAGAAGAAAAACCATGCAAACCCCTTACGGTATTTTTCCACTTAGTTATTTCTTTGCAGATGGGTTAATCTCTTCCTCAGAGGGTCAAATCCATGACAAGGTGATCAAGCATGAAATAGAACAAATTATCAAGGCTGAGTCCAAAGAAAAACCTTTTTCAGATCAACAATTATCTGAAATTTTGGATCAAAAAGGTTTTTCAGTGGCTCGTCGCACAGTGGCAAAGTATCGGGAGTACTTGCATATTCCTGTGGCACGTATGCGAAAAGAGATTCATTGAGAGATGAGGGAACGTACCTTTGTGGATAAAATAACCCTATATGCCAGAAGTGGAAAGGGAGGTGCGGGCTGCGTCCATTTCAGGAGGGAAAAATATAAGGCTAAAGGAGGACCTGATGGCGGACATGGAGGTCAGGGAGGACACGTGATTGCTGAAGCCAATCCACAACTTAATACCCTTCTTCACTTGGCTTATGCCCCACATGTATTTGCCCAAAATGGCGATCCTGGGGGTCCTAATCAACAAAAAGGAAAGATGGGCATGAGTAAAAAAATTCCGGTTCCGCTGGGAACCCTATTTAGAGAAATGCCTGAAAAGAAAATTATAGCTGAAGTTACCCGCCCCGGACAAGAAGAAAAATTACTACTGGGTGGAAAAGGAGGACTGGGAAATGCAGCCTTTGCAAGTGCTACACGACAAACACCCTACTACGCACAACCTGGAGAACCCGGTGAAGAAAAAACTTTCTTGGTAGAACTCAAACTCTTAGCCGATGTAGGTCTCCTAGGCGCACCCAATGCTGGAAAATCTACCCTTTTATCGGTTCTAACAGGAGCAAATCCTCGGATAGCCAGTTATCCTTTCACCACACTTTATCCTTCCCTAGGGGTGGTATCTTGGGAAACAAAGAATTGGGATAGAAACAGCTTTGTTATGGCAGACCTGCCAGGGATTTTACCGGGTGCCTCTGAGGGTCGGGGATTGGGTCCCCGATTCTTACAACACGTCGAACGTAACCGTATTCTCTTGCTAATGATAGCTGCCTGGAAAGAAGATCTAGAAGGAGAATATCATCAACTCATACGAGAATTGGAAGCTTATAATTCGCAGATTCTTCAAAAACCCCGTGTGATCGTCCTGAGTCAAACTGATCTCCTGAGTCAGGAACAATTCAAAAAGATCCGAACATGGAAGGCGCCCCGCCTAGACGATCCTGTTTGCTGCGTATCCAGCCACAATCAGGAAGGATTAAATATGCTGAAACAGACTATATGGTGCAGACTCAATCCCTAGACGTATTTCATCGTCATCATCAAACAGATCGCAGGAACCAAGAAAAAATCCTGCTATCAAAATCCCCAAGATTCCAAGGAATCTTAGTCTAGCAGGCAATAGAAAAGATAGTTTTTTCATAAAAAAAATTCTGGGTCTTGTATTTAAAATATATTTTTTACCTATGTTTCACCGGGGAAACATGTCCATGATACAAAATTTTTGAACATCTTTGCTTATAATTTCGGCAAAACTTTATGAATCTTAAGAAATTCTCATCTATCTTAACGTGGTATATGAGAAAATCGTGTACTTTGAAGTTGTGGATATGAAACCGAATATTCTCAGAACGGGTGTCGTATTTAGGGGACTATTTCTAGTTCTTTGTCTGTTGGTTTTTGGAACCTCTTATGCTCAGAGAAAAGGGTCTTATTACAAGGCTGAGGATTATTTTTTACGGGCTAAGTTAGTTAAGGCCCGAGAGGAGATTGATCTGGTCATGCAAAGACCCAAATTAGCAGCCAAGTCCAGTACCTGGTATCTCCGTGCTCGAATCTATGAAACCATTTTCTTTGGCGAAGATGAAGCCTTGAAAGAGGCCATCGGAGACCCTGCAACCGTGGCTATAGATGCTTATTTGAAGGTCATCAAACTGGAAGGAAAGCGATCAGAAATGTTTGACAATTCAAGAAAAAGCGTACACACCTTGTGCGATTATTTTATTCGACTTGGAGCAAGTTCATATAAACTGGGTGATTTTGCAGATGCCTATTACCATTTTGAGAAGGCGATCAAAGTTAAGCCTAGAGATTCCATTGCACTATTCTATGGGGGTATTTGTGCGCAAAATGCAAAAATGACAGAAGAAGCCTTGTCACTCTATTATAGACTTCGAGAACTGGATAAGGTAAATAAAACCGTTTATCAAGGTTTAGTAGATCTGGAATTGATTGAAAAGAAAAATAAAGAAGCCGCCTTGGAACTCCTTGCTGAAGCCCAGAAAAGGTTTCCAGAGGAATTAGATTTCGTAAAGCAGGAATTGGATGTAATGCTCCGTTCAGGACAGGTAGAGGCAGTTGAGAAAAAATTAAAAAGTGTAGCTGAAAAGGATTCCACCAATGTGCCTATTCTACTCAATATAGCTATCTTGTACGAGAATAGGGGTGTTTCTGCTTTTGAAGAAAAAAATTATAAACAATCCCTAGCCTACGCCGACACGGCTGCTGTTTATTACGAACGCGTATTACGGATAGAACCTGGAAATTTTATCTCCAATTACAACCTGGGTATTATCTATGTTAATCGTGCTAAAGAGATCTATGATGTGGCCCGAAAAATGGATATTAATGAGTATCAAAAAAGAGGAAAGGCTGTCATGAGAAGAGGTGATCGCGTGATGAAAAAGGCGTTAATCTACCTAGAGCAAGCTGAGAAAACCAATCCAGAGGATAAGGATGTTCTAGATGCTTTATACCGTGTCTATTCTCAGCTCGGTGATGAATCTAATGCTAACCGAGTGGATAAAAAACTAAACAAGAACTAAATGAACATTTCTATGTTAACTCCCCTTTTCCGATTTCTATGTCTCCTTCTTATTCCCTTTCTTTTTTCCTTTTGTGGAGGAGGGATTCTACCCGATCCCTTTCCTGACAGAACTGTGGACACGGTAGGGGTTCCTGAGGTATTGGACCTGGCCCGGTCTCGGGAGGGTTGTTCAGATCCGGGTGCCATAAACTATGCAGGTCGTACCGAAGAGGGTGAGGAAATTGTTGCCTTGGAAAATGATGACTGCTCTTGTGTCTATGCGGAGTTTGAAAAACCCTCAGTGGAAGAGACACGTATAGTTGTAAAGAATATCTTTGCAGAAGCCTTCACCTCAAGTCGACTAATAGGGGGTGCTCTTGTTCAGGTCTTACTTGACATCGGAGAGACAGCCATCTACGAGTTTGTGAATGAAAAGGTCCGACATCCGGTGGATTTTCAATTTATATATGTTGTAACGCATTCCGGAGGATCCGAGGTCACTGACTTCACCAAGGATAGATTTGCAGAGTTTGAATTTCCTGCATCCGTCGTGGAAGAGTCTCCTCCACTCATAAATATAGATAATGTCATTAGGGCAGGCTTTGCTCTCACGTTCCCCCTGGATAATGAACGAGTTTTGAACCTTGCCCAAGAAAGACTTACCATCTATTCCACAGGTGATATTTTCATAGACACTAAGGAGAAGGGCGAAATCGTAGAAGGACTCCTTGCCTTTAAGGTGGTTCCTTCCATCAATGGGGCTATCGTCGCACATTCTTACGAGGCTATTCTGGTAGAAGATAGTGTTTTTGTTGCCAATCAAAATAACGCTGGCTTCTCTGGACGATCTGAGGTAAGAACCCACTATCCTTCTCTGTTTTCAGCAGGACGCACTATTCCTTCCTTCTTATACAGATTCGTAACGCGAGAAAGAATCTTAAAAGGAAAAATTTTCACCCCGTATGCCATCTTGGATGGAAAGGTCTATTCTCGATTCTTTAGCTATAAGCTCCCTGAAGAAAACTCCCTAACCAAGGTTTCCTATCGGAAAGAACTCTTCCATATTGTTGTGGTTTTATATAGAGATGATACTAACGAGGTTGTCAATTGTACCCGTATCAAACCAGGGGGGCGTTTCTCCTGGTAAGGCAATCATGTCTATTTAAACCCTTCCCCTATAAGTTAAAGGATCTTAGTTCTTTTCTCTTCAAACACATGTCCTTTCTAGGTGAAGCTGCTTCTTTGACCCCTAACTTTGCAGCCATTCTCTTAGGCTTGCTAGCTGCCTTATCCTTTGCAGATTTCAAGTCTTCCCGGGGGAATTTCTGCGAATAGATCGTGGTAAACTAGAATACAAGGCCCAGTATATCTAAGTCCTCCCCTGTCTCAAAAACGCCCCAAGCCCATTTTCCATGGCCAATAAAATAACCGAGAATATTCGGACCAAGGCTCTTGCCAAGACCTCTTACCGAATCATAAGATTCCCCTCGGGTCAAAAGGGATGGCTGATCTTTGTGGGGTGTATAGCATCTTTATGTTTTTTTGTGACCCCCTATCCCCAGGTAGCTATGTGGGTAGCCTTTGCCTTGGCAGGCTACTCTGCGATCGCAAACGATAGTATTCAAACCATCGGAACTTTTATTTCAAGCTCCAGAGGCATACGTTGGTACTATCTCTGGATCTTTATGGGAACTGTCTTTCTAATAACCGTCCTATATAGCTGGTGGTTTTATGATGGAGATGTTTCTCATCAACGTCTGACAGCTGAGGGTCTTAATGAGCCACCTACGGATTTTACCTTCGAACAACTCATAGCGCCCCTAATATTATTGATACTAACCCGATTACGGATACCCGTTTCCACATCTATACTCCTTCTGAGTGCCTTTTCCACCAAGGCAAGCACCTTAGGTGCTATCATCACAAAAAGTCTATTTGGATACCTTCTAGCATTTGGATTGGCTTACATGGTTTGGACTACCGTATCTCGTCTATTAAAGAAGAGGAAGTTAAAAGCACTCAAAGGAAAGAGCAAGATTGTATGGCGCACCCTGCAATGGATTACCAGCGGACTACTATGGTCGACCTGGCTCATGCAAGACGCCTCTAATATCGCTGTGGTCCTACCCCGAAAACTTGAGCCCATCCAACTGCTCATCTTCTCCCTATATCTCTTCTTCGGACTAGGACTCCTCTTCTATCTAAAAGGTGATAGAATTCAAAAAATCGTTCAAGAGAAATCCAATCTAACCGACATACGGGCAGCCACCCTAGTAGACCTAAGCTATACCCTAATACTTTATGTATTCAAAATCTATAACCACTACCCTATGAGTACAACCTGGGTTTTTATTGGTCTGCTGGGGGGTAGAGAACTAGCCATTGCCATGAATAGGAAACGTAGAAAAAGACGTTTGAAAAAGGCCTTTCGTATGGTCTCCCGAGACATCCTCTACGCCGCCATAGGACTCTCTATCTCTCTTATCCTCGCCCTTCTTATTAATGATTCTCTTCGTGAGCAAGCCGCTAATCTAATCCCTTTTCTTACTGAGGAAGCTCCAAGCGAAAAGCGGTCTTAAACCCTTTGCCTAGCTCTTGTTCAATTGTCTTTTCTACCTCTATGAAAAGACGATCTACCTGTGGATAAAGATCTAATAATCCTTTTCCCAGATGCCAACTTAGTTCCTCTATCCAAGTACAAGAAAAAGTGTCTATTTGCTCCTTCAACCACCTATATACCCCTTCATAATCTAATATCCCCCTTTGATCCTCTTTCCTTAAAGAAGAATAAGAAACATAAAAATCCAACTGAATGCGAAAACAAAGTCCTACCCGAGACTCATACCCATGTAACCCATATCCACGGGCATATATTTCTACATCCCTCAAGGAAAGAACTCCCCGCAGCATGCCATCAAATCAGGTGATCTCATCAAAGAAGGAGACCTCTCCCTCTTTTTCAGGAAAATTCGAGAAGACATCTTCCTTGGCTCCGTCTCCGAGACTTTTATTATCTCCTCTGGAAGATATATTTTTTAATTCCTCCAAGCTATCTTTTGTTTTTTTTAGTTCGGAAGGGAATTTATCGTCTTCTTTATTTCCTTCCCACCCGTCTAGGTTCTTGAGTATATCGTTGAGAAGATTTCGGAGGCTGATAAGATTTTGATTCCTTTTATCTTCCAAGGCTTGATACTTACTCTCCATGTTTTGGAGTTCTTTTTCAGCATTTTCTACCATATGGAGTACCTTTTCTCCCGCAGTTTGAGATACTTCTTGGGCACGTTTTTCAGCGTCTGAAATAACTTTCTCAGCTTCCACGTGGGCTTCTTTCTTAGAGATCTCGGCCTCTTTTCTAGCTTGTTCTCCACTAGTTTCTACCGTTTTTAGGGTTTTGAAGAAAGAGCTTTCTACATCCTTTAATCGGGATAATTCTTCTTCTTGTTTTTTCAATCGGTCCCCAGCTTTTCTGAGCTCAGTCTGTGTGCGTTCCCATTCTTTAGAAAGGACGCTCAAAAAGGTATCTACTTCTTCGGTATCATAGCCTCCGAAGGTCTTCTTTTCAAATTGCTTCTTCCGAATATCTAATGGTGTTATCTTCATCTTTCCCATTCAAGGTCCTGGATATGGATAGAAAGTCCCCACTCAATATAATACATTTAGGTTAATTTAGAAGCAATTCTATTGAATCAATTTTTTATATATAGTCCAGTTATGCCCCTTATTTGGCAAAAACACAGCGGACCCATGTCTTCCATAGGACTTTGGCGAATTCAAGAAGATATTTCCTTCTTCAAAAGAAAATATAAATTTCCCGAAAAACTCCCTACCCACCCCGCACGAAAATCCGAATCCTATGCTGCCCGACTTACCCTAAAAACACTGATGGAACTCCATAACTGCCCTTTTTCGGGTCTGAAAAAAAAGAAAAACGGACAACCCTATATCCCCGGCTCCCAATCCCTATTTTCTTCCCTATCCCATTCTTCACAATATGCCTTAGCAGGTATAAATACATCCCCCATAGGTGTGGATATAGAACGAATTGATCCCCGCCTCCAAAAACTACGTCATAAGTTTTTGTCAGAAGAAGAATGTCCCTACGAAGACCCCATCTCCCTATGCATCTGCTGGACAGCCAAAGAAACCGCCTACAAGTATTTTGGACACCATCTCAAAAACGATCAGACATTAAATATGAAAAAAGATCTCAAAATCAGATGGCATGATGAAAAACTATATGTGAAGAGCAGATGGGGACAGATTGAAATAATTTATTTTGGTTGGGATCAACATATTATTAGTTATTCCCTATGAATAAGAACAGACCTATTCAAACATCAACATCCAGAACAGAGAAATCCAATCAAAATTCCCTGTTAAAACTCATGTTGTGGACCGCATATATCCCATTTCCCAACTCCTGGGTCAAATTCTTAATCACCAAATGTACCCCTATTAGAAAGCTTCTAAGAAAAAAACTATTTCTCATCTTCTGTGGAGGCGAAACCCTAAAAGAATCCCAGGAAAACCTATCCCATCTCAGAAAAAAAGGATGGAAAATCATGATAGATTATGCGGTAGAAGCAGAAGCTGATGAAAAGGCTTTTGAAAAAAGCTATCATGAGGTCAGGAACGCGATCCAAACAGCTAAGCCAGACCCTTCTATCGTCTTTACCGTCATCAAACCCTCTTCCCTAGGATCCACCATCCTAATGACCAAGTATCAGAACAAAATTTCCTTGTCTCCCACAGAACAAAATAAATTATTAGCTTTTGAAAAAAGACTGAACAAACTCTGTGTGGAGGCAAAGCAGGCTAATATATCCCTAATGGTAGATGCCGAAGAATATACCTTCCAAGGATATGTGGATCAGGTGGTCCAAGGATTAATCAAAACCTTCAACCAAAAAACAAGCACAGTCTACACAACCTTACAATGTTATAGAAAAGATAGTATAAGCCGATTGCATGCACTTTACAAATACATCCAAACCCATTCATGCCATCTAGGACTCAAACTGGTCAGAGGTGCCTACATGGAAGAAGAACGAAAAAAAGCCCAACAAGAAAACTATCCCGACCCCATACACGAAAACCGAATAGACTGTGATAATGCATATCAAGAAGGTCTTCTATTTTGTCTCCAACACATAGATAAAATAAGTCTGTGTGTGGCCACCCACAATCAGCAAACCTGTATGCAACTCATTCAAGAAATAGATCAAATAGGAATCCCACACGATCATCCCCATCTGTGTTTTGCACAACTCTACGGCATGGCAGACCCCCTCTCTGATGAACTCTGTGAAAAAGGATTTTCCGTCCACAAATATGTACCCTATGGCCCCATAGAGAAGGTATTACCCTATCTATACAGGCGCCTACGAGAAAATAGCTCCATGAGGGAACAAATTCAACAAGAAGGGTATTCCCAAGCATGAACCGAAAATATTCCCTAATATGTACTTAGGTAAAATATCTTCCCGAATAAAAATTATAGCTGCCCTCCTCAGACCCAAAACCCTATTCTTATCCCTATTAGGAAGCAGCCTGGCAAGTACACAAGCCTATTATGAAGAAAAAGCTTCTTTACAGATTTTTCTGCTCACATGCCTCTGCGCTACCCTATTACAAGCCCTCTCCAACATTGCCAATGATTTGGGAGATACCCAACACGGTGCTGATAATCCTCAACGTAAGGGTCCTATTCGTCCCTTGCAAAAAAATATCATATCCTATTTTGGGGTTCTCGTACTGGGAATATTCATCTTTTCTGGAGCCTTGGGGTCCGGTATATACCTGCTTTATCTATCCCTAGGGATGGGATTAGACAGCTGGATCTTTTTTGGATTTGGATGCCTAGCCCTGATGGCAGCCATTAAGTATACCTATGGAAAAAATCCTTACGGATACAGGGCTTGGGGAGACCCCGCCGTTTTTATTTTTTTTGGTCCCCTCCTGGTAGGGGGTGGATATTTTCTACACACACAAAGTCTCTCTACATGGATACTTATAGAAGCCTGTCTTTATGGCATTCTTTGTGTCTGGGTGCTTCATGCCAATAATCTTAGAGACCTCTTCACAGACCGTAGAGCAAAAAAAATAACATGTGCGGTACGATTGGGTCCCAAGGCTTCTATGATCTATTATCTAATACTCGCTTGGATCACCATGATGGGCTTTCCGATTCTTCACGTTCTTTTTATGATCTACAAAGCCAATACCCCACTCACACCCCACCTGGCACTAGGACATCTTGTTTTGGGTAGCATCCTTCTCTACCTAGTCTATCCCCCACGAAGGATCATCGCCTTTCTCATTCACCTAGAATCTCCCAAAACCCTTCCCCGAATTCTTAGGGTACTCTCTGTTAACGTATCTTATTTTATCCTTTGTAATCTGTTGAAGGGAGGGGGTATCGCCTGATCAACTTACCTATTTGGGTTCGGGGCAATTGTTTAAGAAATTTAATTTTCTTGGGGTTGTGATAAGGGGGTAATTGTTGGAGAAGTAGTTTCAAATGGTCTTGCTGTTTCTCATCAGACCACTCTTCTCCCTCTATCACCCATACCAACCGTTCACCCAGTTGAGAATCGGGTTCCCCAACACAACAAAAAGAAGGAACCTGTCTACCCTCCTTCAAAAGACAACTCCGTATCTCTTCTTCTATCCCAACTAAATGTATTTTGATTCCTCCAGAGTTAATCACATCATCCTTTCGTCCTATCCAACTAAAATGCTTTTCATCTATCAAAACACCCTGATCTCGGGTGCAAATCTTTTGAAACCTACTAACAGCACCCCGAAAGATTAAACATCCCTCCTCATCTGTCTTCACCTCATGTTCTGGTAAAACCTGATAATGGACCTCCAAGGGATTTATTCTTCTATAAGCTACCAAAGAACAGGTTTCTGCCATCCCAAAGGTTTGATAAAGATTTGAGGAAACCGTCTGCATAGCAGAAATCAGCTGGGCAGAAACAGGTGCCCCTCCGATCAGTACAGTATGAAAGGCGGATAACAGATCTAATTGATTTTCCGATATCAGCCGTTCCACATGAAAAGGAACCAAAGAAATCATACCATATCTAAGCTTCCCAACGTGATCTAAAAAAGATAAAGGCCGAGACGTGGACGGAAGAACCCACAAATCCCTTCCTGTTTCTATGGCCCGCAATACAGCCATCAATCCACCCACATGCCCCACCCGAAGATTGGCTACAAGGGGTAAATTTTGGGGAATGCTAAAGACTTGAAATGTCAAACCAATGCTATCCTCTATCTGTTTTCTTTGAAGACAGCACGTTTTAGCTGAACCCGTTGTAGTACCCGAGCTTTGCACTTCAAAAATAGATTCTCCAGACTGCCATGCCTGCAAGGCATTTAAAACTTCCTGTTCATGCTCGGAAAGATTTTCGGTGGAGACGGATTTTAGATCCGCGTAGGGGATCTTTTTTCCCGAAAGAAAAACAAAACCTTTATTTATACTTCCCATGGATAAAAGATCAAAAAGAATAGGGCTTCCGTTCATGGCACAGAAATATCAGGGTGAAAAATAAAATTTTTCGCGTTCTCCACCCGCAAGATTTTCTAATTCCATTGATTATATGTACATTATTTGATATCATGCCCGTGTTGTGATATCTATGAATGGATTTAAAAAATAGTTGGAGAATCTACAAACTCAAACCAAAAGTGCTAGATTTTCTTAACTTCAAGGCATAGCCATGGGAGAGGATATTAGACATACTAGTGGTAAAACCAGAAAAGATAAATCCTTGCGTAGGGTGCTTCTTTCGGTTTCGCTGATTGCTTTGGTTCTCTCTGTGAAAGTAGTTGTGGATTATTTTCAAAAGGTAGAATATAGGGAACAAGCTGCCATATCTCAACGAGAAAGGCTCGTGGCTTTTGCAGCCATAGACTCTCTGGAAGGCGTATTGAAAGTACAGTTTAGGGAACTCAATACCTTGGGTGGCGAATTGGGTGAATTGAAAGAACTACGAGATAAACTTATACAGGAGAAAAAATTGCTCCGTCAAAGCACGGGTGCCGTGATTGAAGATTTACAACGCCGTGTCGCGGGGTATTCCGAACTTCTAATCATCAAAGACAAAGAAATAGTTCAGTTAAAAAAATCCAATGAAATACTCCTGGAACAGAATACCGAACTCAAAATCAAGGGAGGTGCTTTAGCCGATTCCATTGGCAAATTGAAGAGACAACGACGTGTGCTATCTAATAAAGTAGCCCTCGCCGGACAATTAAAAACAGCGAATATAGAAATCATGGGTCTCTCCTCTAGAGGCAAAAGGTATCGCAAAAAGACCTTTTCAAATAGACACCTTAAGAAAATTTTAATACAGGTTGAGGTAGAAGATAATCCGGTCGCGACGGTGGGAAAAAAGGATTTCTTTCTCCGTATATTGAAACCCCGGGGTGGAGTTATTTTTGATGTAAATAGGGGATCGGGTTCTTTCACGTTCCAGGGACGAGAATTATTTTATACAACCAAAAAATCTGCCTTGTACAAGCGAAAAGCATTGAATTTAGATTTTATATACGAAAAAATAAGTCAATACGAAGCGGGAAACTATACCGTCGAAATTTATACCACAGGATATCTCATGGGAAGCAAAACTTTTGTAGTTAAAAAAAGAGGCCTTTTCTAGGTCTACTAAAAAGGTTCTTTGAAAGATTTTCAATAATTATTTTGTATACTTGTCCGAGAGTTGGTATCCCCCGGGGGACTGACCCGTTTTTGAACTAATTTGTGAATATATTTTTTCATGCAGAGACAGTATGAAACCATTTTTATTCTCTCCCCTACCCTATCTAAGGGTGAGCAGGGACAGATGATCGAGAAGGTTCTTAGCCTCTTGAAAGAGAAGAAAGCCAGCATCGTAGCACAAGAAGATTGGGGATTGAAAAAGCTTGCCTACCCGATCCAGAAAAAGGATACCGGCGTTTATCACCTGATCCGATTCTTGGCTGCTCCCAACATCTTGGCAGATCTCAACATATTTTATAGAAGAAACAGCTCCTTTATACGCTTTAATACCGTCTTGATGGATAAACACGCTATTGCCTATCACTCGCGAAAGAAAAAAGAAGAAAAAGAAACCAGTACAAGCTCAACCCATGAAAAACCCCTTGTAAAATCTACGGAACCATGAATGACTTCGTCAATAAGTTCTACAAAAATACAAAGACGAAACGAAAATATTGTCGTTTCAAGCGAGCAGGTATCTCATACGTAGATTATAAGAATCCTGAATTTTTGAAGAAATTTGTGAACGAGTATGGAAAGGTTCTTCCTCGCCGAATCACGGGTAATAGCTTGAAGTTTCAACGGAAGGTAGGACGAGCTATTAAGATAGCTCGTCATTTAGCCCTAATGCCTTATGTCTCTGACACGCATGAGAATGAACCCTCCTAGATAGAGATTAAGATGAATTCTGCGATCCCGAAAAGACCTAATTGTTGTTCTTGAGAAATTTCTAATGGAACTTATACTAAGAGAAGATGTGGAGGGTTTGGGACGAAAAGGAGATCTGGTTCAGGTAAAACCTGGATATGGAAGAAATTTTCTTATTCCCCAACAAAAAGCTGTTTGTGCTCATAAGGGTAATAAAAGAAGTTATGAAGAGTTACTCCGACAAGCCGCAAGAAGAGAAGATTTTCTCCGAGAACAAGCTAAATCCCTAGCCGAGAAATTATCCTCCCTATCCCTATCCATTCGGGTTCGGGCCAGTGAGGAGGGTAAATTATTTGGTGCCATCACACCCCTACAAGTATCTGATGCACTCAAAGAGCAAGGCTTCGAGATAGATAAAAAACAGATCTCCATTCCCAAACTTCTCAAAGAAGTGGGAGAGCATAAAATCCTACTCAACCTACACAAAGACTTATCTGTGGAAGTAGCTCTTTCCGTACAGAGCGAAGAGGAAGAAAAAGCCTCATAACCCCATATTTCTGTTTGCCTAATTTGTGATCAAACCCTGTTTTCTTGGGGTCTGTTTAATTGTGCTCAGAGGCTCAGAAAACTGAAGAAACGTTTGAATCTATCAAAAATGGACTCTTCTTCCGAGCTTCGGGAAGGGATAAAATTTTCCGAATCTTTCAGCTTAGACAAAATATTTTTTTCCTTTTCCGAAAGTTTTTGTGGAATCCAAACCTGCACCTGTATTAGCTGATCACCTTTCCTATTCCCTTGCATATCGGGTATGCCCTTATTTTTGAGTCTAAGCAGCTTGCCACTCTGTGTACCTGGAGAAATATCAATTTTCACATCTCCTGAAATCGTGGGTACCTGAACATTAGCTCCAAGGATCGCATCCAAAATACTAACAGGTAGGAGGTACAGGATATCATTTCCGTCTCTCCGGAACCGGTTATCCTGTTCCTCTTTTATACTAATAATTAGATCCCCTGCGAGTCCTCCCCCAGGCGGTTCATTACCCTTCCCACGCATGGAAAGTCGTACGCCCTCAGAAACACCCGGAGGTATTTTGAGCTTGACAACCTCTTCTTCGGAAACCAAACCCGAACTGTCTACACCCACGGGTTTGTCCTTTACACGTTTCCCACTACCACCGCAGGCAGGACACGTCTTCTGGGAAATCATCTGACCTAACATGGTATTAACACGGGTTTGAATCTCACCTCTCCCGTCACAATCCCAGCAATCTGTGAAGACAACTTTGGGATGAATAATCATCCTACGGATTTTAATCTCTTTCTCTACCCCTGTGGCAATTTCTTTAAGACTCAGAGAAATTCTAACCCGAAGATGCGTGCCTTGTCGTTCTGTATGACCCTGCTCTCCAAAGACAGAACCAAAAGGGTTTCCTTGACCAAATATATCTCCAAATTGGGAAAATATATCCTCCATTCGCATCCCACCACCACCTCCTCCCCCCGATCGGGCTCTCTGCTGAGCACCCTCTTTACCATAGCGATCATAATTCGCTCGTTTATCAGTATCACGAAGTACGCTATAAGCTTCCGCGGCTTCTTTAAATTTTTCTTCTGCCGAAGGATCATTCGGATTCCGATCAGGATGATATTTCATAGCCACCTTTCGGTATGCCTTCTTTATCGCATCCTGTGAAGCATTCCTGGAAACACCAAGTATTTTATAATAGTCTGTATTCACGTCCCAATAATTACCTTTGCAAAGCGAATCACCTTATCGTTCAAACGATATCCGGGTACCGCAACACTTATTATTTTTCCCTTTTTTTCCTCCGAAGGCACTTGTGAAATAGCCTCATGTAGGTCCATATCAAAAGCATCCCCTACCGAAATCTCTATCCGACTCAACCCTCGTTGTTTTAGTATTTTAAACATCTTTTGTTCTACCAAAGCCAAGCCTTCAGGAAAGGCTTCTTTTCCACCTTCCCAAGACTCACGAGCACGTTCAAAATCATCCAAAACCGGTAGAAGTGCAAGGATCAAACCTTCGTGTGCAATTTGTAAAAAATCAGACCTCTCCTTGGTATGACGTTTTTTGATATTCTCCAGTTCAGCGAAAAGACGTAAATATTTATCTTTCCACTCACCGATATTCTCTTCCTTGTCCTTTTCAAACTCTTCATTTACAGGTTTGCTCTTGTCAAGATTTTCTTCGCTAGGGTCATTTCTAGGGTCATTTCCAGAATCTTTTTCAACCTTGATGTTTTTCTCGTCTTTGCGAACCGAAGATCTTGAAGAATCTTCTAAGGGTTTCTCTTTGCTTTCCCCAGACCCGTCCTGAATCGGATCTTTCACGGGTTCAGACGTCTTTGGGTTATCTTTTTTCATGGGTTCAAACAGAATATTTCATGGGTTCTCAGATACACGATCAAAATATCCAACACCCCTTAGGAATAAGCAATACACGTGCCAATCTATGCATTTACAAAAAATAATGAGGAGCTCTTAGTGAACCCTTCATGGATACGGGCACCCTATGTGTTTTTTTGATCTGACTTCAAAAGATGCCTCATAATGTAGGGAAGTATTCCACCATGCTGATAATAGGCAATTTCTACAGGTGAATCCAATCGTATTCGTCCTGAGAAGCTGAGGGTTTTTTCCTCAGGCCCCACGATAACACGGATACGTACTTTCTTTTGGGGTGATAGGGGCATCAAATCTTCCACAAAATAGCTTTCCTGACCTTGTAGATTCCACGTTTCTGCATTTTGTCCAGATTCAAACTCTATGGGAATTACGCCCATTCCGACCAGGTTAGACCGATGTATTCGTTCAAAACTCTCAGCCAAGACAGCCTTGACCCCTAACAAAGAGGTGCCTTTGGCAGCCCAGTCCCGTGAGGAACCCGACCCATATTCCTTACCCGAAATCACAATCAAAGGAATATTCTCTTTTTGATACAAACTCGCAGCCTCAAAGACAGACATCTCCTTATTTGTGGGAAAATGTTGTGTAAATCCACCCTCCTTATCTATAAGCTGATTTCTAATTCGTACGTTCGCAAAAGTACCCCGAATCATGATCTCATGATTACCCCTCCGAGCACCATAGGAATTAAAATTCAGCGGCGAAACACCCTTTTCAACAAGATATTCACCCGCAGGATGCCAAATCTGAAACTTACCCGCAGGAGAAATATGATCCGTAGTAACCATATCACCCAATTTTAAAAGAACACGGGCACGAGATATATCCTGAATAGAACCCTGAGGTTCCGCTCCCACATCTTTGAAAAAAGGAGCCTCTTGTATGTAGGTAGAATCATCCGACCACATATAAGAATCCGATGTAGGTGCTTTAAGTTCCTGCCAAAAACTATCTCCCTCGTGCGCGTTGCGATAAACAGATGCATAATCCTTTTCCGAAAGAACCTCAGAAATCACCTTCTCTATTTCTTCAAAAGAAGGCCATAAATCTTTCAAAAAAACATACTCCCCATTAGGATCTTTTCCCAAAGCCTCTTCTGCAATATCCCTATCCAAACAACCCTTCAACGCATACGCCACCACCATAGGCGGAGAAGCTAAGAAATTCATTTTCACATGAGGATGAATACGAGCCTCAAAATTCCTGTTTCCAGAAAGTACAGCAGCTACAACCAAATCATGCTTCGTCACCGCATCCTGTATATGCTCCGGCATATCCCCTGAATTTCCAATACACGTGGTACACCCATAGCCTACAAGATGAAATCCCAAAGCTTCCAGATAAGGAAGTAAACCCGATTTTTTCAAATATCTAGTGACTACCCGAGAACCCGGTGCCAAAGAGGTCTTAACCCACGGCTTGGTACGCAAGCCCAAAGCAATTGCCTTTTTTGCTAAAAGACCTGCTGCGATCATGACAGAAGGATTGGAAGTGTTCGTACAAGACGTGATCGCCGCCATCACCACAGCAGCATCTCTTAACTTGTATCTAAGACCCCCCTCTCCCAAAAAAACCGACTTATACTTACCCTTCCTTTGATAATCCTCATCTAAAATTTTCTCAACCGAAACCTTCACATCCTTAAGAACTACTTTATCCTGGGGTCTCTTAGGGCCTGCAAGAGTAGATTCTACAGTGCTAAGGTCTAGGGTGACGACACTGGTGTATTCAATCTCTTCTTGGGGTCTACGCCAGAGATGGTTGGTTTGGGTATAGGTCTTAACCAGGTCCACGTGTTCGGCAGATCGGTTTGTTTTCTTCAAATAAGAAAGGGTTTCTTCATCCACAGGCCAATGGGTATCCGTACACCCAAATTCAGGAGACATGTTGGAAATCGTACCCCGATCTGTGACCGGGATTTGGGATACACCTTCCCCTGTGAGTTCCACAAATTTCCCCACTACCCCGTGTTTTCGGAGCAGATGTGTGATATTTAGAACCAAATCCGTAGCCGTGACCCCCTCTTTTAACTTCCCAACCAAATTTAAACCCACTACCTCAGGTAAGGTCATATAAAGCGGTTGTCCAAGCATGGCCGCCTCTGCTTCTATGCCCCCAACTCCCCAACCCAATACACCTAAACTATTTACCATAGGCGTATGTGAATCCGTACCGACTAAGGTGTCTGGAAAAAGACAAGCTTTCTCTTCCAAAACCACCCGAGCTAAATACTCCATATTCACCTGATGACAAATCCCTACCCCAGGAGGAATTACCCTAAACTTATCAAAGGCTTGTTGTGCCCACTTCAACAGACTATATCTCTCCTCATTCCTACTATACTCCAAAGAAACATTCTCCTTATAGGCATTTTGGGTTCCATACCGATCTACCTGTACAGAGTGATCTATCACCAGGTCTACCGGAATGATCGGGTTGATCTGGGAAGGATTTCCACCCCTTTTTTCTACAGCCGAACGAAGTGAAGCTAAATCTACTACCACAGGAACCCCTGTAAAATCCTGCATGAGTACCCGACCCGGCATAAAAGGAATCGTAGCCTTTCCCTGTGTATTTTTCCAGTCCAAAATGCTCTCTATATGTTCCTCTGTTATGGAAAACCCGTTTTGATTTCGGATTGTATTCTCCAAGAGAATACGTATAGCATAGGGGAGTCCTTTAAGATTCAACTTCTCCAAGGAGGTATAAGAATATGTCTTTCCCCCCAACTTGAGTACCTTTTGATAATCCATCTGTACCTTATTTGTCATTCTTTTTTTTCAAAATCCATATCTCAACCTTAGATATTCTGGAGAAAATTCATAGTATCTATCCCATCTGCATAATCAAAAAGGGTAGGGAGATGTGCATGTCCCCAGCCTAGCTCCCTACCCACAACAATCTGTAAAAGCGATCTGTCCCGATACAATGCATCGTTCAGCCCGACTTCATCAGCATAGGATCCCACATGTAGAACCCCGATAGGGGAAGATAAAGATTTATCCTCCCTTAACAAAAGGAATCTGCTATCCCAATACTTAATACCCAACAAGTTTAGCATGGCTTTTTGATAAGTATAGTTGTTCATGTAGTGAATGTTTTCCACAAACAGATCGGAGGAATGAAATGTCCATTCATGGAGCAAGTGGTCTATATCATAGTTTTTTGGAACATATATCTTAGATACACTCCGACAACCTCGTCCTGAAAAAAGCATCACATCATCCAAGAGATTTCTTAAATCTGAAGACGTCTCTGTCCCATCCAAAACAGCACATGAATTCTTATGACCCCGAACTAAGCATGCTTTTTTTTCCAAATAGGGGGCCAAACTTTTTAAGGTAGCCTGACTCCCCGTGGCAATCCAGGCATCTACCCCATCCCAAGAGGAAAGAAAGGTGATCCGATCTGAGAGTTCAGGCATAAGACGAATCATCTCCTGACTCAGAAATCTAATCATGACCTCATCCCGACGACTCGGTCTAAGACAAGCTATATGACCCGAGCTCAAAACACATACGAGATCGTGGAATCCCACCATAGGAACATTAGCTGCCAAAATAAGTCCTACCCTCTTAGCTGTTCTGGAAGGCTTGTATTTATGAAACCACGCCGAAACATCTTGAGGATCCAACATTCGTATGATCCCTTCCCAAGCTTTTTCTAAATGTCCGTAAGAAAACCAAGGGTTTTCTCTCTCGGCAGCTTGAAAAAGCAAACGTTTCTCCCGAATAGGAAAAGAACCTAATACCTCTCCAAGGGCACACCACAGAGACTCCATACGAACAGAACCTAGGACAGCCTCTGCCATTATTCTATCCAATCACATATACCAATACCCACACTAAAAGATATAGAAGCCATTTGCAAAAAAGGTATAATAGAGAAGAAAATTGAACTAAAAATAAAATTTTCCACACCACTAAGACATGATCTCAGAAATAAATACTATATTGAACTGATTTCATAGTCTAGATCTAAAAATATTATAGAATCTAAGTGCTGGTCATAGGTAAATAAAGATATAGGTTAATAAAAGAAGATTAAAAAAATGGGTGCAAGCAATAATTCGGTCCCTGCGGAAAAGGATGAAAAGGGAAAAGCTTTGTCATTGGCTATTGACAAGTTGGATAAAATTTATGGAAAGGGAACCGTTATGCGTCTGGCAAGCGATGCAATCGCTGATATACCCTCTCTCTCTACGGGATCTCTAGGTCTTGACATCGTCTTAGGAACCGGGGGCTTGCCCCGAGGTCGGGTGATCGAGATCTATGGACCTGAGTCCTCAGGTAAGACAACTCTTTCTATGCACGTCATTGCAGAAGCTCAAGGAGTAGGAGGAACCGCTGCCTTCGTAGATGCCGAACATGCCTTTGACATGTCCTATGCACAAAACCTAGGTATAGATGTTGAAAAACTCTTGGTCTCTCAACCCGATAATGGCGAACAGGCTTTGGAAGTGACTGAACATCTGCTCAGATCTGGTGCTATAGATGTGATCGTCATAGATTCCGTAGCTGCTTTGGTTCCGAGGGGTGAATTAGAGGGAGAGATGGGTGAAAACAAGTTGGGTTTGCAGGCTCGTTTGATGTCTCAGGCACTCCGCAAGCTGACAGGGGTCGTCAACAAGACGGGTGCTATATGTATCTTCATTAACCAACTCCGAGAAAAAATAGGGGTTATGTTTGGGAGTCCAGAGGTCACTACGGGCGGAAATGCCCTCAAATTCTATGCCTCCGTCCGACTGGACATCAGAAGAATCGGACAAATTAAACGTGGGGATGAGGTCGTGGGTAATAGAACCCGAGTCAAGGTGGTCAAGAACAAGGTGGCACCTCCTTTCAGGAAGGTAGAGTTTGATATTATCTACGGTCGGGGCATCTCTAAAGTAGGAGAAATTGTAGACCTAGCCGCCGAATTGGGTATCCTCAAAAAATCAGGATCCTGGTATTCATACAAAGATGAAAAACTGGGACAAGGACGAGACGCCATTCTAGATCTCCTCCGAGATAATCCCGAACTCGCTAAAGAGTTAGAAAAAAGTGTTCGGGAAACCGTCATTCCCAAGAAAGAGGATAATCCGTCATAACCTTGTTCCCCCCATCCAGGGGGATGAATTCTCAAAACCCTCAGTCACAGGGGTTATAAGGTTTTTACTTGCTTTGCTTTCTGAGTGCCTGAATGGGTGGGATGCGAGAAGCCTGATAAGCTGAGGGAAACCCTGCACAGATTCCCATAACCAGAACAAAACCCATTGACAACAATATGGTCTTAGATCCCAATACCAATTCAAAACCTTCATAAAATTCAAAAAGGGTACCCACATAGACCAGTCCTAAACCCAATAAACTTCCCCCCAAACAAATCAAAATAGCTTCAAAGAGAAATTGAAAAAGAATGAAGGCCCTTCGGGCCCCCAAAGCCTTCTGCAAACCAATCACAAACAATTGCTCCTGAACAGAAACAAACATAATATTAGCCACCCCAAATCCACCTATTAGCATGGAAAATCCCCCCAATAAGGCACCTACCAGAAAAAGAACATTACTCATATTTTCCAATATATCCTTAAAAAATTCACTTCGGTAGATTGAGAAATTATCTGGCTCTACGGGATATAAATTCCGAATCTGTCTCATCAAAAGTCTGGATTCCGATTCCACATCGTCAAGCCCCTCATCCCCCGAATTAGCCCTCACCTTAATAGACCTGTTGATCTGACGATCACTATGGAAGAGTTTACTAAGACTTCTTTCGGGTATTAAAAATCTATCGTCCAAACTCAAAAAAGACATTCCGTGTTTTTCGAGAACCCCAATAATTTTATGAGGTCTTCCTTTCAACATAAGGTCTCTATTTAAGGGGTCTTGGTCTGGAAAGAGGTCTTGGGCGACCTGATATCCCAATATGAGTACGGGTTCTCCCAGGAGATCTTCGTGTGAATAGAAGTACCTACCTTCTGCAATAGGTATTTCAAACATATCAAAATAGCTTCGGTTAACCCCCAGGGGTTTTCCTTCGGTACTATTATGCTGATTTCTTAATATCAGGGAAGAAGAACGTACATTGAGCGTTATATTCTCAATATTTCTCATGTTCTCAGCTAAGTAATTATACTCTTGCCACGTTAACTTGGGCCACTTCTTTTTTCCTCTATTCTCACGAGAAGAAAAACTGGGATAATGTATTAAGGTAATATCTCTGGGATGAACCATGAAAGAAGTGCTCTCTTCCACCTTCCTTTTTAAAGAATCTATTAAAGAAAATATACTTGTTATACAAAAAACACCCATGATCACACCCAAAATTGCCAAAAATGTCCTCAATGTATTGTTTCTTAGACTTTCTAAGCTTAACTTAGCAGACCTTCTTCCCATTTCGAGAATGACACCTATTGTTGAACCAAACATAGCAGGTTGGATAGCTTTTCAATTCTCACAAGAGAAACGTTTTGTAGGGTCTCGAGGTAGCAATTGTAAGCTAAGAAAAATCATGTTACGGATTGATAAATAAAAGAGTTATTAAAGAAAACATTCATAAGATGAAAAAATCCAGTTTTAAATTTCCCCTACCGCAAGACCTCATCGCAAGACATCCCGAAGGAGAAAGAGATGCCTCCCGACTCATGGTACTTCATAGAAAGACGGGTAAGATTGAACATAAACATTTTTCTGATATTATAGAATATTTTGATCCAGGAGATTGCATGGTCCTGAACGATACACAGGTTTTTCCAGCCCGACTCCATGGACGAAAAGAACAAAGTGGTGCTAAGATAGAGGTTATGCTGCTCAGGGAGCTGGACAGATCCGCTTTCATATGGTCAGTACAGGTAGATCCTGCCCGCAAGATACGGGTAGGCAACAAAATTTTCTTTGGAAAAGATGAAGCATTGGAAGCCGAAGTACTGGATAACACAACCTCCCGAGGACGAACCATCACCTTTCATTTTCCAGGCTCACACGAAGAACTTCTAGAACAAATAGCCCGTTTAGGTGACATGCCCCTACCTGGATGGATTAAACGTGATCCTACAGATGAAGATCGCGATCGGTATCAAACCGTGTATGCCCGTAAACTAGGGGCTGTGACTGCCCCCTCAGCGGGTTTTCATTTCACACCCCATCTCTTAAAACGACTAGAAATAAAAGGAATAGACATCTGTTCTGTAACCCTCCACATGGGTATGGTGAACTGCGAGTCAGTAGATATGGAAGATTTATCCAAATTTAGAATGCCCTCGGAGAATTACTCTATCCCCAAAGAAACAACTGAAAAGATTAATGCTCGAGATGTCAAGAAAAGCCGTATCATTTCGGTAGGCGTGGGTACGACAAAAGCTTTGGAAACTAGTCTCTCCACCCAAGGTTTGTTGAAGGTCCGTGAAGACGAATGGACAGATAAATTTATTTTCCCCCCCTACGAATTCAAACTTTGTGATGCCCTGGTGACCAATTTTCATCTTCCTGTTTCCACTATGCTTATGCTGGCCTGTGCTTTTGGTGGGCACGATTTTGTCATGCAAGCCTATAAAGAAGCGATTAAAGAACGATATCGTTTCTTTAACTATGGGGATGCTATGCTAATTCTCTGAGTCCATGCTTCACCATGCCCTGATCGTTGCTTCGGGCATAGGTCATCGCTTTGGCACCGAGATACCCAAACAGTTCTTGCCGCTCTGCGGAAAACCCGTTTTAATGCATAGTATGGAAGCTTTTTTCAAATTTCAAAAGAATATCCAACTTATAGTCATAGTCCCTGAAAACCGAATATCCTTCTGGAATAATTTGTGTCATCAGCATCATTTCTTCCTACCACACAAGGTGGTAGGAGGAGGTAATACCCGCTTTCATTCCGTCCTGCATGGCTTGGAAAGACTAAGGTCCGAACAGGGAATTGTAGCCATTCACGATGGGGTCCGACCCCTAGTCTCCACCCGAATCCTCCAAGAAGGTTATACACAGGCTGCGGCTAAGCATAGTGCGGTTCCCGTACTCCCCCTAAGCCATTCCTTACGAAAGTGGATTTCTCAGAAAAAAACCACCTCTTGTCCGAGAGAGAAATATTGTATCTCACAAACTCCCCAATTCTTTGATCTAGGCAGACTCTATCTGGCCTTCCAACACCTAAACTCTTCTCCAAAGAAGCCCCCGACCGATGAAGCCGCAGTATGGGAAGCCCATGGACATAATGTCAATACATTTCAAGGAGATCCTCATAATATTAAAATCACCTATCCCCACGAACTCAGATGGGCTGAGGTCTACTTATCAGAAAATTCTAAAAATCTATAACCTTTAGAATAAGAGGAGATTTAGATCTTTGTAGCTGATGCTAAATCTCTTAGCCATATCCAGGCTGGTCATGTACCCCTGATAGGTATAGACCCCATTGCTGATCCATTTTTTTTCTCGCATGACAGCATAGAGATCCCCGGTACCCGAGATATCTAGGAGGAGGGGTCTTAGGATATTG
>JAPOQI010000080.1 GCA_026710765.1 Cytophagales bacterium | reverse complement strand
TGTGTGGGAAAAGAAAAAGCCCGCACCCTCTGGGTGCGGGCTTCTAATAACCTATGTGCAGAACAACCTGGCTATTCTATGATTATGCGATGGCGGATGCCCTTGTATTCCAAGATGTACAGACCTGCATCCAAACCCGAGAGGTCTATACCTCCCCCAGGCAGAGATAAGGAATACCTACCCAACAACACACCTGAACCCGAATACACAATCACTACATCAGCAGACCTCGCATCCGAAACATAGACCACGCCCCGACTCGGATTGGGATAGACCACCGAGCGAGCAGACATAGTAGTTCTTGATTTAGAAGACAATATTATTGGCATAGTGGAAACAAAACAGCAAAAAATAAGTTCCCTTACCGAAGCAAGCAAGCAGTTGAAAAGCTACATGTATGCCACCAGTGCTTTCTGGGGCGTGGTTACAAACGGCAAAAATACCCTTAAATTAGGGAATTATATATCACTTGAATCACCTCTAATCCCCCACAAAGTTAGTTATTGAACTCGTGGTTCTTCAGATAAGGTTTTTCTAATCTTATCTATGTCCCAGTCCAGGTTGAGTGCCTTCTTGACGGCATCGTCTAATGCCTTTCGGACCTCATCTGTTTGTGCATCCTTGAGTACCTTAAGAGGGGACTTCTCATATGCCTTTTGCACGGCTGCCAGGGGTTTCCGTACCGAGGCGTCTCGGACATCTGGGACGGGAAGACCCCTGAGTGGCACCGTCTTGAGGGCGGGATAGGGTATTTTGTGTGATCCCACAGAGAACAAAGTCAATACCCCCAAGGTGGAATTAAACCAAGCACATAATGCCCGCTCTATCTCTTTCTGATTCTGAGATTGCTTCACCTGTGCGGGATGCCAATTACCCGCCATTACAGCCTCTTCCATATATACTGCGGCTATGGCTTGTGTTTTAGGAAACCATTGATGAGAGAGCAAAAGGCGGGCAGAATTCTGTTGGAAATAGGCTTTAGCTTTATCTTCCTGCCCTCGCTCCAACTGTATATAGCTATCGGGCTTCCCCAGCATGGTGTTCAAATGTTCTTTGTGATAGCGAAGGGCTTTTCTATCTTGGGGTACCTCAACAAGACGAAGTCTCCCTTTTTTTGTACTGCTTTTGTCAACACCCCAATAGTTCAATACTTTGACGATTTTCTCAAGGGGAGTTAAGCCAGATTCCTTGGAAAGATTCAGTATGGCTTCGGATAGGTTGGGAGAATAGAATGCAGCAGGAGTCCAAATTCCTTTTCCCATGTGTTCGGCAGACCAAGGTGTCGTCTGTCCCCATTTCCCTGGGTTCAGGTGAAAGCAAACCGCCTCTGCATCAGTTTTGGGGTTTTTGTACAGATTGGTGAAATAGGTTGGGGGAGTAACTTCACCTTCTCGCTTCCTCCGTGCAATAACCAAACACTCGTTTATCTTTGTTTCAAAACTGAAAAATATCCGTTTGGGATCATGGGAAGTAATTACCTGCTCTATATGCCAATGATCTGCCAAATACTTCCGAGTAGCCAATCCTTTGGAGGCTATCAGCATTGAGAAGGGAAGGATCATAGCCAACCGTCCTCCTTCTTCCTTCCCGAGTCCATGAGATAAGGGATGGAAAAAATGAGAAGATTCTGATGAACTCAGCTTATATCCATTTCCATGTGCCTTCATCCATTTCCTTTCTTCCTTTAACACTGACTTGCTAACATCGTCCTCAAGATGCTTATATCGTAGGTCTCCTCGGGTGAAGGGGGGATTCATAATGATGAGGTCCACCCCATTTCTATAATCCACTTCTTCCTCATTCCTGCCCTCTACTTGTTCTGTCATATGTGGGTTTTCATAAAAGGCAAGCTGACCTGAATCCAAAAGAGAAGGGGAACCTATAAATACCTTCCCCTTTTCATCTCCGAGTCTAGCCCGATGAACATTCATCTTATTGAAAGCGATATGAGGATCAGCAGAAGCCAACATAGACGCCGTGAGGTGGATTGCAGAGAGATTGATATCTAAACCATGAAGTACATCTTCTATCAGAAACAACCGTAAGGTATCTATTGTATTTGCATCTTCGGGGATCCCCTTTTCTATGCAGGCATCCCGATATCTATCCACACATACCTGCTTACATGCCGCCAGGAGCGTTCCCGTACCACAGGCAGGGTCCATGATTTTCAGCTTCGCAATGGCATTCAAATCGCTCCAATCTATAAAATCCTTTGGCAATGCCAATTCTGCCAAGATGCGAGCTGCAGGAGAAGTAGTATAATAAGTTCCCTCATTCTGGGCTGACTCCAAGATGGCATGATAAATCCGCCCAGATAGGTCGTTTTGAGTGCTTTTTAAATCTCCTTTGATATCCAGTGCCTTCTCTATGAGAACACGAAGGGCAGTTTTGATGTTAGATGTCGGAATGCCAAGTAATAAATCACGTGCCTCTTTAAAGATGGCTTTATAATCTATTTGGAGAACCAGATCCCATGCGTCTATGGTTTTCTCCTTCGGATCAGATTCCCTCAAAAGACTGCTGAGGGAGGGGACGATTTTAGCTATCTTCTTATGTTCCTCATCCTCAAACTTATTTCCATTCTCTCGGATTAGCTCATAGAACAAATATGCATTAGCAAGAATGAGCATCCCGATACGGGCAGCATCATCTATCTTTAATTTCTCCTTCTCCCCTTCCTTCCTCATCCTATCCTTGATGTAAATCTTCTGATCCTCTGTTAGTTTGGCAACTGATCTATCTATTGCATCCTTAAGGGTCTTTGTAAGACGGGTCTCTACATTCTGGACATGGACTGCCCGAATGAGCTTGCATAGCAGATCCACATCGCCAGGGTAAAACGATAACTCACCTTTCTCATCGGGCAAGCCTATTTCTAAGTCCGCATCCTTGGCAGATTTAAAGTCATTCAAATAAATAACCCCGATAAAATGCGATAGCATATTCCCTCGCTCCTGTATTTGACGCCTCAGATCCGTCCATACTTGCGTTAGATTGCCATTAACCCGTTTGCATTCAACCCCTATAATATCATCATCATCCCCTTGAACCTTGATAGTCAAGTCTATCCTCTTGGCACCATAACCAGCTACCGTTTGCTCCCGTTCTACTTTGTATAATCGTTTTGAGAGGTAATCCGCTATCAGGGGATTTAATACCACCTCTATGTCTTCTTTTTTCGTCACGATGCTTTTGCTATTAAACCCTTATACGTCAATCGTTTCCCTTTGCTTGATTGTGATAGCGACCTGATACGATCCATCGTACTTATCCAACAATTACCCTCATTGAGCCGAAAGGTGAACTCATTGATGTACCTATCTATGTGCTTCTTACTGAAGTGATGATACGTCCCATAATATCCACGCTTTATCTCCGCCCAAACGCTCTCTATGCCATTTGTGCTGGCCATCTCATTTACATATTCCGAGACGCTGTGATTTACATGGATTTTTTGATATCCCTCCACAGGACGATAGAATAATGCTTCGTCAGTAGATAGCGTTGACCCCTGAGCCACATTTGCGTCCAGATACTCCTGTATGGCTTTGTGGTTCAAAGTACCCATCGCTTTGGCCGTACCCCTACCCCCTCTAGTTCTTTCAAGCACACAACGGCTACCTTCGTCTTTGTACTCCGTCCCTGCGTTCCATCTGTCCTATTAATCATATGCTTGTTTGCTTCTATTGCCCCCTTCAATAGGTGCTCTGTGTCTTCTGTACACGCTTCCCGAATACGATGTTGCAAAAACCAGGATGTCTTCTGCGTCACTCCCAATTCCTTTGATAGCTGGACGCTACTTCCTCCCTTCCTGCTCGTCAGGATGATATAGAAGCCCGCAAGCCACACACTTAAAGACAGCTTGGACTTCTCAAAGATCGTACCTACTTTGATTGAAAAGGAGGTTCTGCATTGATTTACCGAAGTGTCCTTTTCGTTCCG
>JAPOQI010000049.1 GCA_026710765.1 Cytophagales bacterium | reverse complement strand
TTTCTATTTCAAGTCTAGTGAGTTTCATGTCTTCTGGGTTTCGTTGCTTCCGCCCTCTTCCCTAGTCTCAACATCCTTCCTGTATTCTTTTGAGATAATTTCTTTTAGATCTTTGCGTGGAAAACGTTTCTTGCCCAGCGACCTATTCCGCACCGTCAATCGGAAACCATCCTCTATGATTTTTTTTGAAGTTTCGCCTTCGACCCTATCGATGTACTCCCATATTTTTTCCTCTTTCACCGCTCAATCATAGTTTAACGCCGATAAATATATAGCCACAGGTTACAGAAGATCTTTCATTTCGCGTTCAAGATTAGCAAGTGCCTGATGATGATTCGTAGCCAGCTCAGCATATTCCTTCGCCCGCTTATACTCAGGCTCAAATAATTTCCTCGAGGCATCTTGATAATCAGGATAGGTACGGAGGTTCTGAGGAGGTATTACCACCAAGTCGTGAATCTCTGCACTTTTCTTACCTTTGGAACGTCGTAAGAGACGTCCTCTTCTCTGTATGAATTCTTTTTTATTCCCAGAACTAGCCATAACGTATGCCCTACGGGCAGGAGGGATATCTACCCCTTCGTCCAGGCATTTCATAGCAACCAAAGCCTTGTATTGACCATCTCCAAATTTTTTAAGGAGATCCTTTCTCTCGGAAGGGCTTTCTGTGGCGGTAAATCTGTGTGTGGGTTGCATTTTATTACCTATGATCTTGTTCGCCTCCCCAAAGATTTGATCGTCCAAATAGAAGATGGTGAAACCATCTTGCTTAAAGTCTTGATTTTTTAACCAATCCAATTTTCCTTGGGCGCTTTTCCTGATCTTTGCCCTCTTTATTAACAACCTATCCAGTTGCTCCCTTTTGTCATCAGAATTCTTGTCCCCATTTCTGGGATTCTCTTTTGTTTGGGAAGACAATTTGGATATGATCTTTGTCAGTTGACGATATTCTTCAAACTCGTCTTCCGTCAATTCAATCAGGATGGGGTGATAAGAGTATTTTGTCAGATAGCCATTTTCTATGGCTTTTGCGAGCGGATACTCATACACTACTCCAGAAAAAAAGTCCATTATGGCATTCGTTCCACCTTCGTCGAAGTACCTTTTAGGAGTAGCACTTAATCCCAGTCTGTAGGCTATGCTCTCGTTAAGATTTTTTCTACCAGAGGCTGATCCTATGGAATGACACTCATCAGATATGAGTAAGGTGTTTTTCCACACGTCCTTTTCACTCAGAATTCTTTGAAACTTTTCACTGGCAAAAGAATCATTGACGGCAGAAACCACGATCAAGTCTATCTTCTTCGCAGAAAACAGCTTTATTGTGCTTTCCAAATTTTCTTCCCACTTGGGTTCCATGCTTCCAACCCTTTGTACACGATTGAAGCCAAATTTTTTAGCCTCCTCAACCCACTGGTCCACCAAATGCTGGTATGGGCAGGTAATTAGAATTACTAAGCGTTCCCTCTCATCGTACAATCGCTGTGCAGCAGAAAGTGCTGTGTAGGTTTTACCCGTGCCTGTTGCCATCGCCAAGATACCCTTGGAGTCATTGTCAAACCAATTCTTGATGGCCTCTTTCTGGTAGTCCCTCAGATCCACCTTAGCCCTGTCCTTGGTTTCTTCCTTGGAGAGAATGTTCCTTTCGTTCGCTTCCAAGTCACTCTGAGAGTGATTTGGAAAATATTCCTCCAGGTACTCCCGAACTCTAGCATATTTTACGGGGATCTGTTTCACAGAAGAGGCTTTGTCTTCCCAATAGTCTTCAAAACGTTTCTTTCTTTGCTCCGTGTGCTTCAAGTCATTACCCTGATCCCACGAATAGAAGCAGGAAATAGTTTCTATATTTTCTTCCAGTCCCGCTCTGGAAAAATTCATAGAGCCTGTAAATAATACTTTATCTTCGTTCACATCCGTGAAAACACCCCATTTTTCGTGTGCTATTCCTTTCCCATACTTCGGTACAATACACTTTATAGACAATCTTCCGTGAACGATCAGGTAGGTAAAACAGTTGTAGAAGTGTTCACCCTCTTGGGATAGAGCCTCTCTGAGTTTTTTAATGTCCTGAAGCAGATTTTCTTCCACACGTTGTGCAACTTCTTTTTCATTAAGGGTTCCCGCTTCTTGTATGGCCCTTTTATCCTTTTCAGAAAGCACATCGTTGAGCACGATGCGTACCTTTCCTCCCCTCCTTATGAAGCTGGCAAAACCGTGCGCGAGGGATCGGATACCACTGGAGCTGAAGTACCCGAGGCACAAATCCAACGCATCGCTAGTCTGAAGCGCTTTCAAAAAAAACTCCTTTGGAGGGGTATCTTCGTGTGAATACTCCAGCTCCCATTTAATCTCCCTTAGCGACATATCTGTTTAATTTTACTTCTACAATGTTTGTTCCATTAGGACTCTGATCGGATCCTCGTCTGAGTTTGCGTTCAAGGCCTCCTCAATAAGTATTATTCCGTCATCCAGATGCAGTTTGAGGTATTTGGGTATGCGTTCATCCTTGCTGTGTATCTGATAAAGACAACAAACCCATCCGATATAGTAAGGTTCATGATCGGAAAACAGAACAATAGGGCTGTACTCTTTCCCACCACTATCTTGGAGTTCGGAGAGCTTGAGCTTCACGCCTTGTTCCAAGGAGTAGGCCAGCGAAATTCGCGCAACGATATTCTCTGCCCGAAACTTCAATCGGTGAGTAAGACTTGCAACCCGTGACTTATTTTCTTTGGAAGTCCTAATATGTGGCAACTTCAACATCGTACTGGGGCTTAAAATGTGATCTACCGTTCAAATGTTCAATATGAATGGTCTGTGCGATCATTGGGGTCAGTGTCTCATATTCTTTGGTACTCAGTTCCTTCTCCCACAAAGGAAGCAGGATGACCTGGTCAGAAATGCGAGGATAGAAATTGCTGAGTAATTTCTTGCTGTGGACTGTGTCTAGTTTCTGCAAGGGACTGTCTATGAAAATAGGAAATTTATCCCCCGATAGGCTAACCAGTGTTTTTAAAAGAGCCGTTGCATAAAGCTGTTGTTCCCCCTTTGAAAAGGCACTCTTCCGTAGCTCGATACCACCATGGTAAAAACGCACCTCCATAGTATGTCTTGTCACTATTACTTTCACCTCATCAATGAGTGTGTCTTTGTGCATTAACTCCTTTAGCGACTTCATCATTTCAGTCTCAAATTCCACGGCTTTCTCTTTCATCAACTTCGTAGTAAGAACCTTCAGCTTATCGAGGATTTTCTTGATTTCCGCATCCTTTCGTTGTCTCCTTTGATCCAGCTTGATTTTACCCTCTATCTTCTCCGTGGCCCTACGAAGACTACCTATCTTATACTCTAATATGGTCACCTCCTCCTGTGACTCTAATAGGGTCTTGTTTGTCTTCTCTATTGACTTCTCTTCTCTCTCTATGGAACTGCGCAATTCCCTTATGATTGGATTTCTCTCCTTGGACTCCTGTGATTGCACCCTCCTACGAATGCTTGCAAGCTCTCGGGAACGTTCTTCGTATTCACGCATGATATCACGCAAGGCGGGGGTAGCGTCCCCACGTAGCCTATCATATAGACGATAAAAATCTTCTCTCTCTTGTCGTGAAAAATCCAAGAGGGGAACTACCTTAGATTTGTGTGAGTGATAGCTTTCTCTTATTATTTCTTCTATCTTCTTCCCGTATCTATCGTAGTCCTGTTGGAGTACCGCTCTTATTTTTTTAACTACACCGCCTATCTTTACCCCTACCTGATTAGCGGAGGGTTCAGATTTCTCCTCCAAACGAACCTGCTTATAGAGTGTTTCCGTTCGCTTCCTCGCCACAACAAAAGGTATAATGTTTAGCAATTCTTTGAAGCGTTCATGGACCTTATCACGTTGTTTCTGAGATTCTTCTTTTGCTTGTTTGAGTCTTGAGATCTCTTCTAAGCTCATACTTTGCCCTTCACGGTGGAGGCGTTCGTGAAGATCTTCTGTCCTTTGTTGTGCGTGTGCTATCTTTTCTTTGCAATCAGCAAGGCGCTCTTTTGCGTGCTTCAGCTCGTTCTCCGATTCGAGGATCTGCTCTTGCAGGGAATTCAATTCTTTGGTCTCCTGCTTGTTAGCGCCCTCTTCCCTGAGTCGCCTCCTTAGACCGTACAGGTGATCCGATATGTCCTCGTATTTCTTTAGTCCCAGCACCTCGGCGAAAGCACGCCGAAGACGCATCTTTTCTATGTCGCCTTGTGCTTCGGCAAAGAAGACAATCTGCTCAGCATCAAAGAAAAAGAACTTAGCAACCTCCCTGGAAAGGATAAAGTCATTTATGAACATATCGGGCGTGAATCCATCGGTAAGCTCATTGTTTTTTCCTTCTATCAAGATGCGGACCTGTTCTTTTCGTTGCCCTACTGAGACACTCCGAGTAATGCACACCTCTCCGTAGGGCAGGTGAGGAAGAAGCACATCGGAGAAGGTAACAGATACGGAATAAGAGCCATTTTCTTCGGAAAGCTCATTGTACAGATTCTGAACGAGAAACGAATCATAGCCCCCAGCACTCCTGATCTCATTCTTATATTTGTCATCCACCTCTGCCATCTGCTTGCCGTATAGACACCAAACCAGGGCGCTGAGCAGGGTAGTCTTTCCGTAGCCATTCTCTCCAGAGATAATAAACAGGCTCTTCTTAGGCTCAAGCTGGAAGTTCAATTCCTGTCTACCCGCGTAGACGCGAAAGTTCTCCAGAACTATCTTTGTGATATTCAAAATGACATGGGCTTAGCTCTTATCCAGAAAGCGTTCTATGTGACTTTCTATCGCATCTCGTATCTCGCGTTTATTCATCAGGACCCCTTTCGATCTCTGCAACTCATGCAGTTGATTTAATAGTTCGTAATATCCAGGCTCATCCGAACAGACCCGCTTCAAGGTCCTCTGCTCCCTTTGTATCCTGCTCCGTTTCTCATCAGATATCAGTAGTGGCTTATTGTAGACGTCTGCATAGATCGCCGGCACCTCTTGATCAAAGATGTCGTCTCTGTTCCATAAGACCTGAATGGCTTCTAATTCCTGATAATGGATCAAGCGAAGTGTGGGCTCAGTGAGATGAATCTCCTTCTGCACCGTCAGCAGTCTTTTCAAGATTTCAGCCCGAAACGGGGGTTTGTACGGCCCCATCGCGTTCGTGCTTCCATTTCTGCGGGTTTTCTCACGTGCCGAGGTGTCCTCTCGGGAATCAGCAAGAAAATCACGGAACTCCAACAAGGGCTCCATCCAAGTTTCACCGTTAGCAACCAAACCTGCCATGGACTTATCCTTTGATACCACGGTACATACCCAGCACCCAAAGCGGCTGCTTCCACAAGCAGGGGTCATCTTATCCATAACCAGCGGGCAGTCCCCCTCGTTAGCCCCCTTGTATATGTTGATGAGTTCACGATTGGAGGCACCCCATGGAGAAGGGACTTGCGTGAGGTATATCCAGACCTCGTCCGTGCTCACATCCTTGATGGGCGAATATACATATGCATTGGGGAGTTGGTGTTTGCTTAGACGCTCACCCTTGACTTCATGCTTCTCCATGCTCCTTTTACGATTCTCACTCTCCGCTTTGCGGGTACCTAAGAGTAGGATGACTCGCCCATTGTTCTTTATTTTATCTACAATGAACCGGGTGGTGGGACTGATCTTCAGACGCTCCGTACACCACCTGAACACCCGATTAGGGGCGGGATAGCCTTTTCCGATCAGGTTCACCCAGAACGAGTCCTCTAATGCAGGGGTTGTCCTTTGTACTTCCACGGGCATTCTCTGCTTCTTGGCGGCTACTTCCACCTTATCCAACACACGCTCCACGTAATCAATAATCTTAGGATTCTCGACGAGCGTATTATTACAGATAACATAGATTTTCCGCCGACGATGTTCTTTACTTAGTGAGTGGATGGCTACCCAAACAAGCTGAAGCAACATGGTGCTATCCTTGCCCCCACTGAAAGCTACAATCCAGGGACGGAGTTTGCCGGTATCGGGATCACGATCGTCTTCCAGATACTGATCCTTTATTTCTGACAATATGTTTTTGATGTTCATGCCCACGATTCGTGCAGTTCTCTTAGCTGTTGTATTTTGGAGTGAATCTCCTTTACTAATCTGCCTACCTCGCTCCTCGTATTGAGGTGACTAAGGCTGATACGGACACTGCATCGGGCCTCCTCATCAGAAAGACCCATCGCCGAAAGCACATGGGAGGGGCTGTCCTTACCGGAGCTGCAGGCTGAACCGTTAGAGATAACTATGGGCTTTAAAGACGTAATCAGCGCCTCGGCATTTACACCTTCGAATCGGATGTTAGTTACGTTATGAATTCGTTCGGAGGGATGACCGTTGAGGTGGCTGTCTGGTATTTTGAGCAGTTCGGTCTCTATATAATCTCTCAACTCGCGTACCTTTCTCCTGTAGGCTGTCATCGTCTCTTTGGCTCTACGGGAGGCTTCACCTAGACCGACTATGGCGGGAACGTTTAGGGTTCCACTACGGATCCCTCCCTCTTGCCCCCCTCCGTGGAGGAGCGGAACAATCTCTACCCCCCGCCTGACATACAAGGCACCAACCCCCTTCGGTCCATGAAACTTATGTCCAGAGAGTGCAAGGAGGTCTATGCCCAATTCTGACACAGAGATGGGAATTTTTCCGATCCCTTGTGTGGCATCGCAGAAAAATAAGACTTTTCTCTCCTTCAACGCACTGGCAATTTCAGCGATAGGGTTCACAACTCCCGTTTCGTTGTTCACCCACATGACACATGCGAGGACGGTGTTATCTCTGACTGCACCTATCAAATCTCTGACATCCAAGATCCCGTGCCTGCCTATGGGAAGACGCGTGATATCGTATCCCTGTTGCTCTAGGTGAGCACATGGTTCTATGACGGCTGGGTGTTCGGTCGCAGCTACGATCACGTGCTTAGATGTGGTCTTTGACGTAGATTCGGTTACGCCCTTTATTGCAAGGTTTGCCGCTTCGGTAGCTCCGGAGGTAAACACCACCTCTTCGGGTCTACTGCCAATCAGTTCTGCTATGGCACGTCTTGAATCCTCTACCGCCTGCTTGGCATGGTAACCTGGCGAATGTCTGCTGGAAGGGTTGCCATAAGTGTCTTTCCAGAAAGGAGTCATAGCCTCCACTACCTCATCAAGGGGACACGTGGTGGCATTATTATCAAAATAGAGTACACTCACAGCACTGGACTCATATCAACAACAAGGACTGGCTACCCTCTGAAAAATATAAAAGAAAGAAAAAAGAGTTCCCGAAACCCATAACGATAGTTGTGCATGTCAACACCACTTGTCCTCACATGCAAACTTCAGCAAAATTCTATAAGAATTATTCCAAACAGCAAAAGATTTTGGTTTTTATTCAAAAAAATGAAAAAAGATCTTCGTTTTTTACTAAAAAATAGTAAAAAAGTTTTCATTTTTTTACTCAAGAATAGAGAGAAGGTTAGGTTTTTTCCATGGGATTTATAGATATTCAAGAGAGTATGTATGGAAAATAATCTCACTATGTCCAAATATAGATCTACCCTTCCTTTGCATACCCTACGCGTAGGTGCAGAGAGCGAAAACCAAATGAGTCATTTCTCCGAGAGCAACTATGGAGGATCCTCCGGAGGATCTACCTATTTTTGAATGATGGAAAAGGTGTCTTTGAACTATCTGCTTATAACGTTTATAATAGGATCAATCCTTTCTTTTATAATTTCGCTCAAAATTTCCACAACACGGGTTCGGAGCTGGGTACGAGTCTGGTTTTAGAGCAATACGGATTATTCCCCATCATACCCCCTGTTACCTATAGACTAGAATTCTAAACCATGAAATCAATCATAACTCGTGGAGATTGTATAGACGTCTTAAATGGGATGGAGGCAGAGAGTGTAGATGTGGTCTTTGCGGATCCACCTTTCAACCTCAATAAGAAATATTCCTCCTATAAGGATAAGATAGGGAATGAGGAGTATCTGAGATGGACAGATGAGAGGATTAAGGGATGCATAAGAGTATTGAAGCCAAACGGCAGCATTTTTATTTATAACATACCCAAATTGCTTATCCCCACTGCAAACATACTGGGAAGATATGCTTCTTTTAGGCATTGGATCGCTTGGGACTCTCCGGGTAGACCCTTAGGTCGTACCTTACAACCTTCCCATTATGGGATTTTGTATTATGTTAAAAATGCTTCAGATTACAAGTACAACGATGTACGGGCACCGCATAAGACGTGTAGGAAGTGCAAGGCTTATTTAAAGGATTATGGAGGTAAAGAATATCTCCGTCATTCTTTTGGACCCCTTATAGGTGATGTATGGGATGACATCCACAAGTTACGACATAGGAAAAGAAGAATAGACACACATCCGTGTCAATTGCCAGTTCACCTGGTAGAGCGAATTTTGCTAATAAGCACAGAGCCTGGGGATGTTGTACTGGATCCTTTTTTGGGTGCAGGCACTACGGCTATTGCGGCGAAAAGGCTTGGCCGTAGGTGGATGGGGATAGAGATAGATAGCGAGTATGTAGGCGTTGCGGGAGATCGGGTGAAAGAAGAGGAGGAAACAAAGAAGGGGAATGTATTTTTTTCTTCCTTTCTGAAAAGGGTTCTTTCCATACGAGACAAGGATATAAATGAGTATGAAAGTACTCCAGTAAATCGTAAACCTCGCTCAGAAGTCCTCGTTTGATCATTTTAAGAGCAGTCTTTCCTACCTTAATCATGAAAATGTTGAGGAAAGAATAAGAAAGGAGATAGAAGAGTATCGCTGAGTGGGTGTGGTTTCGGAGATAGAAAATTGAGGTCTCCTCTTTTGCATCTTGGCAGACCCCATCCCAGCCTGCATCGGGGACTTCAACCCGAAGTTACTATCTCCCATATGCCGTCCCATCCCGATGGGTGGCGTAGAAATAATGCGTACCCGCAGAGGGTCCAGCCGGAGGCGTTTGAACTGCCCGTTCCATCATAGAACACATCGGAGGCAGGAAGCCCGCACCCTTTGGGCTTGACTTAAATATTATTCTTGGGAATTATATAATTCCCACAAGTTCAGTTATTGAACTCGCGGTTCTTCGGATAAGGTATTTCTAATCTTATCTATGTCCCAGTCCAGGTTGAGTGCCTGCTTGACGGCATCGTCTAATGCCTTTCGGACCTCATCTGTTTGTGCATCCTTGAGTACCTTTATATATACACATCAACAATTGCCTTCATCCAGCGGAAATATGAGCTCATGCACATACTTGTCTATATCCTGCTGAACTATTTTAAACTCGTAGGAAAATCTCATTTGACCCAAATCAATTTTTATTGCAATTATT
>JAPOQI010000058.1 GCA_026710765.1 Cytophagales bacterium | reverse complement strand
CACAAGGGCACAAACTAAGGAGGGAGAAATTGAAGCCAATTTGCAAGCCGAAACTGCAAGAGCCGTAGCAAGAGAAACTCAAATTCAAACCAGCCTACAAGCTGAAAATGCCAGGGCAGAAGCTAAAGAAAGAGACATAGAAAATGACCTACAAGACGAGGTCACAAGAGCACAAACTAAGGAGGGAGAAATTGAAGCCAACCTAGAAGACGAGGTCACAAGAGCAACAGCAAGAGAAACAGAAATTGAAAATCAAATCACAAATCTATCTAACTCAGGATTGGTCAAAACTACAGGAAATCAATCCATCGGAGGAGAAAAAACCTTCACGCAAACAATACAGGGAAATATCAACGGATCCGCAACAAACCTAACACCCGGAAATAAAACCATAACAGGAGAACTATCTGTAACACAAAGCATACAAGGAAACAATATCGTGGTAGACAACAGATTCGTCTACTTCGGAGGAGATCCAACACAAAATGGCGTCTGGAGAATAGGAGTCCGAAATGAAGGGGGTAATCTAACCATTGAAAGACGAGAAGGGGGAAGCTGGATCACCAAAATCCGTATTGAACCTTGATATGAAAAGGATATACAGCATAGGAATTATGCTCCTCCTTTCCCTGGGTATAAAGATGCAGATGTATTCCCAATGCCGACCCACCCTTTTCAATAACGGATCAACCTTCATAGCCATCGTCCGAACCGCTATGAATGAATCCGTTTACTCCTTAGGGCCTCAAAGCCGGGTCGGTCTTGACCTCTACCAAAATGGCTTATTTCTCGCTCCCTATCGTAGATCTCTCTTCGCGAGAAGAATGAATGGGAATACCCTTGAAGTTCACGTGCAATCCAATGAATCAGGTTCCCACACGATCGCCATTTGGTTAGACATGAATGAAAATAATACCTTTGAGAGCAGCGAACGAATTGCCCTAGATCAAAGTTTCATGATAAGCGGAAGCCAAAATGGATTCTTCGGAAGTTATAGATATTCAATCCCAAATTATAGTTGTGAACTTCCGGTAGAAAAAATCCTTAGGTTGAGAATAGGCGTATATAGAGGCATACAAAACCCCAATCCCTGCTCCATGCAAGAATTTTGGGGAGAGGTAGAAGATCACAGCCTAATCATCCCAAGCAATATCTCCAACACCCCAACCTCAGCACACAGAAGCCTATCCCTGGTCTCAGGAAATAATCAGATTGGACTAGTCAATTTTGGAGGACAAAGCCTATCCCGTTTCGGGGGAATTCTCATCACGGAATTTCCCGTCAGAGGCAATCTCATCGTCTATAGCACAGCCATGGTGAATCACTCCCCCTCCACAATCTCTATCCTGCAAGGAGTAGAGAATGGCGTAATGGTACGCTCAGACTACATTTCAGACTCCAATATCGGGAGCGACATAGTGCCTCGGAATAGCTTCTTTTCAAATAATTTTTCCTACCGCACAACAAATCCAAGCCTGAGTGATAGATTTAGATTCCGTGTTCGGGACTGTGCAGGACTCCTCTCCAATGAGGTCTATGACTATATTCTTAACGCCTACGAACCACCTACAATATCCTTTAACTCCACAGGTGTTGATGAAAATTCCCCCGCAAGTACATTCGCTGGATCCATAAATGTAGATGCCAATCCAAATAATGAAACCCTTCTTTACAGCATAACAAGTGGTAATACGGACAATCTCTTCAGGATAGATGGGAATGGAAATATTTATACCACCCAAAATAATTCCCTAGATTTTGAACTAAGAAATAATTTTACCCTAGAAATCAATGTCAGGGGGAATGATCGCAACACCAACGCCAACCTTAGCTCCCAGAATGTAGAAGCCAACATAGATATTCTAAACGTCAATGAGCCCCCAGACCCAGGCCCCACCACCTTCGTTTATGATTATTCTAATGCCATCATAGGTAATGTCATAGCCACCCTAAACCCTTCGGATCCCGAAGGAGAAAATATTACCTTTTACGTGATTGAAGACGATGCCCATGGAAGCCTAAGCCTAAACCAAAATACAGGCGAATTCATCGTGGATAGCACCCGACCCGATACGCTGAGTAGACAAGATAGAACTACATTTCTAATTGAACTCAGAGACGCAGGAGGAGTTAGTCTGAGAGAGGAGTATCGTATAGATTTTTCTTTTCCCCGATGGGATGGAGATGGAAATTATCATCTCAATCCTGAAAACTGGTCTACTAACCGAATACCCGAATCACTTCTAGACTGGATTTCTATTCGGGGTTCTATCATCGTCACACAAAATATAAGCATAGCCCGTACCATATTCTTAGACGATGCCTACATAGAAGCACAAGCAGGTGCAAATTATGCCTTTGATGTTTATGATTCTTACAATAGTTATGGTATTCAGTCTTCCGATGAGCGGGGATATTTGGTTGCCAATGGCGGAACCATCACCATACGAGATGAAATAATGATCAATGGCTTCAACCGAAAACTCTCTTGCAGAAACAACGGGACCCTAACCCTGACTGATGGTAAGATCTACATAGTCCGAAGATCGGGTCAGTAAAAAATACGTCTTCCTTGACTAATTGGGAATGTGAAATAAACGATCCCAACGAATATTAGAATACCATGGCTTATTTTTGTCAAAAGACAAAATAACAAGCGCCGGCTTACCTACTATCGCAGTCATGGGAACAAAACCCCAAAAACGAGAATCCTCCGAATTATACCGATTATCCCCCATCATAAAATAATAATCTTTTTGAAAAACATAGCTGTCTAATCTCTTATCCCTCTCATCGTATAAAAAACCATCCTCTTCCAAATATATCTCATTTTCTTCGTGATGCAGAATAGCCTCTCGGTATAGGGGTAGGGTGCTGTCTCCTAGGTGTACCCGCATCCCCTTTTTAGGAATCACTAAGGGACCAAAAAAATCCTGATTCCAACGCCAAATCGGAGTCTTGGGAAAGATATTTTGATCCCAATAACTAGCAGGATAAATCCATCTTTCTATGCTTTCAACAAAGGGATTTTCTTTCAATTTTTTAGCTACACTAGGCGTTGTATTGATGGTATAGCCATCAGGTTCAAAGACCACATCTTGAATATCGTATCTCTCAAATATCCGAGATCGGAGTCTACGGGATGTCTTCAACTCATAGCGATACTGTATACCCTCCGGAAATTTGATCCGAGACCCATTAATATATAATTCTCCTGCCCGTATAAGAAGGGTATCCCCAGGTAAGGCAACACAACGTTTTACATAATGGGTTCGGAGGTCCGGGGGGCGTTCCAATTCCATAGGATAGTTAAAGACCACGGCATCTCCTCGTCCTACTTGGCGTCCTCCAAAGAGTCTGTACGAAGGAATTTGAATCCAGTCCAAATAGGAATCTATTCCCGTTAACCAAATTTTACCATGGGTGAGCGGAATTTGTAAAAGGGTGCTGGGAAAACGTATACCATAAGATAATTTGCTGACCACCAGAAAATCCCCTGCTAGCAAGTTTTTTTCCATAGAAGGGGTTGGGATAACATAAGGCTCCACAGAAACCCACCTAATAAAAGCCGCCACGAATACAGCAAATAAGATATCCCTGAAGAGCCTATAAGACCTCATTTTTTTCTGTAATCTGGTGAATAGTTCCCACGTCAAGATTTTTAATAAACTCATTTAGACAAATACAGAAAATCTAACGAAAACGAACAAATTTTTGAATATCTAAGGGATGACCCCTATACCACAATTCCACATGAAGATGGGGACCCGAACTGAGATCTCCCGTATTTCCCATACGAGCAATAGGTTCCCCAGCCTTGACCCGAACACCTACATCTCTCAGGAGATCAGAATTATGTTTATACACAGAAAAATAATCCCCTGCATGTTGCAAACCCAATACATATCCACCATCTCGGGTCCAGGTAGAAAAGAGAACGGTTCCATCCGCCATGGCACGAACCAACTCCTCTGCCCGAGAAACGACATCTACCCCATGATGCCATTTTTTGAGATCAAAACCATCTGTAACATATCCATCTGCAATGGGTGCTAGAAAATGTACGATTTCCCTAGTCTGGGACTGCTTTTTTTCTCCTCCAAGTACGATTTCTGAAAAAGAAATACCCTCCTGGGGGTTCAAAGTATCGGGCCCCAACAAGGCCTGAACACGTTTTACATATCGTGAATACATTTGTACCTGACGAGATAAAGAATCCGTCACAGATGCAAATGCCAACATACGTTGATTCAATGTCCCCCTCGCATATTTCTTCTCCAAATAAGAACGACTTAAATAACCTGTAAAAAACAAACTAGAGCTTAAAACAACAAGCATGGAGACCCCCACCCATAAGAAGATCCCACGAACACTGATCCTTAAAAGACGGGTCTCCGATAAACTTTGCTCTTCCCGAAGAAGAAAAAAAAATCTCCGCCGCCACCACTTTCCTTTTTCACTACGCTTCTTCATAATATAGAAAACCAATTTAGCGAAACGATGTCCTAAAATAGCTAAATTTGACTCAGCTTGGTGCTAGGTTTTTAGATTTGACAATATCTGTTCAAAAGTTCTTCAAAAAAATTAAGATGGGGGAAGAAAAAATATCATGAATAGTTCGTCCGCAAGGATTTTTTCCTGGCTAAATAAAGGATTGGTGGGCGTTTTGATCATGGGATCATGGATAATAAGTGCCTGTGCTGATGTGAAGATCCTGTATCACAATACGACAGCATATTACAATGCATATTTTTTAGCAAAGGGGTATGTAAGAGAGGTGGAGGAATTCATTATTGATGAAGAAAACAAAGATTATGAACGTGTGTCTCCCGTCTTTGCACCCTTTGATACCACATTTCTATCACCCCAAAAAGAGACTATACAAGCTTGTATAGAAAAAACATCCCTTTCCATTTACAGACATCCCCAAAGCGTATGGGTGGACGACGCATATTTTCTCCTCGGAAAAGGACGACTCTTTAAAGGTGAATACGATCAAGCACTAACAACTTTTAGATACGTTAATGTAAGTGGTAAGGATGATAATCTTCGGGTAAAAGCACTCATGGAAATAGCACGTACCTTTCTTCAAAAAAATGATGATACATCTGCCGAAAATGTCATGGACTACATTCGACGAAAAGAAACCCTGGGAACCCGTGAAAATATAAAAAATTTCCTCCTCACAGAAGCCTATCTCCTCCAACGAGCCGGGGATCATCAGGGTATGGTCCAAAAGCTAAGCGAGTGTCTGCCTACCCTTCGTCGTCAAAAGGAAAAACTGAGAATATATTATATACTCGCACAACTGCACGAACAACTTGGTCATGACGAAAAGTCGCATAAATTTTATAAAAAATTAATCCGTCTAAGTCCGCCCTACGATATCCTTATCAGAGCCCGTCTGAATATTCTTCATAATAAACCCGTCTCGGATGAAAAGTCCCGAGAGAAAATTAGAAAAAAATACCTGCAAGAACTGAATGAAAGAAAAAACGAAGATCAAAAACATATCGTCTATTATAGTTGGGGTAATTTTGAATATAAACACGACTCTTTGGATATAGCTGTTGAAAAATACCTCCTCTCTCTCGAACAAAATCCCAAAGAAGATACCTATCAACGCAAAACAACTTTGTGGAAACTCATTCGGATTTACTACCACGATAAAAGAGACTTCATCACCTCCTCTTTTTATTATGATAGCCTATTCCTACTCAGCAAAAAAACAGATCCTGATTATGAAGACCTCCTTCGTACCAAAAATAATTTGGATGAATATGCCAGCTATTATACTACCTGGAAAGAACAAGATTCCCTATTTCAGATTACCCTAATGAGTCCCGAAGCCATAGATTCCCTACTCCAAGCCAAATGGGAAGAAAAGAAAAAAGCCTGGGAAATCGCCCGTGCCGAACAGACCCAGAAAAAAGAAAATATATTCAGAAGACGAGCCGAAGAAGGTATCATTCCTCAAAAACGAAAGCTCCTAAGAGGTACTGAGAATACAGGAACCTGGTATTTTTATAGTCCAGAGGCTGTAAGTAGGGGTTATGAAAGGTTCTATCAACAATGGGGCAAAAGACCCTTGGTAGATTATTGGCGGTGGAAAAGTCGTATATCTCGGCTTCCCTCAGAAAGACCCCTAGATAAAACAGAACTGGATAGTCTATCTCAAGCCACAGATAGTCTAGATATAAGCACTGAACCCATAAAATTAGCTGTCGATTCGGTCTTTACGCTAAGCAAAGAAGATTTAAGAAAAGAGCTTCCGAGTCGGCAAAAGGATGCGGTAGGTAGGCGGTCCAGGTTGACCGAGTCACTTTTAGGAATGGGAAGATGCGCTCAGTTGCAATTGAATGAAAAATGGGAAGCCCAACGTATTTTGAAAGAACTCCTGAGAGAACATCCCGGCAGCCGCCACGAATTGCGAGCCCTCTATCTGCTCTATAGAAATGATACGCTTTCCATAGAAGAAAGAAACGATTATAAAGCACTTATGCTGAAAAATTATCCAGATTCTACACTCACAAAGGTCATGCTCAATCCGCTTTATTTGGAGGTCAAGGAGTTACGAAGGCAAAAATTGATGCGTACATACAGGGATGCTTATTATTTATACAAGGAAAGCTTATTTGATAGTGCGGATCTGATATTAAATAAGGCCTTGATACGATATGGAGGAAACGATTTTGTAGAAAATGCTAAACTCCTCTCATGCATGATCTCCGAACACACACAACCCGCCTACGCCTATCCCCTCAATCTAAACTCCTTCCTCAACACATATCCCGAAAGTGGAAAACAGGTATATGCCCAAAACCTCTTGAAAAGTGCAGAAGAAGAACAACTCAAGGCGGTAATTAGTTCCAAACCCAAGTATCCCCCCAAGGAAAGAAAGGGAAAACAAGCCATAGCCCTTCTCTATTTCTACGAAAAAGAAGAAAAAGCCATAGAAGAACTCTACCCCTTATGGAAAAGCTATCAGCATCCCAATGGAAGGGTAGGAAACATAGTTCTGAGCAAAAAACGAAGACTCCTGATCATAGACGGATTTCCCAATATCCCATCTGTTCGGGAAAGCTATTCGTTACTTAAAACAGAACCCAAACTGAAAGAGTTTTTGAAAGAAAGTAAAAGTGCAAAATACTTTTTCGTTTCAGAGAAACATCTGGAAACCCTATATCTATTCAGGGATCGGAAAATATATCCCTCTTATTTCAGGAAAAAGATTCTTTAATCCCCTCATACAAGTTCTGTGCGCCGCTTTGTTAACATATGCATCCTTTTTCTGTGGGGGTTATCATTTGTCTTTTTTTTGGGTCTCGCTACCTTATTTTATTTGGTAAAGATAGATGCTAAGGGATGGTTTGGTTCCATGCCGAGTCTCGAGAAATTGGAGAATCCTACCATAGAAAATGCTTCACTTCTTTTCTCAGAAGATGGCGTATTACTGGGTAAGTATTATAGAAAAAATAGGACCTCTGCTGCCTTTCACGAACTCTCTAAACCCCTCATAGAATCACTGCTTGTGACAGAAGATATTAGATTTTTTGAACACGCAGGGATAGATCTCAAAAGTCTTCTTCGGGCTGTTTATGGTCGGTTAATCGGACAATACAAAGGTGGGGGCAGCACCCTTACCATGCAATTAGCAGAAAATTTGTACAGAACCTCTACCCATAATCAAGGAAGTCTTTACGAAGATAAGGAGATGGGAAGATTTATCACCAAAATCAAAGAATGGGTCATCGCTATCAACCTAGAAAGAAATTTCACCAAACAAGAAATCATGGCCATGTACCTCAATACCATCTCTTTTGGTAGCAATGCCTTCGGGATCCGAGCCGCTGCCAAAACCTTCTTCAATAAAAAACCCATTCAACTAAATTATAGCGAATCAGCCCTGTTGATCGGATTGATTAATGCACCAACCCGATACAGTCCTATTCTAAATAGAGAACGTTCCATCGCCAAGAGAAATGAGGTCCTACATAATTTATACAAATATGAAAAAATATCCCACGAAGAAATGATCAGACGACAACTCATCCCTCCACAACTTCAATACAAGGTAGAAAGTCATAACACGGGTCCTGCCACCTATTTTCGGAGTATGGTCAAGAATTACATGATGGCTTGGGCATCCCAACACGGATATGACCTCTTCGGAGATGGGCTCCGTATCTACACAACATTAGATAGTAAACTTCAGGTTCATGCCGAAGAAGCCCTTGCCAAAAGGATGGCAGCGCTTCAAGAAAGATTTGATCTCCATTGGGAAAATCAAAATCCATGGATAGATGAAGAAGGAGAAGAAATTCCTAATTTCCTGGAAAAAACAATCACCCGAACCGAAAGCTATCAAGAGATTTGGAATAGCTATCTACCCCCCGATTCACTGGACCTATCCCAAGAGGAAAATAAAATACGATGGGAAGAACAGAAAAAAGCCTACGCAGATTCCCTACTCAGTATCACAAAACCTATGAAAGTTTTTTCATGGAAAAGACACGAAATTGATACACTCATGTCCCATTATGATTCCCTATCCTATTATAAACGTTTTTTACACGCGGGTCTGGTTTCAATGGATCCAGGTTCAGGGAAGATTAAAGCCTGGGTGGGAGGTATTCAGCATCGCTATTTCAAGTTTGACCACGTTTTACAAGGTAGAAGACAACCTGGTTCCACGTTCAAACCCTTTGTATATACTGCGGTCATAGACAATGGGTACACCCCATGTTTTGAGGTGGTGGACAATCCAATAACCTTCTATCTTCCCGATCAATATCCCAGTACCTGGTCCCCTTCTAACGCAGGGGGTACGCCTTCTGGAAAGACCATGACCATACGTCAGGCTATGGCCAGGAGCGTGAATTCCATTACAGCTTATTGGATAAAAAAAATGGGGGTACAAACAGTGGTTGACTATGCACACAGATTGGGAATTACTAGTCCTTTATCTGCGGTACCTGCCCTTTGTTTGGGTGCGGGTGGGGATGTTTCTATCTACGAAATGACGGGAGCATATAGTACCTTTGCCAACAAAGGAATCTGGACCCAACCCTTTTTTATTCAACGAATTGAAGATAAAAATGGAAATATCATTCAAGAGTTTGTACCCAAAAAGGTAGAGGCTATTAGCGAAGAAACAGCTTATCTTATGCTATACATGCTCCGAGGTGCCACAGAAGAATATAGGGGTACCTCAGTAGGACTTAATCCTTTCTTGAGACACGGAAATCAAATAGGTGCCAAAACGGGGACAACCCAGAATGCCTCAGATGGGTGGTTTATAGGTATTGTGAAAAATTTGGTCACGGGGGTCTGGGTGGGGGGTGAGGACAGGAGCATACATTTCAGAGATTGGCATCTGGGTCAAGGTGCCCGTACAGCCATGCCAATCTGGGAGGAATATATGACACGTGTGTACAAAGATCCTAAATTGGATATACGAAAGGGGGTCTTCCCCCAACCCAGCAAACCTTTGTCCATCTCCCTTGACTGTGACGAACACTATACAGACTCGGAAGATTCCTCCGAAATGGAAATATTCTGAGCTACATGCATCATGAATCGCAGCGTGAAAGAGATATCTTTTTTTGAAATAAAAGATGTCCAGCAAGTACCCCGATCTCCAGGTATCTATCTTTTCTACGATCCGAAAAAAAGACCCTTATATGTGGGGAAGGCAAAAAATTTGTACAAGCGGGTTAATAGCTATTTTCGTCCCATCCAAAGTCTTCCCAGCAAGGTAAGGATTATGGTGGGAAATATAGCTTCGTTTTCTCTCATCCTGACACCCTCTGAAAATGAAGCACTCTTATTGGAAAATCAACTTATTAAAACTCATCAACCCAAATACAATATCTTGCTGCGAGATGACAAAACATTTCCCTATTTATGTCTCGTCAAAGAACCCTTTCCTCGTCTTCTGATCCGAAGACGAAAAACCCTAGAAGGAGAGTATTTTGGACCCTATACACAAGTTTCTTTTATGAAAGCACTCTATAAATTGCTACACGAAGTGTACTTTCTCCGAACCTGTACCTATCCTCTTTCTTTTGAAAATATTCAAGAAAAAAAATATAAGCTTTGTCTGGAATATCAGATGAAAAGATGCCTAGGACCCTGTCAAGGGATCCAGACTGAACAAGATTATGAAGAGAATATTCGTCAAATTCGGCAAATTCTGAGTGGTAGATGGACAGAAATTAAAAAACATCTAAACCAAAAGATGGAAGAAGCTAGTCAGAAACTTTTATTTGAAAAAGCACAGATTTATCAAAACATGCTTCAAAAGATCGGGGGTTTTCATACTAGATCACTGGTCGTGCAAGCCCATCTAAAACATGTGGATGTTTTTTCTTTTCTAAACATATCTTCGGTAGAAACCCAGATGATTGTCAACTACATGCAGATTAGAGAAGGGGCTATATCATTGAGCGATAATCTCTTGGTACAATCCAGGTTGGAAGAGGATAATGCAAACATGCTGCAAAGGGCCATGATTCATTGTATGGAGAAACACCAAAGTCATGCTTCCGAGATCATTAGTCCCATTCCTGTGAAGAGATTTAAAGATGATCTGAACATTTCTATTCCCTCCATCGGTGATAAGAAGAAATTACTCCTGCTATCCGAACAAAATGCCATGCTCTATCGAGATAAAAAGATGCGGAATCGGAAAATTCCAAACCTCATGCAGACCATGCAACGAGATTTACACATGCAAGAAACCCCTCGACACATAGATTGTTTCGATATTTCACACTTGCAAGGAACTAATACAGTCGGGGCAATGACCTGCTTTAAAGATGGAAAACCTGATACTAAGTCCTATCGCAAATTTAAAATTAAAGGGCTGCAAGGACAAATAGATGATGTAAAATCCATGAAAGAGGTCCTTCACAGACACTATATAAGACAAAAAAAAGAAGGACACGATCTTCCCCAATTAATCATCGTTGACGGCGGAAAAGGACAACTCAATGCAGCTATTCAGGTCCTGAAAGACCTGGATTTGTATGGTCTCACACACGTTATAGCCATTGCCAAACGTTTGGAAGAAATTTATGTCCCCAAGGAACCCCTTCCCCTAGAACTATCCAAGGAAAACCCTACCCTCCAACAAATTCAAAGAATTAGAGATGAAACCCACCGATTTGTGATTGGCTTCCATCGGAACCAACGAAGTCGACAAAGTTTCCAATCTTTTTTGAGATCTATTAAAGGAATAGGTCCCCTGAGTCAAAAAAGGATCCTAAAATCCTATACCACCAGGGATCAAATAAAATCCTGTTCCCTTCAAGATCTGAGCCAATTGATCGGAAAATCTAGAGCTTTGTCCTTAAAAGAATCCTTATGATTACAGATATAGGACCCCTTAATCTGCTTGATAAAAAAGCAACCCGTTCAGGGTTTGGGGAAGCCCTCTTAGAATTAGGGAAAACAAACCATAGAATAGTGGGTCTGTGCGCTGATTTGACAGAATCTTTAAAAATGTCGGCTTTTCAAAAAGCCTTTCCCTCACGTTTTTTTCAGGTAGGTATATCCGAGGCGAATATGATGGGTATAGCCTCGGGTCTGGCTATTTCGGGATTTATTCCCTTCACAGGGACTTTTGCAAATTTCAGTACAGGGCGGGTATATGATCAGATCAGACAATCTATTGCTTATTCCCATAAGAATGTAAAAATATGTGCCTCCCATGCGGGTCTCACCTTGGGGGAAGATGGTGCCACACACCAAATTTTAGAAGATCTGGCACTCATGCGTTCCCTTCCCAATATGACCGTTATTAACCCCTGTGACACCCATCAAACCCGACAAGCTACCCTGGCAATAGCCCAACATAAAGGACCCGTTTATCTCCGATTCGGACGACCCGAAATGCCCGTATTTCTTCCCAGAGATCTCCCTTTCAAAATTGGAAAAGTACTACCCTTGGTGGAAGGGAGAGATTTAAGCATTTTTGCCACAGGTCATTTGGTTTGGGAAGCCCTAATAGCTCAAAAAGAATTGGCTGTAAGGGGTATTCAAGCCGAGGTTATCAACATCGCCACCATTAAACCCCTTGATGAAAAAGGTATCCTCCAATCTGTACGCAAAACAGGGTCTGTCGTCACAGCCGAAGAACATCAAATACACGGAGGATTAGGAGATGCCATCGCACATTTGCTCGCACAACACCTGCCTAGACCCATAAGATTTGTGGGTGTAAAAGATAGGTTTGGAGAAAGTGGTAAGCCTTATGAACTCATGGAAAAATATGGTCTCACCCATCCCTATATTGTTAAAGCTGCTGAAGAGCTTATGCAAGCCAAAAAAGATTTCACCCCCTAGTTCTCATGTGTTTATGCTTTGTGGCATGGAAGGTGCATCCAGATTATTCTCTAATTTTATTATCCAATCGGGATGAGCTATACAATAGACCCACAGAAACTGCTCAGTGGTTAAGAGAACATCCTCAGATTCTTTGTGGAAGAGATAGAGCTAAAAAGGGAACCTGGTTGGGCGTGACCCAATCTGCCGCCTTCGCTACCCTAACCAATTATCGGAAACGAGAAATTGATGATTCCTCCGAAGAAAAAAAAAGTAGAGGTACCTTGGTCATGGATTTTTTAAGAGCCCCTCAAACATCCCCTAATAGCTATCTCAAAAGCCTCTCCCTACACAATTATTCTGGATTTAATCTCTTGATAGGAAATTCCCAAGAACTTTGGTATGCCAATAATATGGTTCCCGAACGAAAAAAGCTTCGCCCCGGGATTTATGGCTTAAGTAATTCTAGGATAGATGATCCTTGGTTCAAAGTTCTGCGTGGGAAAGAGGTTTTTTCGCAACATATTCAAGCTTCTCGTTTGGCAATTTCTTCGCTCTTCAAAATGATGAAAGACCCTAATCTTGCCCCATCAGATCAATTGCCCAAGACAGGATTTCCCAAGAGTTGGGAGAAAATTTGTTCGGCTAGATTTGTTCAAAGTCCCCAATACGGAACCCGTACAACCAGCCTCTTGTGCATCCCCTACAAGGGTAAATCTCAATTCAAAGAACTAAGCCACTACCCCAAGCCAAAAGAGGTTTCATATGAGTTTTAGTAAGAAGAAATCTTTTTTACCCTTTCGGAATAAGTAATACTCATCTAAATAGGGCGTAGGTAAGGGGTCATCCACAGAGGCTACTCGGACCTGATTGATAGAAAGTCCTCCCTGCTGGATCAGGCGTCGGGCTTCTCCCCCTGAACGAAAGGGTTTATCTCCCTGAGGGGCATCCAATACCGTGCTGATCAGCTTCCACAAACTATCTTTCTCCTGAATTTTACATTCAGCATAAGGTATTTCTTTGGAGAGAATGTCAAAAACCCCAGACTTGGAGAAATCCCCGTCTCGGGAAAATAAAAGATGAGACGCCGCTGCCACCCCCTCAGCAATGGTTTTTCCATGTACATGGGAGACCACTTGACAAGCCAAATCATGCTTCAAGGTATTGAGGTTTTCAGGTTGAGGTTCATCTAAGTTTGTCTTTTCTCCTCTTTTCTTGGGCAGAGCTAAGAGTTCTTGCCAAATTTTCAAATCTTCGTCATCTATATTTCGGACATAGTGAAACATCTGATAAGGAGAGGTTTTGGTGCCATCTAGCCATAAATTACCGGACTCTGTTTTTCCAAATTTTTGACCATTTTGCCGAGTCAGTAAGGGGAAGGTGAGGGCATCTACTTCTTTTCCTTCTTTTCGTCTAATGAGATCTATTCCGGCTGTCATGTTTCCCCACTGATCACTTCCTCCCGCTTGTATTTTGACCCCATGATGTTTATATAGATATAAAAAATCATAGGCCTGCATCAGGGAATAAGAAAATTCGGTGAAAGAAATGCCCGTCTTTTGACGAGATCTAACCGTGTCCTTTGCCAAGAGATAACCCAAAGGAAAGTGTTTTCCTATATCGCGCAAAAAATCCAAGTACCCTATTTCCTTCCACCACTCGTGATTATTTATCACCCGAATCCTAGACCCCGTTAAGCCATGCAGAGAAAAAAATCCCCTTATCTGATCATGCATTTTTTCTGTATTCTCTAAGACCTCCTCTGAAACAAGTAAATCCCTCTCACTATGCTTCCCAGAAGGATCCCCCACCATAGCCGTAGCACCACCCAAAACAACTAAGACATCATGTCTCTCCGACCAATGATACCAACGGAGTAAGAAAAAAAGGCTAACCAAATGACCAACATGTAGAGAGTCAGCCGTGGGGTCCAGCCCCACATAAATCCTTTGTTTTCCTTTTTCCAGGTTTTTTTCAAGACTAGGCGTACTGTCCTGGAGCATATTCAGTCTTCGGAGACCCTCTATGAAAGAGCTACTATCTTCGTACATACTAGATGACCTTCTTTCGTTATCTTGGAAGCAGAAAACTTATATTTGTAAATAAAAACACCTGTGCAATTTATCAAACTATTTATAAGTATCCTGTACATATTCTTGTGGCTTTTCGGAGGAAAGGTATTTGGACAGTATTTTGGTAAGAATAAGGTAGCCTACAAGGAATTTGATTTTAAAATCCTTTCCTCTCCCCACTTTAACCTATACCACTATACAGATGATTCTGTGGCGAGAATGTGGTTGGGGAAGGCAGAGAAATGGCATAATCTACACAGTCGTGTCCTAAGGGATACGTTGAAAAAGAAAAATCCACTCATTATTTACGAAAATCATGCAGACTTTCAACAAACAACGGTCTTTGATTTTACCATCAACGTAGGGACAGGCGGAATCACTGAGGGCCTTAAAAATCGGGTCGTGATGCCCTTGACCGAACACCATTGGCAAACCAATCACGTACTGGGACACGAATTGGTTCACGCCTTTCAATATAATATGCTCAAAACTATAGACTCCTTATCTCTGCGTAGTACAGAAAATCTTCCTTTATGGATGGTGGAGGGGATGGCAGAATTTCTCTCCTTGGGTCGGAATGACCCCATCACATCCCTTTGGATGCGGGATGCCATCCTCTATCACTATTTCCCTTCCATCGCACAGTTGCGTAATCCGAAGTATTTTCCCTACCGATACGGACAATCTTTCTGGGCCTTTGTTAGCGGGGTTTGGGGTGATGAAGTCATACGTCCTTTGTTTATAGAGACCGGAAAATATGGTTTTGATGCAGCCTGTCTTCGGGTCTTGGGCTATGATATGGAGACCATTTCACATATGTGGAGAGAAACTCATAAAAATTATTACCAACCCCTGATGAAAAACAGGGATAAAAATCAATTGGTAGGGAAAATCCTACTGGGTCCCAAAGAGATCCGCCAAACAAATATAACACCCTCTGTGAGTCCGAATGGCAAGAAAATTGTCTTCCTATCCCGAAGAGATGCCATCACCATGAGTTACTACCTCTATGATATTCAAAGAAAAAAAATGATTAGACGATTTAATAGAATTATATATTCCTCCCATATTGATTTTGGAAATAGTTACGAATCTGCACCTGCTTGGTCCCCTGATAGTCGCTTCTTTGCCCTTTTGGTTTTTAAAAAGGGACGAAATGCCCTGCTCATCGTGGATGCCGAAAAAGGAGCAATCCATGACGAATTCCTTCCCGAAGACATAGGTAGTATTTCCTTCCCCACCTGGTCCCCGGATGGGAAGAAAATTGTCTTTACCGGACTCGTAAAAGGAATCAGTAATCTATACGAACTGGACCTGGAGAAAAAAAGCTGGAGCCCCATTACCCAAGATGTTTATGCAAATATTCAACCCCATTGGTCGCCCGATGGATCCCGTATCGTCTTTGCTAGCAACCGACATCCACAAGGTCTTTTCCAACTGGTCATTTGGTCCTCGGAGACAAAAAAAATTACCCCCCTTCCTGTTCTTCAAGAAGCCGAAAATCTAAATCCCCTCTTCCTCGATAATCAAACCCTGATCTTTCTCTCAGATCAAAACGGGTTTAGAGACCTATATACCTATGATATACCCCGTCAAAAGGTTCTGAGGCGATCTGCCTACCCCACAGGTATCACGGGGATCAGTAAATACTCACAAAGCCTATCCGTTTCAGCCAAAACCGGAAAGATATACTATAATCTCTACCGAAATGCAGAATACATGTTGATAGAAGCCCATACCTCTGAACTCCTAGAAATAGACATATCTGAAGAAAAAACAGATAGATCTGCCGGCTGTTTACCTCCTAAAATTTATGTCAAGCAGGAAGGGGTCACAGAGGTTGTGGATAAATTTTTGGAAGAAGAAGAAGAATCCATATATGAAAAGGAAATAGAAGCTGTTCCCTATCATCCAAAATTTAGTTTGGAAAATTTAGGAAGTATAGGATTAGGGGTGGGGGCTTCCCAATTTGGAGCAGGTGCTTCAGGTTCGGTAAATGCTATTTTCAGCGACATTGTGAAGAATCATACGGTTTCTTCTTTCTTGGCTGTGAACGGGGAGATTCAAGACATAGGTGGGGGTCTGGCATATGTCTTCAAGAAACAACGTATAGATTGGGGTCTTTCGTTCAGTCACATACCCTATCTCTCCAGTTTTTTCTCCCTGAGTCAGGAAACCATAGATATACAGAATATCAAGTTAGAGACAACAAATTATAAAACCGACATATTAAGAACCTTTGAAGATAGGTTGGGTCTATTTGCACTCTTTCCCATGTCCCGCTTCAAACGATGGGAAGCCTTTGCCTCCTCAGCCTATTATTTCTACCGACATGATCGATTTAATGAATATTATCACAATTTTATTTTGGTAGATAGAAGAAGAGAACGTCTTCCCACACAAGATCCTAATTTCTTACATAATGTAGGTATAGCCCACGTAGGGGATAAGAGTTTTAATGGTATAGTGGGTCCCCTGGATGGATATCGTTATCGGATCCACGGATCCCAATACTTTGGACAATTCTCCTTCCAAGAGATCATTGCCGATCTGCGAATCTACCGATGGTTTAAACCCGTGGGTCTGGCTTTTCGGATCCTCCATCAAGGAAGGTACGGACCCCAATCTGAAAACTCCTTTCTCTTTCCATACAATATTGGATTTCCTTGGTTTATGAGAGGATATAACTATTTAGGTGCCCGCAATGGTGGGTCTTCAAATAGACTTCATGTGATCAACCTGATTGGAAGCAGAATGGGACTGAGTAATTTTGAAATACGTATTCCTTTTACAGGTCCTAAGAACCTCTCCTTGATACCCATAGGGTATGTCGGAACAGAGTTATGTTTCTTCATAGATGCAGGTATTGTTTGGTCTTCCCAGGATTATAAAAAAGAATTATTTCAAATAGAAGAAGCTGTGAATCTAAAACATGAACCCGTATATAGTTCAGGGATTTCGCTACGAAGCAATCTATTAGGTGCCTTCATATTGGAACCCTTCTATGCCTATCCATTTGATCGCTCGGGTTTCAGCCCGGGAACATGGGGTCTTAATTTTCTATTCCCTGCTTGGTGATCTTCTCCTTATGAGAACATACATGATCGGTTAATAGATATCCATTTCCCCCACATTCAGCACAGAAAATAAGGGTGTGGGTCTTCCCACCACAGGCTGAACATTTTTGTTTCAAAGACCCCCTACAACCTGGACATATTTGATAAACAAATTGAAATAAGCGATTCTGTCGAATCCAAATACCCTGTCCTTGACAAGCCGTACAAAGAAGCTCCCCCGATTGGTCACATTCAAGACAAGGGCGAAGCCTATACCCCATAGACCCACAATCTTTATGCTTGATATAACGAAATCCTTCTGAATCGCATAATTTGCAATTCCGAATCTCATCTATTCCCATCTTTATCTCCTCCCGCAACAAAGAAGCCCTTAGGTATAGGCTATCCTCCTCAGGTGTATGCAAGAAATAAGCAGATAGGACGCGATCCGCAACCGTAATTTCGTGCATCTTATACAAGGCCTTTGCGAGGTAATAACAAAATTCGGTGGGGACAAAACCCACCCTTTCTACGGCTTCTTCATATCGTTCCAATGCACTCAGGTACTTTCCCTGAATAACATCCCCTTTGGCCTGACGCCATAAAAATTCCAAACTCTCTGATTCCTGAGCCCGAAGGGGTAAGAATAAAAGTAAAAATAAACAGCATGCCTTTTTCATAACACATTAAGGCCAAAGCTTTTCATCATAGCTTCCCTCCACCTCACGAGCAACTTCTTTGGGTAGGGTAGGAAAGAAGTTCAGACCTGTCCAAGCCTCCACCCTGTCTATGGGGTAGGCGTATTTACGCCACGCCTTATATTTTTTTCGAGGATGTGGGAACCAAAAGGCAATGCCGTGTAATTTTTTCTCGTGAACCACAAGTAGTATTTTGTAAAAATAATTAGGCACGACAATCTTGGAATTAATTCTGTGACCCCCATGGGCACCTGATACAATATAAATTTTTTCATACAATTCGGTCCATCCTCGGATACCCTTCTCTAAGTTCCACCATAGTTCTTGCTGAAAGACGGAATCTTGTGGACAAATCGTACTCATGTAATAAGATGCACTATGAGCTGTGTGGGACCATTTTAAATCCTCAGGTGGAACCATGTGACCCTTAACATAAAGGATTTTTTCATAGTCCTCTGGATAAGCAGATCCTGTACGAACCAACGGATCTGCCCGATACATCCCTTTAGAAACCATCAAACTATTCCGCAACCTATCTAGATCCAGCCTATAAGCTATCCAACGAGGATGCTCATATCGTTCGTTGTAAGAAAGTGTAAACCCTTCGTGTTCTACGATAATCTCAGAGGACTTATAGGCAGGCCATAAAAAATCAAAAGCCTGCATATAGTGAAACATATCTATCTCATCAGACGACTTAGTGGGTCCAGGGGAAACAGGAGGACTATATACAGGTGAAGCATTTGGCACCCAAACCCATTCCAAGATCTGCTTTTTCTTCTCATCTCGCACAAAAAAGACGGTCAAAAAAAAGGTTAGCAGCATCATAAAGAACGTAAGGAGTCCCCAACGGAGTTTATCCCTCCACGACCCAGTCCTGTCTTTTTTCGTATTTCTTTTCTTTCTTGATGGCATTACCCCTATCCTTTTCCGAAAAATAAATAACTTCTATATAAATTTGGGATAAAAGGCTATTCAAGTGAGACGTCTACGTTTGGGAATCAGTATGGGCGAACCCCATGGGGTAGGTCCCGAACTGATTCTCCGCAGTATCTACGAAAATCCTTTTCTTAAAGAAATAGACATCGTACTCTACGGATACCCCAATGTATTTTCTTTTCATCACAACCACTTAGTAAAAGGAAAAAAAACGCCATGGAAAGAAATTAGGTCTATCCACGATATTCCTAAAAATAGACGCGAACACTCCCTCTATCTGATCAATACCGCAACCGCTAAGTGGGGATATAAGCCTGGAAATTCAGATCGGGAAAGTGCCTTAGAAGCCTTTTCTGCCCTTAAAACTAGTGCCTCAGATCTCATACAGAAAAATATACAAGCCTTGGTAACAGCCCCGTTGGAAAAGAAAAATGTACAGCAAATCTTCCCAGACTTCACAGGTCATACAGGTTATTTATCCCAATATTTTCCGCAAAAAACAACCCTAATGTTCATGGTACACAAGAATCTTAGAATAGCACTAGCTACAGAACATATTCCGATTCAAAAGATCAGTAAATCCCTTTCTGCAGAAATATTTGAAAAAAAATTGAGAACCATGTACGAATCCCTTCAAAAAGATTTTGGAATCCCACAACCCAAAATAGCTATATTAGGACTGAATCCGCATGCGGGAGAACACGGACTCCTAGGGAAAGAAGAACAAAAATATCTGATTCCAGTTTCTGAACAGTTTAAGGTAGAGACCCAGGGATTCATAAGGGGTCCTTTTTCAGCAGATGGTTTTTTTGGATCTGCTGCGTGGAAAGACTATGATGGAATCCTCTCCCCTTACCACGATCAGGGGATGATCCCTTTTAAACTATTAACCCAACTGGAAGGTGTAAATTACACCGCAGGACTCCCCGTCATTCGGACCTCCCCCGCACACGGAACTGCCTCCTCTTTGTTGGGAACGAAAAAAGCTCGTCCAGAAGCCATGAAAGAAGCCATCAAGCTAGCCCTAGAACTTGTTCAAAACAGAGATCATCCCAAACACAAAACCTCGGACAAGACTATCTAAACAGAGACTCCTGAGAAGAAGGAGGCTTTGCAAACTTAGTTTGATGTGTCGTACGTTTTTCTTCCAAGAAACTTAGAATTTCTCGTGCCCTCTTCACAACAGAATTAGGAATACCTGCCATACGTGCCACATGAATTCCAAAACTATGCTCCACATTTCCCCGAGAAAGGGTATGTAGAAAAAGAATTTTATCACCTACTTCGCGCACAGTAATATGATAATTATGAACCCGAGACAAATCTTCTGATAGTTTACTTAATTCGTGATAATGGGTAGCAAAAAGGGTTTTGGGTGCGGATCTGTGTGCGTGGAGATATTCTACCAGACTCCAAGCAATGGATATACCATCATAAGTAGAGGTTCCTCGTCCTATTTCGTCCAGCAGGACCAAGCTATTTCCAGCTATATTGTTCAATATATTTGCGGTCTCCAACATTTCCACCATAAAGGTAGAGTCTCCCCGAGATAGATCATCATGGGCCCCCACACGGGTAAATAACCTATCTACAATCCCAATATCTGCACCCTCACAGGGAATAAAACTACCCATTTGTGCCATAAGAACAAGCAAACCCGTTTGACGTAATAGGGCAGATTTTCCCGACATATTAGGTCCCGTAATGATCCATATTTGCTCCTTATCCCCCTTGAGCGAAACATCATTAGGTACATAACTATCGCCTTCCTTCAAAGAGTTTTCTATCACAGGATGACGACCCCCTCGTATATCTAGTCTATCATCCTCATATAGTACAGGGCGAACATAATTTCTTTCCTTAGCCAAGAAAGCCCATCCCACAGCTATATCCAGCTGAGCTATTAAATCCGCATTGATTTGTATGGCAGGAACATAATCCATAGCAAAAGATAAAAGAGATTCATAGAGACTCTTTTCCAGATCAACCATATCTTCTTCTACCTTCAAAATTTTCTCTTCATAATCTCCAAGTTCGGGGGTGGTGTACCTTTCTGCATTAACTAATGTTTGTTTTCTTATCCACTCAGTTGGAATCCGATCTTTATAAGCATGTCTTACCTCAAAATAGTACCCAAAGACCTTATTATGAGAAAGCTTTAAGGACGGAATACCCGTTCTTTGAGTTTCCCGTAGACGTATTTTATCAAGTATCTCTTTATGATTTTTAGATAAATGACGAAGCTCAGCTAGTTGGGGGTCTGCGTTATCTTGAAAAACATGCCCGTGTCCCACAGCTACAGCAGGTGAAGGGACTAGGGATTCTGTAATTCTGGATACTAAATCGGTACATGGGTCCAATTTCTGTTCCCACTCCTTCCAGACAACAGAGGATAAAGAACGAACTATTCTCGCTACATTGGGGATTTGAAGCAAAGAATCCTTCAAACGATGAAAGTCACGGGGTAACATTCTTCGGGTTGTGATTTTGGAAGAGATACGAGCTATATCATGTATTGAACGCAAATGGGTGGGTAAATCCTCAACCTTCTCTATATGCTCAAAAAGAACATTCACCCTATCCAAACGTGCTTCAATAACCTCTTTCTTCCGAAGGGGCATGCCCACCCAGCGCCTAAGAAGTCGTCCCCCCATAGGTGTATTGGTTTCGTCCAGGGTATCTAAAAGAGAAGTCCCACCCGAAACAAAAGAAGACAAAATTTCCAGATGCCGAAGGGTATGCGTATCCAACCAAACATGATTAGAAGTTTGGAGACGCGAAATCTTAGTGATATGCCCCACATCGGTATGAAAACTATCCTCCAAATATTGTAAAATAGAACCCGCTGCAATCATACCCGCCTCAGCCGAACTGATCCCAAAGCCATCCAAAGACTTAACCGAAAAATGTGAAATCAACTTATCCCTGGCATAAGATAAATCGTAAATCCACGTGTCCAGCGCATGCGACTTAGTTTCAATGGCTATGTTTTTAGACAAATCCTCATATTGATCTCGAGAAATAAGAACCTCTGCGGGGGCAAATTGGGACAATAGTTCAGAAGCCTCATGCCAAGTTCCCTGAAAAAGGTTAAACTCCCCGGTAGAGATATCCAGAAACGAAAGTCCGACCCCGTCCTTAACCCTATAAAGTGAAGCCAAAAAATGATTTTTCTTTGCATTCAAAACACCCTCATGCAAAACCAAACCTGGTGTGATTAACTCCGTAACACCCCGCTTAACCAAACCTTTAGCTTGCTTAGGGTCTTCCAATTGATCACAAATAGCTACACGATAACCTGCCCGTATCAAGAGAGGGAGATACTTATCTAAAGCATGATGAGGAATCCCAGCCAAAGGAACCGAAGAAGAAGACCCATTAGATCTTCGGGTCAGGGCAATATCCAAAACCCGACTCGCTGCAATTGCATCTTCTTCAAAAGTCTCATAAAAATCACCCACCCGAAATAAAATAAGAGCATCCGGATGCTTACGTTTTGCCGCCTGATATTGTTGCATCAAAGGCGTACGCGATTTGGAACTCTGAGGCATGGGATAACAATCTTTTCCTGAAATTTACCTAAGATCTAATTTTAGATGAGAAAAAGAAGTGAAAAAGAGTTAAACAGAATTGACGAGGTTCAGTTCAAGAATAGAAAAAAAATGCCCATCGTGGTGGCATTGGATAACGTACGTAGTTTACACAATGTAGGTGCTATTTTTAGATGCTGTGATGCTTTTGCGGTAGAAAAAATCTTACTCCTAGGTATCACGGGCTACCCACCCCGACCCGAAATAGAAAAGACCGCACTGGGTGCCACCCAGACCGTTCCCTGGACCTACCATCGTCACGCCAAACCCATTCTAGAAAAGTACAAAAAAAACTATGAGATCCTGCCCGTAGAACAGACCACACAAAGTATTCCCCCGCAAGAAGCCCTCCGATTTGGGAAGACAAAAAAGGTGCTCGTCTTCGGACACGAAGTAAAAGGAATTTCTGAAGCCGTCCTCTCCCTGGCCGAGCGTTCTCTCGAAATTCCCCAATTTGGAACCAAACATTCTTTAAACGTATCGGTAAGTGCGGGAATTGTCTTGTGGGAGGCTGCCCAAATTCATCTCATTCCTTGATCAAAGGAAATACACGTGTCCCCTCCTCAGAAACATACCTCAGCAAATACACACCCGGAGGATAGGCTGATAAATCCAACTCCAAACCTCCCGCAGGATGCGAAGATTCATATATAGGACCCCCCACCACAGATCTAATAACCAAATCACCATGTACCGGCAATCTTAAAAATAGACGATCCCGAACAGGATTAGGAAAAACCTTCAGAGCACCCAGGTTCTCCCGCGAACCCAAAACAAGAGAGTTCTCTTCCGTGTCTGCCCTCACCACAAAAGTGAAACTACGTTTGAATACATTTCCACCCAGATCTTCCACCTCTATCTCTAAAGGCAGTTCTTCTCGCAGATCTCTACGAAAAACTATCTTCGTGGTAATTCTACCCTTTTCGTCCAAATCCAAACTCCTCGTGGCAGCAAGTCCTATCAATCTGTACAGGTATTCTTCATTCGGATTGGGATCTATAACCCGTACGGTTCCCACAAGAGTTCCTACCTTCGCTCTTTCCAACACATACACCTGATCTTCTATTTTTCGGATACTTTCTACTTGAATATCCGTAGGGGGTAGGTTTCGTT
>JAPOQI010000067.1 GCA_026710765.1 Cytophagales bacterium | reverse complement strand
CGCAGCCAAACCCAATAGTAATTTCTCAGTTATATAATCCTCTGCTTCTGTGTTTTCCATCGTGATAACAAATTTGTACTGACGATAAATATCTGTCAGATCCATCAAACGGCGTGGGAGCCTAATCTTGGAAACATTAGTCAAATGACTTCTTCCCATACAATCTACCCTCTTGTAGGAAGAAAGTCTTTCAAAACAAATCAATCTGGGTAGGGAAGTACAGTTATTGATAATCATGCAACAAAACTTTCGAGACAAAGCCGCCTCAGAGGACAAAGAACTTAGATTCTGCCAAAGCCCTGGTCTCTCCAAATCCATTTGATGCTTCGTTGGAATAACATAGGGCATGGAAAAGACACGGGGATGCTGAAAGATATTCGCATTCGTTAAGACCATCCAAGTATTATCCGGAATATGCTCAACATAGGAAGTGACTCGGCTCGTAAAGCTCTTTTTTCGACGCTGTGGCTTGTACCAAAACCCATGGGGAAAAAGGTGATAGTGGCGAACTAACCACCTCTGCAAGAAAATGAAAAATGGGGCAAAAAATTTGGCACGAAGAACAATCATCCACAGCAATGCCAACACAGCACTTTCTCCATGTCCCTCAGGACCGACCTTCCTATAAAGATTCTCCCCGGAAATGAAGAGCTTTGTACCCACACCACCAGGACGACCATATCTGTCGTAGATAGATTCAAACCCCCGAAAGGGACCAAAAATAACCCAGTCGGGATACTCGTAGTCTAATTCCCAGGTCAGCTTCCGAGAGAAGGCAAACAAATCATAGGTGCTAATATATTCCACCTCCTCATGGAATAGAGCAAGTCTCCGTATTTCAGACAATTTCAGTAATCAACTCAGATGATTCAAAACTCACTATCCAGCTCTCACCCTTCTTCGTCTTCCTGCATTCAATCTCTGGATAGCCTATGATATCCTTTCCCTATACCCCAAGAAAAATCCTAATCTATGAAGCCTTCTTCTCAGGAAAGGGTATTTTTTCCAAGAAGCGAACATAATCCTTCCACTTATTTCGCTCAGCCTCTTGTTGCGTGGGACTTTGTTTGGGTTTATACAGCATGGAAAGGTATTCATCATCGTGGGTATCCAGGAACTTAACCCGTTCTATCAACCTCTTCCAGGATCTCCCTTCCTGATCATAAGACAAAAAACGATCGGGATTAAAATAATCAGAGACATTGCATGCCCCAAAATATAAGGGGATGGTGTCCGCAGCCAAACCCAACAGTAATTTCTCAGTTATATAATCCTCTGCTTCTGTGTTTTCCATCGTGATAACAAATTTGTACTGACGATAAATATCTGTCAGGTCCATCCAACGGCGTGGGAGCCTAATCTTGGAAACATTACTCAGGGGAGTTCTTCCCATACAATCTACCCTCTTGTAGGAAGAAAGTCTTTCAAAACAAATCCATCTGGGTAGAGAGGTGTAGTTGGAAATAATCAGACAACAAAATTTTCGAGACAAAGCCGCCTCAGGGGACAAAGAACTTAGATTCTGCCAAAGTTTCGGCTTCTCCAAAGCCATTTGACGTTTCACAGGAAAAATATAAGGCATAGAAAAGACCCGGGGATGCTGAAAGATATTCGCATTCGTTAAGATCATCCAAGTATTCTTTGGGATATTCTTAACATAAGAAGATAGTTGCGCGAATCGATTTCTTCTGTACGTTCGTTTGTACCAAAACCCATGTGGGAAGAGATAATGGTGCCTAAGCAAGCCTCTGAGTAGGAAAAGAAAAAACGGACTAAGGAATTTACTGCGAAAATAAATCATCCACAACAGCGTCAACACAACGCTTTCCCCATGCTGGCCAGGACCTACTCTCCTGTAAAAATTCTCCCCAGAGATAAAGAGCTTATTGGAACTATTATCTTTTTGTTCATACCTGTCATAGATGGATTCAAATCCAAAGAGAGGACTAAAAATTACCCAGTCAGGTTTCTCATAGTCCAGCACCCAGTCTGTTTGTCCTGAGCGGTCGGCTAAGCCGTAGGCTGTGAAAAAGGCTACCTCCTCATGAAAGAGGGCAATCTTTCGAGTCTCGGACGATTTCAATAATCAATTCAGATGATTCAAAAGTCCACCACTACTCAGTCTCCCCTCCCTCAACTTCTTCCTCCTCATCCTCATCCTCATCCTCATCGTCATCATCGTCATCGTCATCATCGTCATCCTCATCCTCAGGCCCTTCTTTTTCTATGGTGAAGTAATGCGTTAGCCTGGAGCCGAAGTCGGGTTCAAAGACGGTGTTGAAGCCCAAGTTCACATCTTCATTTTCTATTTCCAAACTTCCTTTCCCATCTAGAGCTCGGTACCAGTGAAATAAGCCGTCTCCATATTTTCTTGCCTCCTTAATATCCTTATATCTACCAGGTGTAGGCCCCTCATCAGAGAAGGTAAAGATATAGCAGGCATCCCTTTTTAGCTTGATGGCCTCTTCTACCTTTTTATTTATATCAAAATCCTTTCTCTCATAGATCGGTCGCTTGACACCATACCTTTTCACATTCATCCAATTTTCCTTGGGTGAGAAATTGGTTTTGAGCTTGATTTTCAATTTGGACTCAGCATATGAAGGTGGGGGTACATAGTTGGTTCTGTACACGTTATTTAGGGGATATTGATCCTCCCTACCATTGGGATTGCTTACATGTACTTCAAATCGTCCAGGTCCTCCCTTCCAGTCTAATAGTCCATCTATCTCTACAACCTTTTTTTCCATGAATCCTAATCGTCCTCTCCATTGGGTCTTGGACCACACAGTTTCTTGTCCGCCTCGTACGATTCCATATCGTATATCTACTGTGTTGAGTCGTTCCGTTCCGTTATTTTTTAGGACGATGATGGGTCCTCCACAAATCGGGTTCAGACGTCTATACCAATACACATCATTGGGCGCCTTCACATCATCAACTGCCACATCTCTTCCAAAAGCAGGTTTTCCATATTGGATGACATTTCCTGTGATTTGATATCTCGGGGTTTTCTTCTGTGCTGGGTCTAGGTAGAATGGCTGCATGGAAAGGGTTATATCAAACTCTTTTCCTGTGCTCACAAAGAAGTCATATTCATCGGGTATGACCAGGTCTCCTGGACACCAACCAGCTCTATCAAATGGCCACGTGCCTGCTTGGGGATAGGTTGCTGTTAGACCGCAATCCCCTCTCCAAATCCTCTTCCTACCCAGGAGTTGTCGTCCATTATAATAGATAGTCCGTGTCCCTGGGCAGAATTCCATGCAGGGGGTATCATTTTGGTTGTGGGCACCTGATCCCCATTGGACGATTCGTAAACGTACGCTTGATGTTTTTCTATTTCTTTTATATACAAGGGTTTCTTGCTTCAGGAAGACCTCTTCGTTGAGCAATTTCCATTGCCTCCGTTTATCATCTTTTTCTTTATCTGTGAGGCTGGATTCGGCAAGATATTTTTCCACTCTAGTCTTCTCATATATTCCATGTCCAAAGAACGTACCTGAGTGTTGGTCAGCGGGCCGTCCTGGATAGTCTGGACTACGGAGTTTCCATCCCCATCTCAACGGTTCTACGCTAATGGCTTCTCGGGCTGGGGTTCCTTCTATGAAGTGAAAGGAGACGGTAACCTCAAGTCCTTCTGTTCCGAATCCGTAAAATCCGCCCAATCTGAATGCTACTTCCACAGAATCTCGTAGGATGGAAGAGAAATCTGTCAAATCAAAGCTAAAAGATGCTCTAAAATCATCATCTGCGTGGCGATTGGATCCAAAGGGTGTGATCCAAGTTAGCAATTCATAATATCGTGGCCCGATCTTCCCATCCCAATTCGGACGTTCTTTTGTTCTTTTGTATCTCCCATTTTTAGATCTTTTGGGGAGGTTTTTATCGGGCAATTCCAAGTGTGTGATGTATAGCGAGGAGCTTGTATCCCATTTCACACAGGGTCGTTCTGGGAAGCATCCATACTCTAGGATACCATAGACCTTATGAAATTTTTCTTTGCGCTTGGGGAGTCCCACGTGTGCATAATATGTAGCTTGCCCGGCGTTTATACTGTTTTCATCTAGTTCTATGGGTGCTCTATCAAAGGCATAATAGACTAGGGTATCCCCGGGTGAGGCCCATGCATAATTCAGCCCCAAGAAAGTTAATAACACAGCAAATTGTATCTTTTGTACTTTATTTTTCATAATGATAAATCGTTATTTAATTCTGTTTTCATGTAAGACAAATCCTGTTCCCACACTCGGCAGAAACCCTGGACGCCTGCAATATACAAAAAATCTAATACTCCAAGAATTTATTTAAAAAAAAATTTGCAGAAAAATATATAAGTCCAAATTATATTGTTGGGAGCCCCCTGCCGGGATCGAACCAGCGACCTACTGATTACAAATCAGTTGCTCTACCAGCTGAGCTAAGGAGGCTCTTAGACCAATCTCTACGAAGGTAGGAAATTGAAGGAAACATTTTTATAAAAAGCTATTGCTTTTTCTGGGTTCTTGTGAAAGATGTTCGGGGATTGCGTGTGGGGGGCTATCTCTCAGGTCGGTACTTGCTTTTTATTTTCTGGAAATGGATGATTTTCGGGGATTATCCTTAGCGAGACTATCTCTCATGTCGGTATCTGCTTTCACATTCTGGAGTTTGTAATAATCTAGGACACCTATATTTCCTTCTTTTAGGGCTATTGCCATGGATTTTGGAATTTCCGACTCGGCTTCTATTACGTGGGCTCGGGCTTCCTGCGATTTGGCTTTCATTTCTTGTTCCAACGCAATGGCCATAGCTCTACGTTCTTCAGCCTTGGCTTCAGCCACCTTCAGATCCGCAGAAGCTTGGTCTATCTGTAATTTCGCACCTATATTTTCTCCCACATCCACATCTGCAATATCTATGGATAAGATCTCAAATGCAGTTCCTTCATCCAATCCTCGTTGAAGCACCAATTTGGATATCTTATCCGGATTCTCCAGAACCGACTTATGAGTCTGGGCAGAACCAATACACGTGACAATACCCTCCCCTACCCGTGCCAAGACCGTATCCTCACCTGCCCCACCTACCAATTGTTGAATATTGGCACGCACCGTGACCCGTGCCTTCGCAATTAATTGTATGCCATCCGAAGCCACCGCAGCGACTGAAGGGGTATTGATCACCTTGGGATTAACCGATATTTGAACCGCTTCAAAAACATTCCTACCTGCTAGATCTATGGCTGTAGCCTGTTTGAAGCTGAGTCCTATATTTGCCTTCTGTGCCGAAATCAACGCACGTATCACCTGGGGTACATTTCCCCGAGCCAAATAATGGGTTTCCAGATCAGAAGTTCGTAGCTTCCGAGCCGTACCCCTCTTTGCCCCCAAACCCTCCTCTTCCAATATTTGCAAACCTGCCTTGGTCGCCGTAATCAAGGAATTCACAATCAAGGATGGAGGCACCTTCCGAATCCGCATCAATACCAACTCTATCAAACTTAAACGAACCCCCGAAAAAATAGCCGTAATCCATAAATTGACCGGAATAAAATATAAAAAAAGACCTGCCCCAATCACCAACACAAGAATCAAAATAACATCCACAATATTAGGTCTAACTAACTAAGAATAACTACAATCCACCCCTCCCCACATCTCCTCTCTCCCTTATCCACAAAACAAAAGTCCCACTCCTCTTATACATCATTCCCCTCTTAGCGTTGAACCACAGGATAAAAGATCTGGGTTTCATAGGATGTTTCATCGTCCGTATCCCACATAGAAACCACATATTTTTCTATTACGGGGCCGTTCAGTTTGAGGGCATTTCTATCCAGGTATTCGGCAATTTCCTTATGAGAATTTTTCAATCCATCATAAGACCCCTTGTGAATTCCTATCAAATATCGTCCGCCCTTTATTTTGTCCGAGACAAATTCTTCAGGATTTGGGGGATAAATACGGGCATCTGAAGGGATCTCCAGGGCTGCCTGATAGGTTATCTTGGGATCCACATAAGAGGGTTGTTCCGCCTCCTCATAGGATAGATATATTGTCATGCTGGGAAGATCCTTGTGTTGGAATCTGCGTCCACGTTTGTTTCTCAGGGTTGGAAATCCTTTTTCGTACAAATAGGGAAAAGACTCGCCCATATCATCCGAAAGCTTAGACTCAGTTGTCTCCCGAGGCAGGGTAGCAAAATAACGAAAATCCTCTACCTTCTTGGGAGTTATCTCAACCAAAGGACGTGCTTTGGCCTCCACTAGTCTCTTAAGTTTATCCAAACCCTTTTCATATTGCCCCTCTAGCTCTTCCCGAACCATAAAATGAAATACGTACCGCATCAACGGATTGATCCCCGTATCTCCATTCAGTTTCCACGTTATTTCTGTTCCCTCAGGAACAAGTTTGAGAACCAAACTGACCCGACACCACTCACTGCTCTCTTGATCTAAGTAAAGATTTAGTTCCACTATTTCATCTTCTTTGAGATAGACCACTTGGAGGGCCCCTGCTCCCACTTCCCTTTTTTCACTCTTCCATCTAAAAACTTGTCCTGGTCCCACATCCCCTTCAAATTCAATTTGGGCTTGAGGGTCCAATTCTGCCCAAGGAGACCAGTTTTCAAATCGCCTCAGATCCTTTATCTCCTCATAAATAGCCCACCGAGGTGCTTCGATCACCAGACTCCGAGATATGGCAACCTGACGAGGGTAAAAATATCCGCCCAATGCCACAAGACCAAATAGTCCCGCACATATCAAAAGAGCTATCAATAATTTTCTCATGGTATTATATGCTTTACAAACTACTTTCTAAAATCATCTCCCTGAAGATTCAAATTGAACACAGGTCTGCAACAGGTTAACTATAAACTGTTTACAAAGCAAGTTAGTTGCCAACTGTTTACAAAATGTACTGACTTAGGTCTTTATCTTCAATCAGTGTCTTTAATCTTCTTTCCACCTCTTCCACATTCAACTCTATGATACTATTAGGGGGTACCTGATCAGGCATATCAAAGAGTTCCTGATTAAAGAGGTGATTCATCACCATGGAGAGTCGTCTGGCTCCGATGTCTTCAACTTCCTGATTCAGTTGAAAGGCTACCCGAGCCACCGTATTCAAGGCCTCATCAGACAAAACCAATTTAACCCGTTCGGCTTCAAATAAAGCAATATATTGTTTGGAAAGAGCATTTTTAGGTTCCTTAAGGATGCGAAAGAAATCTTTCTCCGTCAAACTTTTTAACTCCACACGAATAGCAAATCGTCCTTGTAACTCGGGAATAAGATCTGAGGGTTTAACATGATGGAAAGCACCTGCCGCAATGAAAAGAATATTATCCGTGTGAATGACACCATATTTGGTCTGAACCGCAGACCCCTCTACAATAGGTAATAAATCTCGCTGCACACCCTCTCGAGATACATCTATTCCACCCTGCCCACCCCGTGAGACTACCTTATCTATTTCGTCTATGAAAATAATTCCCAAATGCTGTGTTCTCTTGATTGCCTCTTCTTTGATGTCGTCCATATCCATCATGGTATTCAATACATCTTCCAGAAGAATCTTTCTAGCCTCCCCTATACTCAGCTTTCGTTTTTTGGTTTTCTTGGGCATCAGATTGCTAATCATATCCTGCATAGACGACATACCCGCTTCATCCATGCCCTGGGGCCCCACAAATCCTACATCCATACCCTTGGGTCTGAGGCTTACCTCTATTTCTACCTTCTGCTTATCCATATCTCCTCGCTGTATCCGTTTCATAAGTCCACTTCGGGCTTCTTCATCCAGAGAATCTAGGTTCAGGGAGGAGTTTTTAGAATCTGATCTAATGAGCGCTTCCAAAAGACGTTCCTCTACCTGTTCTTGAGCCTTTTTTCGGAGTCGTTCTCTCCATTCGGTACGGACCATGTTCACACTTTGGGTGGCCAAGTCCCTAACCATACTTTCTACATCCCGTCCCACATAGCCTACCTCAGTAAATTTAGAAGCCTCAACCTTGACAAAAGGAGCCTGAACCAATTTAGCTAAGCGACGAGCTACTTCTGTCTTACCCACACCCGTGGCACCTATCATCAGAATATTACTTGGAACCATCTCCCGACGCATATTCTCTGGGGTTTTCATCCATCGCCACCGATTCCTCAAGGCAATGGCAACATTTTGTTTGGCCACTTTTTGTCCGATGATATAGAGGTCTAATGCCTCCACGATTGCCTTAGGTGTTAGGCTGTCGGGTAGGGAGAATTCGTTCATATTAATTTTTCAGAAGCTTAGATTTTTTAGAATAT
>JAPOQI010000059.1 GCA_026710765.1 Cytophagales bacterium | reverse complement strand
TGATGTCATTCAAAAATTTCCCTAGTGAAAGATTAACACACTCTTCCTCCACTTTTTCCCTGTTACCCAAAATTCTCTGCCAGTTGGTCTCCTCCTTTTTAATCTTCTCCATAGTTTTATTCAGCGATGCCTTCAATGTTTCAGATATCTGGGAAAAATTGGTATTGGCAGAACTTGAGATCTTTGAGAAATCCTCGTCGCAGATGATCTTATATCTCTTCTCACACTCATAATGGAATTTTTCCAATATACCTCGGAGCTTCTGTTGGGTTGACTCTTCAAACTTTTTCAGATCTTCTTGATAACTACGGGTACTGGGTTCAATTTTCAGTTGTTTGAGAAAGTTCTCATAATATTTTTTAGCCGAGTCTGCTTTCTTATTGGCTTTATTTTGCACATGATCCTCTAAATACTCCAAACGTCTCTTTCCCTCATCGCCTATATCTTGCTGACAAAGCATACACTGAAGGATATTCGGGTCCGTGCGTTTCTTACCATATACCTCTTCGTGGCTTTCACCATGTACTTCTTTGGCAAATTCTCTGGCACTCTCCCACATTTTTCGCCATATCTCGCTGCCTGCTTCGGGAATAGGTAGTGACGACTTAATAGCTGTTATGGTATCCTTTGCCTCTTTTGCGTACTGCTCATATTTGCCTTTCAACTTTTTCAACTGACGCATGTTTCCATCCGAAAACCGCTTCAAGTCTTCCTCTATCTTCTCATTCAGTTTCTCAATATCTTCCAGTTCTCCCTTTTTCCTTTTAAACTCTCTCTCTGGATCAGACTCAGCTAAGAGCTTATTTTTCTCCCCTAGTTCCTTTTCCTTTTCATCGCTCCATTTGTTATCTTGAGGTTCCTTGTCCAAGTTCTCCTTAAGCTTGTCTTCTGTGAACGTGTAATTATCTCCCTCGATTATCTTTTTGTAGAGAGCAGTTTGCTTCTCTTTTATTTTATTCCCAACTGATCCACAGACGTCTCTCAACTGCTTGAAAAGAGATATCCGTCGAGGTACAAGTCCATCTTTTAAAGCCCTTTTAAACTCATCAGTGTACTGTTTAGCCACTATTTTATCAAAGATATTTACGTTCTTTAATTCTTTTTCTTTATCAATTATTACCGTTCCTTCTTCTTCATAGCGTAACTTGTCATCCTTGTCTTCATATTGTAACTCGCCATCCTTTCCTTCTATTTCGCAAGTGATAGTGAACTTCTTAGACTCTTCTTGCTTCTTGTCTATATTGCCTATTAGCCTCCAATCTCCAAACTTATTGCCACACGCCTTGTTTAGAATACGTGTGTAGCCTGTTTTGCCAGACCCATTAGCACCGTATATAATGTTCAATCTATCTTCAAAACTCAGACCTTCATTAGTCAGCCGGTTGATGTTTTTAATATTCCCAATCCCTTTTATAACAATCTCTTTCGGCTTAGTATTCGATGATTCTTGTTCCTGCTCACTATCCAATGGTTCTTGCGAAGGAGAAGCAGTACCCTTCAAACATTCATCCACCAAAGTATCCTCCTGCTCCTTTGTAAGTTTATTGTCAGGAGAATTATACAGCATCCAATAAGCCTTCTGCAGCCAAGGAGAACGAAGATCTAGCAATGCTTTCCTAACCTGCTCTTTAATATCTTGTTTAGCCATGAAACTTTGTTTTAAATACGAACCTATACACCAAGATAACTTGTCTTGTAATAAGAATAAAAAAATCCTTAATAAAGTCAATCTGAATTCATCACAATTCTAAAATAACAAGAGGGTTGGTAGGGGAGTTGATATGCGCTGAGCATTGAATCATGGGAAGCATCAGAATCTTCATAGCTGTACCCATAAGTGATGCAATATGCTGAGCAGCACATT
>JAPOQI010000078.1 GCA_026710765.1 Cytophagales bacterium | reverse complement strand
GAACCACAGGTGCATCAACACCCGTCTTAAACGCAACCACATGAACATTATAAGTCGTACCTGCTGTCAAGCCCGAGAAGTCCACAGAAGCAGAAACATCACCTGAGACGGTCTGAACCTTCCGATTCTGTCCATCATCCGTTATATCTCCAACAGCATCCCTACTCGTCAACTGAGCACTCAAATTCGTCCGAGAGACAAGTACATGGTACGTCACACCCGCAGGAACATTACCCGACTGAGATATTGTGAAACCCCCATCCGATGTACTAGTCCTGGCAAAAGTAGGCACAACAGCAGGAGCTATCCCTGTTGTGATGGTAGGCGAATCGAAAGTCTGCGCAACCACAATAGAACCCGCATTCCTGGCAATCGCATACACATAATAAGGGGTCTCCGAATCCAAACCCGTAAAGGTATATGCACGGGTACTTGAAGTTATTTCGTGCTTATGGGTCACATGCGTCACCGCATCTTGAACACCTGCTACATTATCCAAATTACTCAACGCCGACTTGGAGACAAATAAATAATGGGTCTCATCCACAGAAATATATGTATCCTGTGTGAAAGTGATACTATTATGCGTGGAAGTCAAGGCATATGCGGGCACATCAGGCGCACTCACGCCCGTCCTAACTTGCAAATGCTGAAAATAAATATTCTCACCCGAATTATCGTCCTGATTGAATCGGGCAATCACATAAACATAATAAAGCGTATTCTCATCCAAGCCCGTGAAGTCCACCTCTACATTTGAACCCAAGCCAGAAGTCGCCGTCTGGGTCTCATAGCCCGAAGAAAAATCCGTATGGGTAGAAGCCCCATCTGCCACAAAAGAGGGGTTAAAGAGGGGGAGGGCGGTCTTCGTCAAATAAAAATAATGCGTCTTGGACGGCGAGATTTGCTGTTCCCGAGAAAGCCTGATGCTATTGTGCGTCTCTTCCGCCTCATATAGCTCATCTCCCGTCAATTCCCTCGGGACCCTGGGATCCGAACCATCATAATCTATCCTAAAACTCAACCGATAAGGACCCCCGATGATCGCACCCGTAAGTGCATCCCGAACCCGAGCAAAGAGATAAAGATTAGTCCCCTCATCCCAACCTCCACCGATTGCTATATCTTCTGTCTTTTCACCCGTAGGGAATTCAAAATAACGATAGTTCGGATCACTGGGATTTGCAGCATCCCAGACCTCTCCCAAGTACAAGCCCCGAACAAAATCCGAATCCCCCTGATCTTCCCCAACAAGGTACACATCATAAACCTGCCGCAGTGGGACATCCACCTTGATTCCAAAGGACTGATCCCGCACATTCACAATCTCAAGGTTCAAATCCACCTCCGTATCTGCACCCCTAGACAGGGTAGTCGTTTCTAAGGACTGGATCGCACCTGTACCCTCCCCATCTAAGGCGATCACGTAGATATAATATTTGGTTTCGGCTGTCAATCCCCTAATCTCCACAGGCGACTTCCCTGTCTCTTCGGGTGGATCGGCTTTAGAAATGTCTATGTATTCAAAATCTGTGGGTTTGATGAGTGGATTATCAGCATCTCCTACTTCGTGACCCAAGATATTTCCCTCTGGCAAGCCACTCAGGCGACTTGTCCCGTAGAGAATCCGATAGCCCGCAAAGGCGGTCTTCGTCGCATCAGCCGTACCCTCTGCGAAGACATCTCCCTTGCGAAGCAAGCGGAGGGTGGTGGGGGTGCTCTCCGAGATGGCAAATTGGGGTCTGATCTTTTTCAATTCCTCGCCTGCCAAGCCCGAACTGGGGACATCAAACTTGAGTTCCTGCGTCTTATACCCATCTTCATTCCGATTTGTGGCATAGAAATAATGTCTGCCTGCGGGCAGTTCAGCCGAGACCCGAGCCCCACCCGTATCATCCCATACTATATCAGGTGCAGGATAAAGTCCCGAACCGGGATCTGCGGCATCTGCCAAGACAGTCGCATCAAGTGTCTCCACCCAACTGCGCGAATATTCCGTGAAGAAGACCCGTGTGTGTTCATCTATACCTCCCCCTGCCACGAGTTCCACATTGGCTTCCCCTGCCACAGGAGGACCCAAACAGCGAATGGCAAATTCGGGTTCCGCAGGCAGTAAATCGCTATCACCATTTCTCGCAGGCACCGCAAATTGAATCTCTCGGGTCCCCGCAGGTCTACCCGAACCCTCCGTATTATCATAAAGGCTCAGATAAATATAATAGACATCCCCAGGGCCGGGCTGCCAATCACCTAATTGAAACTCAGACTCAGAAACCGCTTCCAAACCAAATGACAGGGTTGAAAGATTAAGGCTACTTGATACTATCACATTAGTATTTTTATCTCTTGATCCCCTTGAATTGTCTTCTAGACCCACGTATAATCCCACCGCGATATTGCTGAGCCCTGCCCCATCGCTGACTTGATCATTTCCGCTCAATCGGGCATCCTTAGAGATGAGCACCCGAAGAGATTTCCCATCAGCTAGCCTAGCCCCCAAAACCTCAATTAGAATGTGTCCAATTCGTTCAGAGTACACGCCTACTTTGAAGGTATTTAGGTATTCCGTAGCGCTTTGTTGTGCCTGTGCCTGTGGGCTGAATAGAACAGCCAACGCAAGCATGGATGTGATATATAGTTTTTTCATGGTCTATGTTATTTAGATATTCTTTATAAAGAGACGAAAATTCTTCGTGCAATAATAAAAAAAATTCTCAAACAATTTTCCTTTGCGGGATGATTTTGCTTCAAGGCTTTTGTGCTTTCCCTTTTATTTTGGGGAATTTCCTTGTATTTGGATAAATTTTCTAAACTATTCTATGGTTTTCCCAAAAGATATTCTATATTTGTGTGGCATTGGGTCTGGAGTCTGAAGGGTTTAGGTTTTGGGCTTTTATGTTTTCTTTTTATGTTTTCTTATGTTTTTATGTTGCGGGACTTGAGTAGGGTATGCCTTTAGCTTATTTATCTCAGGAGAAGAAGGCGGAGTTGGTTAAGCGTTTTGCCCCTCGGGAGGGGGATACTGGCTCACCTGAGGCACAGGTAGCTCTTTTGACGCATCGGATTCGTCATCTTACGGATCATTTGAAAACGCATAAGAAGGATGTCTCTACCCGATTGGGTCTTTTGCGTATGGTAGGTCGTCGTAGACGTTTGCTTAGGTATTTGGCGGGTCGTTCTTTGTCTCGTTATCGGGATTTATTGTCTGCTTTGGACATCAGGGCTTAGATTGGGGGATGGGTTTCTTGTGTGGTTATATGTTTAGTAGATAATTATTATGTCTTGGAAGAGTGTTTGTCGGAGTTTGCCATTAGATGGTGGTGGGTTATTGGAATTAGAGACGGGCAAGTTAGCTCGTCAGGCGGATGGTTCGGTTGTAGTTCGTTTGGATGGCACGGTTCTTTTGGCGACGGTGGTTTCGGAGCGAAAGCTTAAGGGGGTACCTAGTTTTTTTCCTTTATCGGTAGATTATCAGGAGAAGTTTTCGGCTACGGGTCGTATTCCTGGGAGTTTTTTTCGCAGGGAGGGTCGTTTATCGGAGCATGAGATTTTGATTAGTCGTTTGGTAGATCGTTGTATTCGTCCTCTTTTTCCTGATGATTATTTATTATCTACGCAGGTTCAGATCAGTTTAATTTCTTCAGATGGTCGTATTGCTCCGAATGGTTTGGCGGGTTTAGCGGCTTCGGCGGCTTTATCTCTTTCGGACATTCCCTTTCATGGGCCTATTTCTGAGGTTAGGTTGGTTCGCATTGGGGATAGTTTCAAGGTTAATCCAAGTTATTCGGATTTATCGGAGGCTAGTTTAGATCTTGTCGTGGGTGCTTCGGAGGATAATATTATTATGGTGGAGGGTGAGTCTCGGGAGATTTCGGAGGATTTACTTTTAGAGGGTCTTCGTGTGGCACATGAGGCGATTCGTGCACAGTGTGCCTTGCAAAAGGAATTAATTCAAGCGGTTGGGAAGGCGGAGTTTAGGTCTTATCCTAGTTTGCCCAAGGACGAGGAGTTATCGGAGAAGATTTCGGCTGAGTTATATCCTCGTCTTTATGAGGTGGTGGGTCGTCAGTTGCCGAGTAAACGTACTCGGGATGAGGCATTTGAGGAGGAGAAGGAGGCGGTTTGGGCTCTTTTTTCAGAGGATGAGATAGATGAGGACATTTTTTCTGATGCTTTTCAGCAGACGAAGAAGAAAGCGATTCGGGATTATATTTTGAAGTCCAAATTGCGGGTAGATGGTCGTAAGACAGATGAGGTCCGTCCTATTCACACGGAGGTATCTTGTTTACCTTCTCCCCATGGGTCTGCTCTTTTTTGTCGTGGGGAGACGCAATCTCTTACGACGGTGACTATGGGCAATAAGATGGATGAGCAGATTGTGGATGGCGCCTTGGTCTCAGGGACTTCCAAGTTGATGTTACATTATAATTTTCCGGGTTTTTGCACGGGTGAGGTGAAGCCCAATCGGGGGCCAGCCCGTCGGGAGATAGGTCATGCACATTTGGCACTCAGGGCCTTGAAAGCGATTTTACCCAAGGAGACCGAGAATCCTTATACGCTTCGTATTGTTTCGGACATTTTGGAATCCAATGGTTCTTCTTCTATGGCTACGGTTTGTGCTTCCAGTATGGCACTTATGGATGCGGGTATTCCTTTGGAGGCTGGCGTATCGGGTATTGCTATGGGTTTGATTGCGAATACGGAAACAAAGGAGTCTGTTGTATTGACGGATATTTTAGGGGAGGAGGATCATGTAGGTGATTTAGATTTCAAGGTAGCAGGTACGCGAAAAGGGATCACGGCTTGTCAGATGGACATTAAGCTAGAGGGTCTTTCTTGGGAGGCATTGGAGGATGCTCTTCTTCGTGCCAGGGAGGGGCGTTTAAAGATTTTGGATGAGATGGAGAAGTCTATTTCTACTTCTCGGGACGATTTCAAACCCCATGCACCGCGTTCCAAGGTTCTTCGAATCTCTAAAAACATGATAGGTTCTGTGATTGGTCCGGGTGGGAAGATCATTCAAGAGATCCAGCGAAAAACGACGGCTTCTATTTCTGTGGCAGAGGATGCTACGCATGGAATTGTGCAGATTTTTTCCACGAGCAAGAAAGCGATGGATGAGGCTTATGCTTGGGTAAAGGGTATTGTGACGGAGCCTGAGCTTTCGGAGGTATATGAGGGAACCATCACTTCTGTTGTTCCTTATGGTGCTTTTGTAGAGTTTCTACCGGGTAAGAGTGGTTTACTTCACATATCAGAAATCAAGTGGGAGCGGGTTCGGGATCCTCGTGATTTTCTTCAAGAGGGTGAGCGAATTAAGGTGAAGATCATAGAGATAGATAAGAGATCAGGAAAGTTCAGGCTGTCTAGAAAGGTTCTTCTTCCCAAACCTACAAATGAGCATGAAAATTCTGGGGAGAAGGAATGATGAACCTCTGTTTTGTCCCTTTTTTATTCCTTCAAATCCTTTCTTTAGGCATGGGGCTGTTGGGGAAGAGCTTGGGTCAGAAGAGGTAGAAGAGTGGGGTCGTAATTTTTTATCTAAAACCAGTAAATTAATTTTATTATGAGACAGTTAAAGATTTCTAAGCAGATCACGAATCGGGAGAGTCAGTCTTTGGATAAATATCTTCAAGAGATCGGTCGTGTGGCTTTGCTTACGGCAAATCAGGAGGTTGATTTAGCCAAACGTATTCGCAAGGGAGACAAGACCGCATTGGAGACCTTGACGAAGGCAAATCTTAGGTTTGTGGTCTCTGTGGCAAAGCAATATCAAAATCAAGGCCTTTCTTTGGGAGATCTGATCAATGAGGGGAATTTGGGTTTGATCAAGGCAGCTTGTCGTTTTGATGAGACACGGGGCTTCAAATTTATCTCTTATGCTGTGTGGTGGATTCGTCAGTCTATTTTACAAGCTCTGGCAGAGCAGTCTCGGATAGTCCGTTTGCCTCTGAATCGGGTTGGGGCGATCAATAAGATCAATCGTATGCATTCTGAGTTGGAGCAAAAATTTGGTCGTGAGCCTTCACCTGAGGAGTTAGCAGAGAGTCTTGATCTTAAGGCTCGTGAGGTAGTAGAGGCGATGAAGGTCTCAGGGCGTCATGTATCGGTGGATGCTCCTTTTTCTCAGGATGAGGATGGGAGTTTATTAGATGTCTTGGAAGATTTTTCGGGCGAGCAACCTGATCAGGGTTTATTATCTGATTCGCTTAAGGCAGAGATTGGGCGGGCATTGCATACGCTTTCGGAGCGTGAGCGTAATGTTTTATCCAAATATTTTGGCTTGGGTGAAGAACAGCTCACTTTGGAAGAGATAGGTCAAAGCATGGATTTGACCCGTGAACGTGTTCGTCAGATCAAGGAGAAGGGTATTCGTAAGCTCAGGCAGGGTTCTCGGAACAAGAATCTCAAGAATTATCTGGGCTAAGCCAGTTTCTACCTTCTTGATGACTCTCTGGGGAGCTGTTGACAAACTAATAGAGGGATGGAAAGGGTACAAGTACTTATTATAGGTTCGGGTCCTTCAGGCTATACGGCGTCCATTTATGTTGCCCGAGCGGGTCTTTCCCCTGTTTTATATAAGGGTTCATCCCCTGGGGGTCAGTTATCTTTTACGGGGGATGTAGAGAATTATCCGGGTTTTCCGGATGGGGTTCAGGGTCCTGAGATGATGCAAATTTTTGAACGGCAGGCTCTTCGTTTTGGAACTCAGGTTCGGGAGGGTACCATCTTGGAGGTGGATCTTTCTGTTCATCCTTTTCGGGTCAAGGCGGAGGAGGCAGAATTGGAGGCGGAGGCGATTATCATCGGCACGGGTTCTTCAGCGAAGTGGTTGGGCTTGCCTTCGGAACAGCGGTTAAATGGACGGGGGGTTTCAGCTTGTGCGGTTTGCGATGGATTTTTTTTCAAGGATCAGGAGGTTGCGGTAGTGGGTGGTGGAGATACGGCTTGTGAGGAGACATTTTATTTAAGCAGGATATGCAAGAAGGTATATATGCTTGTTCGGCGGGATGTTTTTCGGGCTTCGGTCATTATGCAGGATCGTGTCAAGAAGAGGGATAATATAGAGATTCTCTATGAGACTCAGGTAGAAGAGGTGTTGGGTCAGGAGCAGGTAGAGGGTTTAAGGCTTCGGCGCTTGCGGGAGGGGAAATGGGTAGAGGAAAATTTATCTGTCTCAGGTCTTTTTGTAGCCATAGGGCATGATCCCAACACAGCACTTTTTCGGGGTCAATTAGAATTGGACGAAGCGGGTTATATCAAGACTTCACCTGATAGTTCTAAGACAAATATACCGGGTGTTTTTGCGATAGGGGATGTTAGGGATTCTGTTTATCGTCAGGCAATCACGGCTGCTGGGACGGGTTGTATGGGAGCTTTGGATGCAGAACGTTTTTTGTCTTCACGGTAGGATTTGATGGAAATCCTGGAAGAGGATAAATCTCTAATAAAACGGCGATCGCCCAGGGCGTCAGGTCTTCTTCTTCTCAGGGTTTTTCTATATTGCTTTTTAGGAAATATAGTTTCACAACTGATCCTTTCAGGTTTTTTTTTACTGTGGGGTGATGGGAAGGGATCAGATTTGTGGAATTCCATGGATCTGGGGGATGTTTTTGCCCAAGATCCTTTTCTTCTTCTTTTTTCTATGGGTTGGACTACCTTGGGTACCTTCATCATACCGGCTTGGATTATTCAGCACAGATTTTCAGAGATAGATTCTTTTGGGGAACATTCTTGGAAGGAATGGGATCTCATTACGTGGGTATTAGCTTTTCTAATCATGCTCAGTTTTTTACCCCTAAATACGTGGTTCATCTATTGGAATCGGGCAATTAGTTTTCCAGAATCCTGGTCTTCTCTAGAGCATTGGCTTGAAGAGCGGGAAGCACGTGTGCAGGGATTAATTCATCTTATTTTGGGAATTCGGGGAAATTTTCTGCATTATGTGGGTGTATTCACTGTGCTGGCCATATTACCTGGTATTGGGGAGGAAATTCTGTTTCGGGGAATTTTACAACCTCTATTTTTATCCATATTTAAACAACGGGATCTAAGTATTTGGTTGGTGGCAATTGTATTTGGTCTCTTACATGCTCAGTTTTATGGTCTTTTTCCTAGGATTTGTTTGGGTGCTTTATTTGGCTACTTGTTTTATTTTTCGGGTCAATTAGGTTTGCCCATCTTTCTCCACATTGCCAACAATGGTCTTCTAATTCTTCTACATTATCTAGGTGTGGCAGAAAAAATAGAATTATCTGTGGAAGAACCGGGTTTGTTTAGTCTTGTGTTGGGTAGTATTTTATTGATCGTGTTTGGATATTTATTCTTAGTTCGGCAGCAGAAAAAATTCGGATTGCTTAGGGGTTTCAAGGTGAAAATTAAGTCATGGTAGGCCTTAATTCTTCATCTGTTCTGCCTTATGCTTGGTTATTTAAGCGGCTCTGGTTGGGTACCCTAGGTGGAGCTTTACTGCTTTTTGGCTTGAGTTACAACATTTACACTTATGCACTTTTTTGTTGCATTATGTGTTTTGGGGCCCAACGTGAGTTTTACAGGCTTTTTCCACATACGGCTTCGCCTCGGGACAAATTAGGGGGGATTGTCATCGGTCTTCTTCTGTTTTTTTACACCTTTTGTGCTCGTTTGGAGTACATCTCTTGGGAGTGGGGGATTGTATTTTTACTTCTTCCTTTTTTAGGTTTGTTAAAGAATTTATATCGTCCGCAGAAGGAGAGTCCTTTTGAGAATTTATCGGTTATTTTTTTCGGAATTCTGTACATAGCGGTTCCATGTGCGATACTTAATTTTTGGACGCTTTCGCCAGAGGGGGATCACAATCCGATCCCTTTATTAGGTTCTTGTATTATCATCTGGGGACAGGATAGTGGTGCTTTTATTGTAGGTAGGTTGGTGGGTCGTCACCCTTTATTTTTTCGACATTCTCCCCGGAAGACCTGGGAGGGTCTTTTGGCAGGGGTTTTCTTTTCTTTTGTGGCAGGTTTTCTTCTGCGTTACACGACGGGATCTACGATTTGGTGGTGCATGGCGCCTCTTTTATCAGTGACCTCGGTCTATGGGGATTTGATAGCTTCCATGTTAAAGCGACATTTTGAGGTAAAGGATACGGGTCATTCCTTGAGTTCGCATGGGGGCTTTTTAGATAGGTTTGATAGTTTTTTATTCTCCGTCCCCTTTGTGGCTTTATTTTATAAGATATACGAACGCTATGAGGATGTTTTTGATCCATTCCTGTCTCTTCTTCCTTAGTCAGGGGTTATGGATTTTCGTCTTCCAGGTCGGCGGTGTCTTTTTTCGGAGTTTTTAGATCTTCTTTTTCCCCCTCATTGCATTGGATGTGAAGAACGGGTCTATGAGCCGACATATCTTTGTCCGCGTTGTTCGTGTGATCTTGAGAATCATCGTGTTAATGAGGAGGATTTAAAAAGGCTCAAGGACAAGAATCTTTTCTTATTTCCAGACGAGAAATTATATGTATTGGCTCCTTTTTGGGATGAGGATGAGGAGGAGACTGGGGTTCGGAGATGTATTCATCTCATGAAATACCAGGGAAGACACGATATAGCTCGTATGTTGGGTAAGGCGTGTGGAAGTTTTTTGCCCTCCTTGAATGATAATTCAGACATGTTAATGTGCCCGGTTCCGTTGCACTTTTATAAGAAAATACAACGTGGGTTCAATCAATCTTATGAGATATGTCGGGGCATTCAGGAGGTCTTTCCGATTCCTATTGTGCCTATTCTGCGTCGGGTCAAACACACGGGTCCTCAGGTGGGTGCTAATTGGGAAGTTCGTGATAAACAGCTTCAGGGTGCTTTTGAGCTGGATCCCTCTTGTCCATCTTTGTTGGGAAAGAATTGCCTACTCGTAGATGATGTTTTGACCACGGGGTCTACACTTTCTGAGTGTACTTCCTTATTGCATCAAGCCAAGGCTCGGGTTCATATCCTGGTAGTTGCTGCGGTGATTGGGTCTAAGAAAAAACCTTCTAAGTGTACTTGGGTCTCTTGAGGAAGGGATAGAGCAGTTTGATACCCAAAAGGATACAGGGTAAGGAGAGCCATTGTCCCATATTTATACCCCATAGAGGGTTGAACTCTTCTTGCGGGACCTTCCATATTTCTATGATGGCACGGGATAAAAAAACACTAATCAGTAGGGCACCCGTATAGGTTCCATGGGGGAGTCGGGGATTTTTTTTCATGAGATATAAAAAGGAAATCAAGAGGAGAAAATAAACTATGGCTTCATATAATTGGGTCGGGTGTCGGGGGATCGGATTCATATGCAGAAGGAGACGTCCTTGTTGGGATTGGACCTGAAGTTGATAGGCAGGGTCAAAATGGTCTAGGAAGGCGGATGTTTTACTTAGGACGGAAATTCTATGCCGCAGCTGCTTTTCTACCTGGGATAGGGGCATATTTTGGGGATATTTCAAATTCACAATGATGCTATCAGATGTGGGTTTTCTTTGAATAAGAACCTGAGAGGCTTGTAAATGGTCCCGAAGGAGTTTCAAGGAGGGGTAGGCAAAGACGATCCCCTTAGAGGTTTGGGTAGGATTTCCATAAATCTCAGAGTTCATAAGATTTCCCGTTCTAATAAGACAGGACAATAGAAGGGCTGCGGGAACTATTCGGTCATATACCTGTTTGGGGTTCAGTTTGTATTTGCGTACAAAGAGATAGGCACCTATGAAGACACCGATAAGTCCTCCATGACTGGCCAGGCCGCCCCTATCAATTCGGATAATTTCTGCGGGATGACTAAAATAATAACCTGGATCATAGAAGACAACGTGTCCCAATCGGGCACCGATGAGGATGCCTATAAAAACATATATTGAGAGTCTATCTACTTGTTTTTTAGGGATTTTAATTTGCTGGAAGGTGTAGTAGCTAAGTTGCTGTGCGAGCAGAAATCCTATGGCAAAGAAGAGTCCGTAGTATCTGATTCCTCGTCCTAGGATTTGAATTATTTCGGGATCTACATCCCATATCAAATAGGCAAACGAGGAATACATGGTCTTTTTCTATGTGGGGCCTGGAAAACTCAGAAATAGCGTTTCCAGAAATAAGGGGTAAAGAGAATTAAGACGGTGAAGAGTTCCAATCGCCCTACCAGCATCAAAAAACAGAGTACCCATTTGGCAAGCCATGGGAGATGGGCAAAATTGGCATTGGGTCCGACCTCTCCGATACCGGGGCCCACATTGGATATACAGGTTAGGGAGGCACCCAGGGAGGTTTGGAGATCTAGTCCCATCATAGAAAGAACCAGGGTGCCTAGATTAAACACGATGACGTAAAGAATAACAAAGGCAAGCACATTGTACAGGGATGTATTTCTGATATTTTTTCCATTCAGCCGCAAAGGAATGATCGCACTTGGGTGGAGTTCTTTTTTGAGTCCTATGAAGGTATTCTTGAGAAGCAGAAGGATTCTAACAATTTTCAATCCGCCCGAAGTGGAACCAGCCGAAGCACCCGTGAAGAGTAGAAAAAAGAAAAGTGTGGACAGAAAAGAACCCCAACCTAGATAATCCTCCGTAATATATCCCGTCGTTGTGATAATAGAGACAACCTGAAAAACGGAAGAACTTATGGATTTCTGTACAGAATAATCTACTGTAAAGTAAAGACTAGTTCCCACTATAATGCAAAAGATGCCGACAAGGGATATATAGGAGAGAAATTCTCCATTCTGGAAGGCCCTTCTAAATTTTCGGGCAATGAGAAAATATAGGATGGTAAAATTGGTTCCTGCACAAAGCATGAAGAAGACAATAATATATCGTATGAGTGGGGATTCGAAGGCCCCTACGCTGGCATTTCGGGTAGAAAAGCCACCTGTTGCCATGGTGGTCATGGCATGATTAATGGCATCGTAGAAAGACATGCCTGCCAAATACAGCATCAGAGTTTCCAAGAGCGTTAGGCCTAGATATATATACCAGAGTTGTTTAGCTGTTTCCTTAATTCGGGGTTGGAGTTTATCAGCAGAGATCCCAGGGGCTTCGGCTATGAAGAGTTTCATGCCGCCAATACCCAGGATTGGGAGGATGGCTACTGCCAAGACGATGATTCCCATTCCGCCGATCCATTGTGTGAGGCTTCTCCAAAAGAGGAGCCCCTTGGGCATAGCTTCTATATCCGTGAGTATGGTAGCACCCGTGGTAGAGTACCCGGATAGGGTTTCAAAAAAAGCATCCGTAATGGAGGGGACAGCTCCACTCAGATAATAGGGCAGACAGCCAAAACAAGACATGACCAACCATCCTCCAGAGACAATTAAATACCCATCTTTTCTTTGTAATTCAGATCGTCTGGAAGATTTCCAAGTGGAAAGAAAGGCAATAAATCCTGTGGAGAAGGCAAGGATGCTGGAAAAGAGCAACGGGTACACTTCCTTAGGATCCTGTCCATCATAATACCATGCAAATGGCGTACAACTAGCCATAAAAATTCCATTTAACATGAGTAAGATGCCAAACATATGTACGACAATGTGTATATTTAATCTCATAATATAGCTTGGAAATACTCAGTGATTTTCTTTGCCATGTTTAGTCGGTATCGGATTTTTTATAGGCATTGATGATGATTTGGACAAGTTTATGTCGGATCACATCTTCTTGGTCAAGATAGCAGATAGAGACTTCGGATGCGTGTTTTAGTCGTTTTATAACATCTATGAATCCGGAGGGTTGTTGCTTGGGAAGATCTATTTGTGAGGGGTCTCCCGTGATGACCATTTTAGATCCGGGTCCTAGTCGGGTTAGGAACATTTTCATTTGGGCAGGTGTTGTATTTTGTCCTTCGTCGAGAAGGACGAAGGCTTGGGATAGGGTTCGTCCTCTCATGTAGGCCAGGGGTGCTATTTCGAGGAGTCCTTCTTTTTGAAAATACTGGACCCGTTCTGGAGATAGGAGTCGCCCCAAGGCATCATAGACGGGTCTTAGATAGGGGTCTATTTTCTCTTTCATATCTCCTGGTAGGAATCCGAGTCTTTCACCTGCTTCCACGATGGGGCGGGTGATGATAATTTTTTCAATTTCTCCTTCTTTGAGGGCTCGTATGGCGAGGGTCATAGCTAGAAAGGTTTTTCCGGTCCCTGCGGGTCCTACGGCGAAGACTAGGTCTTTATTCAAGATGCTTGCGGCTAGGTCTTGTTGATTTGGGGTTTGGGCGTATATTTTTTCCTTGTTGGGTGCGTGTAGGAGAAAATGGGGTGGGGTGATTTGATTGGGAGTTTTCATATTACTAGGGTTGAATACTTTTCTTTCTAGGAGATTTTCATCTTGTTCTGATTTGGGTTGGGGGGTTTGCTGAACATGTTGGACGAGGAGGTTTAGGGTTTGTTTCACGGATTCAATATCTTCTTCTGTTCCCCGTATTCGGATTTTTTCACCTCGGACGGTAATTTGACATGTTGGAAATTTTTCACTGAGTCGTTTAACATTTTTATGTTGTATGCCCCAGAGGTCTGAGAGGGAAACATTTTCTATTTGAAGGGTTTGTTCTGTCAAATTTTTCAAGGCTATATCCGCGTTTACTCTTCTTGTATCCACTTTGTTAAATTTTTCAAGGATGTTTTATATTCAGATTCGGGAAATACTTCTAATTTTTTCTGTGCGGTTTGACATCTAGATCTCAGATGCTCTTTTGCCCGACGGATACCTTCTTTTTCATGGACGAAATCTCGGATGATCTTTTGAGATTTGGTGGATATATTTTTGTTTTTCCTCAAGAGACTCTGAATATTTTTTTTCTCTTTTTCAGTTCCGTGTTCCAGGGCATAGATGAGGGGGAGGGTAATTTTTTGGTTTTTCAGATCTAGACCTATGGATTTTCCGGTTTGTTTTCCGACATAGTCTAATATATCATCTCGTATTTGGAAGGCAATCCCTAGGGCGTAGGCAAAATCATAGAGAGCTTGTTGGGATGAGGTTGAGATGGATTTTTCTGTGGAGCTTGCACCTATTTGGACACATGCGATGAGTAGGCTTCCTGTTTTTTGATGGAGGATTTCAAAGTATTCTTCTTGACTCAGACTTAGGATAGAGGATTTTTCCATTTGATAGAGTTCTCCTTCGCTCATATTTTTGACGGCTTTGGAAAGAAGTTGGAGGAAGTGATAGTCTTCATATTCTAGGGCATAGAGTAATCCTCGTGAGAGGAGATAGTCTCCGGCAAGGACGGCGATTTTATTTTTCCAGACATAGTTAATACTGAGAATTCCTCTTCTTTCTGAAGCAGAATCTACGACATCATCATGTATAAGGGTGGCTGTATGCAGGGTTTCGACCAGAATAGCGCCCCTATATGTACGTTGATTAATTTTTCCACAAAGACCCGCACTAAGAAAGACCAGAAGAGGACGAAGTTGTTTACCTTTTTGTCGGACGAGATAATGGATTATCCAGTCTAGCTTTCTAATTTTAGTTTTCAAACTTTCTTTGAAGAGCTTTTGATAAGCCTTCAAATGTTCCTGAACGGGACCTTGAACGTCTTCAAGTATGGACATGGAAGGCATAAGGTAAGAAATTATAATAGATTTATTAGTATATTAGTCTTTCGTGATGG
>JAPOQI010000062.1 GCA_026710765.1 Cytophagales bacterium | reverse complement strand
CTTTGAAGGGACCCCTACCCCATATCTCATAGGCATCCACTCCCCTAAGACGGATGGTCAAATTCTCCCTGATAATGGAAGGAGAATCATCATGGCCGAGAATATTCACCTCAAACGTGTCCCCCTCGTGGACATCAATCACCTTGGCACGTATATCCCCATCCTCCGGTGGATCATGGGTAGACGAAGCAAATGTGACATGAGCAAAAAAAGACAAAAGAAAAGTCAAGTAAAGAAAAGAAGCATTCATGATATTTTTAGAAATGAAATTAGTTACAAAGAATACAAAACATCCCACCACGGATTAAAAAATCCAACCCCTACGACACGAAGATAAGAAAAGTTATTTTAAAACCAAATTTTGAATCTGTTTATTTATCTTTTCTTCTTTTTCTTACAACAACTCTCATATGACCCATCTTTTTTCTTGCAGCAGGATCTATCTTCTTTGCAAAAAAATCCAGGGTTTCTCGTTTTACCATAATAGGGATATGCCAGATTCTCTGCCAAGAGTATTTCTGCCAAACTTTCGCCTCCCACGAATACATCACAAAGAACTCTGGAATACCTATCCGTTGCACCTTCGCAATTTTTCAGCCTGATTTCTTTTCCTAATATCTTTTCCTCCACTAGATCCTTCGCCCTATTTCCTAAGATCTTCCCCCACCCACATTTGCTTTTCTTTATTTCGGGACAATCTATTCCTAAAACACGAATCCGTAAATTTCTTGCCAGGACAATAGGAGAATCATGGCAAAGAATATTTATACGAAAGGTGTCCCCATCTGTGACCCTGATCACCTTGGCACGTAGGGTTTCAGGTGTGCACCTTGTGGATGAATCCTTGCTGACCTGAGCAATTGCGGCATGTGCAAAAGACAAAGCAAAAATCAAAAGAACAGAAGAAGTATTCATTGGACCATAGGAATCAGAAAAACAAAATTGTACTCCTGCAAAACTAATAAGACTTGTTTAAAAAACTAAGTTTTCTAATCATCTGTGTTATCTTGGGTTCAGCACTTGGGCAATATGAATCAGAATACTTCTTACAGACGTTTTTCTTATCTCTTGGTTTTCTGGGTGTACTTTTGTCCGTTGGGCTTGTGTGGACAATTTTCGGGTGAGGATGTTTTATCTCCCGAATTCTATGCGGGACGCAGGGAGGCCCTTAGGGAACAATTGCCACCAAAAAGTGTGGCTCTTTTCGTAGCCTCTGTTCTCAAGGAACGTTCTACTGATCAGCATTATCCATATGAGCCTCAGGCTGATTTATTTTATTTCACGGGTATTCGTGAACCTTATGTCTTTCTCTTTATTTTTCAAAACGGAGAAGAATATCTGTTTACGCCACCAAGGGATGAGTGGAGGGAGAAATATGATGGACCCCGTTTGGGTCCGGAGGAGGTCGAGAAGAGTTTGGGCATAGCACATGCCTTGCCAGCTGAGCGTTTAGGCAGTTGGGTTCCTCCGATGGCTGCCAAGACCATGCTGCTGGACCCCTTACCTAAGTCTGTGGAAGACCACGTTATGGACACCTTATTGACGAATCTTAAAAAGAATATCACCTTGGGATTTGCAGACATTAAGAGGGAGACCACAAAGCTTCGGGACATTATGGATCAGCTCCGGGGACATAAAACGGTTGAGGAATTGAAGTTGCTGCGGGAGGCCATACGTATCACATGTATCGCACACGAGGAGGTAATGCGTTCGGCTTGGGTTGGCATTTCGGAATTGGAAATAGAGGGCATACATGAGTTGGTTCACAAGACTTATGGTGCACATACCGAGGGTTATCACCCCATTGTCGCGAGTGGAAAAAGTGGGTGTATTTTGCATTATCAAAAGAATGACAGGTCTAATATAGGTGCGGGGGAACTGATTTTGATGGATGTGGGCGCATCGTATGGAGGCTATTCCGCAGATATTACCCGTACCTTTCCCTTGGGTGGAAAATTCTCCCCTGCCCAAAGACTTATCTATGAAGTGGTTTTAAAAGCCCAAGAAGAAGCTATCCGTATCTGCCGACCCGGACGACCCGTGCATGATATAACTCGGCTCAGCATGGGAATAGTAGCAGAAGAATTGCTGAAACTGAATATCATAAAGAAAAAGGATCAAGTGCGAAATTATTTTCCCCACGGAGCAACCCATCATATTGGCTTGGAAACCCATGATCGGGGACCTTATGGTCGGGACGATCTTATGGCAGCAGGTATGGTGCTGACGGTGGAACCTGGAATTTATATTCCCACTGAGAGTCCTTGTGAGGAAAAGTGGTGGGGTATTGCGGTTCGCATTGAGGATGATATTCTCATTACCGCAGATGGATATGAGAATATGTCCAGAGACCTCCCCAAGGCGCCAGATGAAATAGAAAATTTGGTTCAGCAAGAGGGATCCTTTAGTAGGATTAAGAAAAAAACTGAATAGTTTTTTTAATTTTCTTTAACTCGTGTCTTCATCTAAGGTCGTATATCTCTGTCAAAATTGTGGGGCAGATTCACCCAAATGGGTGGGTAAGTGTGGGGTGTGTAATGCATGGAACAGTTATGTAGAGCAGGTAGTAGATGTTCAGAAGAATAAGTCCAGACCCGCTTCCCTAACTCGGGTTAAGGATCCTGTACCCATCTTGTTATCCGATATTTCCCAAACTCAGACGCAGCGATTGAGTAGTGGACAAAAGGCGTTGGATCTCCTCCTGGGAGGGGGCATTGTACCGGGTTCTTTGATCCTTTTGGGTGGGGAACCTGGTGTGGGGAAGTCAACCCTTTTATTACAGCTCCTGACAGGAGATCGGAAATCTCTTTACGTCTCTGGAGAAGAAAGTCCAGAACAAATTAAACTGCGGGTAGAACGACTAGGTGTGAAAGCTGCTCAATCTTATCTCTTGGCTGAAACTGCCCTGGACAAAATTATGACCCACGTTCGGAAATTGATTCCTGAAATACTCGTGATAGACTCCATTCAAACCTTGTATATGGCAGATGTTTTGGGTTCTGCAGGGAGTCTGACCCAGATTAGGGAGTGTACGGCTCAACTTATGCAATATGCCAAATCTTATGCGGTGCCTATTTTTCTGGTCGGACACATTAATAAAGAGGGCGCCTTGGCAGGTCCGAAGGTTTTAGAACATATGGTGGATGTGGTTTTACAATTTGAAGGGGATCCTGATCAAATGTATAGGTTATTGCGGGTCCACAAGAATAGGTTCGGTCCCACACATGAATTGGGTATTTATCAGATGGAGACAAAGGGTTTGATAGAGGTTAAGAATCCGAATTTTCTTTTGTTCTCATCCCCTACCGAAATCCCACCCACAGGAATAAGTGTAGGGGCTGTGTTGGAGGGAAATCGTGTTTTATTGGTTGAGGTACAGGCTTTGGTGAGTCCGGCAACCTATGGTACGGTGCAAAGGGTGAGTACGGGTTTTGATGCGAAGCGATTGAATATGTTGATTGCCTTGTTGGAAAAAAAGGTAGGCGTTGCACTCCGAACCCAGGATGTCTTTTTAAACATAACAGGGGGATTAAAGGTTTCCGACCCCGCTATGGATTTACCCGTTTGCCTGTCTGTACTTTCTTCCTTATATGATAAACCTCTCCCACATGGTACACTTTGTGTGGCAGAGTTGGGGTTGAGTGGGGAATTGCGTCCGATTGCACGGATAGATAAACGTCTGGGGGAGGCACAAAAGCTAGGCTTTACCCAAGCCCTCATTCCTGAAGCCCCAAAAGGACAAAGCCCGAAGGTAGAAGTACACAATATAAATTGCCTCTCCCATAAATATCTTGCTAAACTAGTTCAAGAACTATGGCAGTGAATGAACCAAAAGGAGAAGTCAAATAAATTAAACCCTATACATCACAAAAAATCATAGGATTATGAAGTACAATTGTAAATATTTTTGTATGATTGCATGCGGGCTTCTGTATAAGGTTGATTTTAAAAGAAAGAAGATTCTAAAACACAGGCTATGAGAAAAATATACGCCCTCTTTGCGTTGGCTATTTTATTCAGCCCACAGCTGAACGCACAACAAACAAATCAGGAATATCTAGACACATTCAACGCCGGTGTGTCTTCTCCGGACCTTACTCTTGGGACGAGTACTGATGTTTTGATTATAGTTCAGGTCGTCGGAGCTAGAATTCCTGCGGGCAAATCTCTTCGGGTGATCTTCTCTAAGAATGCCCGATTGAGCGGAACTGATCGAGTCACCGATGTAGCAGCAGATCATACTAATATTATCGGGAGGTTATTCGTGGATCGTGAAGATCAAGACGTAAGTACAAAAGGCTTTAGCTACATGGTAACAACTGACACCTTCTTATATGACTACTTCTTTGAGAATGGAAGAGATCCAGGGGAGTCTAGGTTTGCGAAAGGTGATTGGCAACCCAGTCCTGGGGATGTCTATTATATCTATCTGACCCTTTATGATTCGGCGGATGGGTCTGGAACAGGAACGACTCGAGAAATCCAAATTGCTGTGCCTGCGAGAAATAGCGGGACCCTGCCTGCGAAACCCGAATTTGCCATTCACCGCTTGGGTCCCCCCGAGGCGGGGGAAGCCAATGTGGAACTCGTAGTGCATGAGGGGGTAAATCAAAGCACGCGGGTCTTCTTTGCTAAATATAATCTTGCATTCCTTGAGGTTGTTAATGAGTTTGATGCGACTGCCTTGGCAGACGCCGCAGATCCCGGTTCGGGACTCTATGATCCACCGCAGATAGTCTGGGATGAGACAGGTGGGGCTCGGGTCTCGGCTGAGCTGGGTGCGGGTACGCATTATTTCTATGCCACAAATCGGAATGCCAATGGGTAT
>JAPOQI010000074.1 GCA_026710765.1 Cytophagales bacterium | reverse complement strand
AGCATTATATTTTTTTGGATCGGATAGTTTTGAGTTTTTTGCACGTTTTTCCCTACTCAGAGCGAGATAATACTTTGGCAGTTTCCATGTCAGACTCGGTTCCTTGGGAAGAAAGAACCCGCCGTGCCCGTAGGCTGAATAATTTATCAGAGAAGAAACGACGATATTTTCATGAACAGCACTTGGGTTTATATGGTCATGTATTGGTAGAACGTCCTCGGGAGTCTGTGGGGGAGGATTTTCTGTACGGGTATACGGAGAATTACATACCTGTGCGGATGCCTTATGCTGCCGAGCTTGTAGAATGCGTTGTGAAAGTTTGTCTTCAACATGTTCTTCCGGATATGACGGTAGAGGGAATCCTGTTGGGATCGGATGGATGATAAGGGGTTATACCTCTTTGTTTTTTATTTTTTTGGGGGTCTTTTTGGGTCTGAGCTTTTGTCTTTCAGCTCAGCGTGTGGATTCTTCAGGTGTTGAAATTTCGGGTGGGTGGGGTGATTCTTCGGATAGTTTAGCTTGGCGTCAGCGTTATCCTTTCAATCAGCATATTCTTTTTGAGGTAGATTATAAGGCCTTAGATTCCATTGTATTTATTCCTGGGGCTAAGAAGATACATCTGTATCAAGATGCCCATATTAAGTACGGTGCGGCTACGGAATTGAAATCAGACCTGATTGATTTGGATTGGAAAAAAAATGAAATGGAGGCCAGATATGAGGAAGATACGATTTCTCAGAAGGCTGCTAAGGTATTTTTTAAGGAGAAAGACCAGTCTTATCTGGCAGAGCAATTACGTTATAATTTTAAATCTAATAAGGTATTTGTGAGGGGGATTGTTATGTCAGAGGGGGATGGTTATATTCATGGGGATAGTGTTCGGGTTGTAGGGACAGATACTTTGATGATACGGGATGCGAAGTACACAACCTGTTCTTTGGCAGATCCTCATTATTATATACAATCTAGTCGGGTTAAGTTATTGGGGCCGAAGAAGATTATCACGGGTCCTTTTTTTGCTTATCTGGGTAGGGTTCCTCTTCCGGTGGGTTTTTTCTTTGGTGTGTTTCCACAGCCAGGCAAGAAGAATTCGGGTATTCTTCATCCATCTTATGGGGAGGATCGGATACGTGGGTTTTTTCTTCGGAGGGGGGGGTATTATTTTGATCTTGGGGAGTATGCGGATCTGACCCTATTAGGTGATGCTTATTCTAAGGGAAGTTATGGGTTTTCGGGTGCTTGTCGTTACAAGCGTAGATATTTTTTTGATGGCAATTTAGACATTCGTTATAATAGTACGCGGATCAACACTCGGATAGAGACGGAGGAGGAGCGTCAGAATGATCTTTGGGTAGAGTGGTCTCATATCCCGGTCTCGCGTGGTGGGCAGCGCTTTCAGGCGGGCCTATCGGGGGGTACATTTAATTATAATCAAAACAATTTATTTAATGAGCCTCCTTCACCCACTTCGGAATTTTCTTCTAATCCTTTGCAAAATTCTCGTATTCGCTCAGAGTTTAATTCCAATGTTAGTTATACCAAGTCTTTCATAGGGACCCCTTTTAATACTTCTATCAATTTCAAGCATAAGCAGAATATACAGACCAGGGTTGTAGATTTTGTGTTGCCGAATGTTTCATTAAATATGCGTCGGGTTTCTCCCCTTCAACGTTTTCCTGCACTTAGTCATGAGGTTTTTGAGAAGTTTGGTTTTTCTTATTCATCTTCTTTTCAGAACCAACTGAATAATCTTTCCATGCAATCCTCTCCCCCCATTCAGACCGAGACAGGCATAGAGATTCCTTCTACTTATGCCTTAAGTCCCGAAAATTTCCCTTTACTTTTGAGGAATGCCAGAAGAGGGGTTCAACATACTGTGCCGGTATCTACCTCGATCACTTTGTTGAAATATTTTATCACAACCTCTAGTTTTAGATATCAAGAACTTTGGTATGATAAGTTTCTTGACTATCACTTGGATTCAGAGACCCATCGTTTGGAAGCAGATACGGTGTATGCCTTTTCACGGGCAGGTTTTTATCGGATAGGGGAGAGTTTAACAACACAAATTTATGGTACGACCCATATTCAAAAGGGTGGAATAGAAGCCATTAGGCATGTCTTATTTCCTACGATTGGACTTAGCTACTCCCCTGATTTTGGGGCTGAGAAATATGGCTATTATCAGGAGTTTAATCTTCCGGGTCAGGGGAATCCTGTTTATCGTTCCAGATATTCGGGTTTTGCGTTGGGTTCTCCTCCTCGTGGGGACAGGTTGGTTTTGAGTTTAGAGTTAAGGAATAGTTTAGAGATGAAATTGATGGATGAGGGGGATGCAGAGACAACAAAAGCACTTAGAAAGATTCCTTTGTTAGAGAATTTTTCTTTTCAGGGGGGATATAATTTTTTGGTAGATAGTTTTCAAATAAATCCCGTCTCTATATCTGTTCGGACCACGCTTTTTCAACGTATTCAGTTAAATCTGAATATGTCTGTGGACCCATATTTGTGGGAGCCTATTTATGTGGAGAATCCTGGTTTTCATTCGGATGGGTTGGCACGGGTTCCTTACAGACGGGTGGATTTATTGTCTTGGAAGGAGGGAGGAGGAATAGGTCAATTGACGGGTTTACAAGGTTCTGTGAACATGAGTTTGACGGAGTGGATAAAAAATAGTCGTGGGAACACGAATCAGGATTCAAATAATCCGGCAAATCAGCCCCCACTGGATCTGAATCTTATTTACAATCTTGTTTATCGACGTCAAGATTTGGTTCGTGCAGATATTAGACAAAATATTACCTTGAATGGTCGTGTGCAGCTCACCCCTTTAACCAAAGTAGGCTTTAGTTCGGGATATGATTTTAGGGAGGAAAAGATTACCTACACAAGTCTGAATTTCTATCGGGACATTCATTGTTGGGAATTACAGGGTTCTTGGATCCCTTTTGGTCGTTTCACGAGCTATGAGATAGCCTTTAGACCTAAGTCTCGGGTATTGAAATCTGTGAAGTGGGAGCGTAGACGCACCTTTGTGGATGTATTTCAAGACAATTGATTATCAATGGAGCGGGTTATTTTCGGAGAAATTCGCAAGTTCTTTTTTCAATCCGATGATATGTTTTTCTTGAATTTCTGGAAAATTTGCTATTCGTAGAGAATTGTTTTGATGCACCCCATATCCTTGACTTAGGAGATACCCCATTTTTTCTGAGTATTGATGGAGGGATTTTATCCATTTAGCTTGGGCCGAGATACTTAAGACGGTATAACTATGTGTTCTTGGATTCTGAACCATACAGGTCCATTTGTGTTGGATGAAGAAGCGAATCCACTCATGATATCTTTCCAAGGTTTGTTGGTGGATGATTTCCATGGGTGGACGATGGGATAGTATACGTCCCAGTAGATAAATGAGGAGAATATTGGGGGTATAGGGGGTTTCATATTTTTGAAAATGTGATAATAGGTTGAGGAAGGAGTTGTATTGGGATCTTTCATTAATCTGCAAGGCTCGCTCTATGGCCCGGGGTGAGACGATCATGAGGGCAAGTCCGGCAGGTAAGCCCAGACATTTTTGGACCGAAGCAAACCAAATATCACCTTGTTCCCAGGGTAGAAGAATACCACCTAGGGAAGAGCTAGCATCTAGGGCTATTAGGCTATCTGGGAAATGCTTTCGGATTTGAAGAATAGATTGGGGTCTAAGCTGTGTTCCATTGGCAGTTTCATTTTGCACCAAGCATAGGAGTTTGCATGGGAGGTCTATGTCTTTTGGAGAGAATTCTTCTTCACTTGGAAAGGTGTATTGACTGATGGGGTGGGGATGTGCTGATTGGGTTTTTTGGAACCATTTTTTGCCTAGACCTCCGTTATAGACGTGTACGAGATGTTGATTTGCAAAGCTTCTGGGGATAATATTCCAACATTCTGTGGCAGAGGAGCATAGGATTATTTGATAATCCTGTGGAATCAGGAGTTTTTCTTTGAAGAGAGAAAAATGATCTTCCAAGAAATGTTTGAAGGGTAGACTTCGGTGATAGAGCGAGAGAATATTTTTTGGGTAGGCATCTTCTATATATTCTATCAGATGTGGGTTCAGGGGCCCTGGTCCTACTTGGAAGGACGTTGGGTTCATGGGCGGGGTATGGAGAGGAAGTATTCTAAGGCGAGGCGATATACTTCGAGTCCTAATCCGGTGATGGTTCCTAGTACGTGTGCTGAGAGGTAGCTATGTTGGCGATAGCTTTCTCGTTTGTATATATTTGAGATATGGACCTCTATGACGTCTGCACTAATGGCACGTATGGCATCAGATAGTGCGATGGAGCTATGCGTATATCCTCCTGCGTTTAGGATAATACCGTGGGCAGAGAAACCGATTTGGTGGAGATGATTAATGAGATCTCCTTCCGAATTGGACTGAAAATAATTTATCTTGGCCTGAGTATAGGTATTTTGGAGTTCTTGGAGAAAGGAGGAAAAACTTTTGTTTCCATACCATGTCTTTTCTCTCTTCCCTAAGAGGTTGAGATTGGGTCCATTTACGATATAAATATTCATGTTGGGAGCAAACAATTCTTGGAAATCTTTGATGAGTTCGTATAGAGATTATATGAAATTGGAACGAAATCTTTCTCCACAAACCGTGGAGGCTTATCTATCAGATGTGAAAAAACTTCAATCATTTTTGGAAGAACAAGGACATGGTAATCCGATAGAAATGGAAAAACAAGTCCTTCTTGATTTTTTAGAAAAGATTCATACAGATGAATTGGCTTCTTATTCACAGGCCCGAATTATATCGGGTATCAGATCATTTTTTCGTTATTTGGTGGAGGAGGGTTTACGTAAAGATGATCCCTCTGCTTGGATAGAGGTTCCACGTTTATCTAGACCCTTGCCAGATGTTTTAGATTATGAGGAGATAGACCTACTTTTGAATCACATAGATCTTTCTACGCCCTCTGGACATCGGGATCGAGCTATTATAGAGGTTTTATATGGTTCGGGCCTTCGGGTATCTGAGTTGGTAAATATGCGTTTGGAAGATGTATTTGCAGATGTATCTT
>JAPOQI010000055.1 GCA_026710765.1 Cytophagales bacterium | reverse complement strand
TTTTCAAGGTCTCTGTCGTTTCGAAAAGGGACTCAAATATGGCTTGTATGTCTATGTCATTAGGCTTGGATTTAAGCTCGGAGAGATGTTTATTTTTCTTGGCTTTAAGCTTGGAGAGATGTTTATCTCTCTTGTCTTCTATTCGTTTCTTTACATCGTTGTAAACCTTCACTAACGGCTCGAAAAGAAATATGAGTCTAGGTACATATTTCAATCCCTTGGGCATTTTCATGTACTGTTGAGCCACTTTTTTATCAAAGATATTTACGTTCTTTAATTCTTTTTCTTTATCAATTATTACCTTTTTTTCTTCTTTATAGCGGAACTTGCCCTCCTTCTTTCCTTCTTCTTTATAGCATAAATCGCCTTCCTTTCCTTCTATTTCGCAAGTGATAGTGAACTCCTTAGGATCTTCATCTTTCGGATCCTTGTCTATATTGCCTATTAGCCTCCAATCTCCAAACTTATTGCCACACGCACTGTTTAGAATACGTGTGTAGCCTGTTTTGCCAGACCCATTAGCTCCGTATATGATGTTCAATCCACGTTCAAAACTCAGACCTTCCTTAGTCAGGAGGTTGATGTTTTTAATATCCCCAATCCCTTTTATAACAATCTTTTTCCCAATCTCTTTCGACTTAGTTGATGATCCTTGCAGAGTAGAAATAGGGTTAGCAGTGCCATTCAAACATTCATCCACCAAGGTATTCTCCTGCTTCGCTGTAAGTTCATTGTTAGGAGAATTATACAGCATCCGATAAGCTGTCCGCAGCCAAGGAGGAAGCTTCTGCAATTCTTCCTCAACCTGCTCTTTAATATTTTGTGTAGCCATGAAACTTTCTTTTAAATACGAACCTATATGCCAAGAGAACTTGTCTTATAATAAGAATAAAAAAAATCCTTAATAAAGTCAATCTGAATTCATCACAACTCTAAAATAATAAGAGGGTTGGTAGGGGAGTTGATATGCGCTGAGCATTGAATCATGGGAAGCATCAGAATCTTCACAGCTGTACCCATAAGTGATGCAATATACTGATGGGTACGTTCTTGTCCGTGCTATGGCTGAACCTTAGCCAATAGATCAACTAAGAAACACATAGGATAGCTGTATCTGGTACAGGATGATCAAGTATGTTGTGCGTGCATAACCACATCCGCTTGGGGTTTTCCCTGTGTAGGATGAGAGATCTTGGATAAAGATGTCTATCTTGGGTGGCATGTACAAGACATACATGCTGAGAGTATTGTTTCCCCTACTGGGGATAAGTCCCTTGCACGGACAGGCGACTCTCAGCATCACGGATTTCACGCCCAAGAAAGCCCCGCCTTTGTCGGTAATCACAGTCACGGGTACGGGATTTAACACCAACCCGACGACCTACAACGTGATTCGCTTGGGTTCGGTTTCGCACCTCACCGGGGGTTCGGGTTGGGTAAATTCAGAGGGTACGGAGATGAAGTTTGTGGTACCTCTTTCTTGGTATGGTGCCTCTGCGGCTCCGCTCACGGTGAATTTTGATTGGACAGATCATACGGCTACACCTATAGCCACCAGTACGGCTTCTTTCACGCCTACTACCTCTGGCACTACGGATCTGAGCCCTTCTGATGGTGGGACTGATACCAGCACAGACCTGGACGCACTGGACCTGAGATATGCCAAGAAGGCAGACCTGAAGGCATTGGTAGACGAAATAGCAGCCCTCAAGAGGCAAATCGGTGTGGGTGGGGGTTCTCGTACATTTGGTTCTTCGGTCCGTTTGGAACAAGCCATCTCCGTCAAACCCAATCCCGCATCTGATTATTTGGAGATCCAAACCCCAGAGGAGACGCATGTGAAGATCATAGACCCCACAGGCAAGGTTCTGCGTGCAGAGCAAATAGCACGAGGTGTGCGTC
>JAPOQI010000134.1 GCA_026710765.1 Cytophagales bacterium | reverse complement strand
TAAGAGATTTTGAGAATTGGTTGAATATTGCCAGCTTTGATCACGGGATATATTTTGTCTTCTTCAGGTTCTATGGCTTTTTTTTCTGTTAGGAAGTTTTGATGGAGTTCGGGGTCTAGTAAAAATATTCTATCAGCGATTTTACGAAAGACAGGTGCGGCGACATCTCCTCCGTGTATGAGTTCTCCTTTGGGTTCATCCACGATGATTGCCGCAGTGTATTTGGGTTTATGTATCGGGAAATATCCTAGAAATGAGGTATAGTATTGGTCCACATACTTGCCACTTTCATATTTTTTAGCCGTTCCTGTTTTGCCGGCAATTCCGTATGAACTTCCTTGTATGGGTCTTGCCGTTCCTCTTTTGACAACCCCTTCCAAGAGTTTTTGGATTTGTTTCAAGGTCTCTTGAGAAGCTATCTTTGGAATTAAAACCTGAGGTTGGAAGATTTTAGTTCTTCTCTTTTCTTTATTTCGTATTTCCTGGACCAGATAGGGTTTCATCATTTTACCCTCATTCGCAATGGCATTATAGAAGTTTAGGAGTTGTAAGGGTGTGGTTTTGACCTCATATCCATGTGCCAACCATGGTAGGGATGTTCCTGACCACAAGCTATCTTGTGGCTCTATGAGAGATGGTTTTGCTTCACCTCGGATTTGAAAATCAAGTATTTCATTTACCCTTAGGTATTTTAGATAGTCCGTAAATTCTTGGGGTCGGTCCCTGAAATAGTGTGTGATTAACTTAGCCATTCCGATGTTTGATGAATGCTCAAAGACTTCTTGTACCGTGATGACTCCGAATCCACCTTTTCGTGCGTCTCTCATGGTTTCGGTATAGAATGTCCATTCTCCGACTCCTGTATTAACGGTATCGGAAAGGGCAACATCTGTTTTTTCAAGTAGTGTTAGCATGGAGATGGTTTTGAATGTAGACCCAGGTTCTACGGACCCTTCTTCTCCTACCGCATAATTATATCGTTCAGCATATTTTCCTGATGGGTCTTGAGATAGGTTAGCTATGGCTCGTATTTTTCCGGTTTGCACCTCCATGACGATGGCTATTCCTCTTGTTGCCCGATGTTTCATCAAGGCATTCAGGAGTTCTTCTTCTACAATTTCTTGTATTCCCACATCAAGGGTTGTGATCACATCATTTCCTTTTTTGTGTATTATCTTGGATTCTTGTTGGACGGGGTACCAAGTTCCGTTACTTGGTTCTGCGAACATTTTTGTTGACATGCCTGAGAGTTCTTGGTTGAAGCTATTTTCTATTCCTACAACCCCTTGATGCTTCCAATCCACGTGTCCTATGGTTCGGTACGCCATGAAGCGATGGGGTAGAAATCGTTTTTCCATTTTTTCAAAGAAGATCCCGCTTTTCAATCTTCCTTCTTTGACGAAATTCCACCTACTAATATCTTTTTTTTGCTGATGTGTTATTGATTTTTTACGAAGGATCAGATATTTTTTATGCTCCTTTCGTGCTTCCCATATTTGTTTTTTATAGAATTCTGGACTTCGGGCTGAGAAATATCGTGACAATTTTTGTGTAAACGGGTTTATATTTTCTTTCAAGAAGTTAGGGGCAGGTATAGAGGGGTCCATGACGATTTGATAATGTGGGAGTGAGGTGGCTAGGATTTGTTCGTCTTGGGCTAGAATATCTCCTCTTGTGGCACCTATATTAATGGTTCGTTGTGTGGAGCGGGTAGCTAGATGTTTCCACTTTTCACCCTCTTCAAACTGGATATAAAGGAGACGGTACAGAGTACATAAACTAGATATCATGCCCAGGCCGACCACAAACCCCACCCGAAGCACTATATGTTTTTTAATATTCATGGTTGTTCTTGTTCTGTATTATCTGGGATAATCAGGGGGGGTACTTCAGGCTCTATGAGTCCTATGGCTCGGGCTCTTTTCAGGATACTTTTTCGGGATTTCAGTCTGGAATAGTGCATTCTCGTGTGCATGTATTCGGCACGGAGGTCTTCTACTTCTGTTCGGGTTCGTTCTACTTCTCGGATTAGTTTATTAACGTGGTGTTTATTTCCTATATATAAGATTCCGATGATTACGGTAAAGATAGCTTTGAAGAGATATCTTGTCGGGAAGGCCTCTAGTGGGGTACCTAGCTCCTGAAAGACTTTCATGAGTCCTGATCTTTCGGGTTCTTTTTGGGGTTCTTCTCTGAACAGATTTTCTCTCATGCGATTTTGTTTTATAACTTAACGCCTACCCTCATCTTAGCGCTTCTGGCACGTGGGTTTTTAATTATTTCTTGTGGGGAGGGTTTGATGGGTTTATTATGTAAGGGTTGGAAGGGGACGTTTAGATTTCCATATGGATCACGTAGGGGTTCTCGTGCAAATTGTCCGTTTTTGAGAAATTGTTTGACCCGTCTATCTTCCAATGAGTGATAGCTTATCACGACTATTCTCCCATCTTTTTTAATGAGTTCTTGACTATCGTTGAGCAGTTTTTCCAAGGCTTTCATCTCGCCATTAACCTCTATTCTTATGGCTTTGAAAAACTGTGCCCGGAATGAGTTCATGTTTTTTTGCTTATATAGGGGTCTGAGGATATTTTTAAGTTGCTCCGTATTTGAGATGGTATTTTTTTCTCGGGCTTCTAATATGATTCGGGCTATTTTGGGAGCTTGTCTTAGTTCTCCGTAGGTGGAAAAGATATGTCTTAGGGCTGGAAAGGAATATTTATTAATTACCTCTTCCGCAGTCAAAGATTGTTGTGTATCCATTCGCATATCTAGGGGGCCTGCGAATCGGAAAGAGAATCCACGTTCGGGGTTATCTATTTGCAAGGAACTCATGCCTAGGTCTGCCAATAAGCCATCTATTTTATGAATTTTGTGTAGAAAAAGGCTGTTTTTGAGATTTATGAAGTTTTCTTTTATGTACACAAATTTGGGAGAATTTTTGGAGTCTAGGGTTGTAGTTTTAGATTTCTTTTCCGAAGCGTGTGGGTCTTTATCCATGGCATATAGACTTCCTTTATGTCCGAGCTCGGACATAATTTTCTGTGCATGTCCTCCCCCACCATGGGTGGCATCCACATAGGTTCCCTCGGATTTTATGGAGAGGCCGGAGACGGCTTCTTGACAAAGAACGGGTATGTGTTGATATGTCTTATTTTTTTCATACATCTAACCATTGTTTAGCCAAAAGGAAGTATTCTAAGGGATCTCTGAGCATTACTTCTTCGTAGAGTTTATTAGACCATATTTCCAAATCATTTCCCAGTCCAATCATCATTACCTCTTTTCTAGTTGGGCATATTTTATCATAGTTTGTGGTATTAAGATACGATTTAGGGAATCTAGGTGGGTGTATTGAATGCCTCTGAAGAAATTTCTTTTTAGTCTTCGTGGTTCGGGTTCAAAGTCGGATAGCTCGGGTGCTCCTTTCTGTATGGGTTTTATATGAGAACATGGGTGTACGATTAGATGGTTTTTCGAATCCCATTCGTAGGATCACGGGTTCTTTTTATTTCTAATTTCCCACATTTTCCCACATTATTTGAAGAAATAAAGATTTTATTTTCCAAGGATTCTCAGGTTTTCTTTTCGGGTCCTATTTATAAAAACTTGTTAATGGCAGATGATTTTATTAGCATGGGGAGTATAATTTTTTTTATGTGTGTTTAGTGTTTTTCTACTCGTAGGGATTATGAATGAGATAGATGTTAGGACTTTTATTAGTTGGCAGCGGGAGGGTAGGGATTTTATATTATTGGATGTACGTGAGAAACAGGAATATGTTATTTCCAATATAGGTGGTCGTTTGGTTCCTTTATCTGTTATATCTTCTCATATAGATAATTTACCTCGTGATAAAACCTTGGTTTTTCATTGTCGTTCAGGCAAGCGGAGTGCGGTGGCTATAAGGTTTCTCTTGGATAGGGGATTTGAAAAGCGCTTCCTTTACAATTTAAAAGGCGGTATAGAAGCTTATGTACGGGAAACACAGGATACAGAGGGGAATCTGGATTGAGTGTTTTCTGGGGTTCTTCATATCCTTTTAGATAACTAAGTGCTATGGGATTACGGTGCTTGTATATTTTTGTTTTTTGTGCTTGGCTGGGATGGGGTTGTGAGTTGAGGAAATCATTTTTTTCTGGGGTAGATAGTTCGGAGAAGATCGCTAGGGTTGGTGACGAGCATCTTCTTTTTTCGGAGGTTCAGGAACGATTTCCTTTTCTTGAAAAAGAGGGTTCAGGTTCTTCTTCGGATGCTTCTGAGGTACTTCGTTTATATGCATTGAGATGGGCTAGGAGACAGGTTTTAAGTAGTCATGCGGAAAAGATTTTGGATAAGTCCCGAAGAGCAGAGATCGTACAAAAGGCCAAAGAACACGCAGAAATGCTTTGGATTTACGAATTAGAAAAAGACCTTTTGAATGATTTTCAGGTAAGCATCACCCAGAAGGAGATCTCAGATTATTATCAAGAAAATAAAACAGATTTGGTGACAAAACAAGATATGGTTGAGTTGGTATATTTAAGGGTTCCTAGGGATTCCAAGGAGCGGAATAGGATTAGAAGATGGATGCGAAAGCTATCCCCGGCAGACTGGAATAAAGAGGGATCAAGACGCGATTTCTCAGAATATTGTGCACAGAAGGAGATTATTTGTCACGCATGCCTAACATCTGAATGTTTAAAACCTGGTTTGCCAAGGTTTGTACATGATGTTGTTCGTCTTCTTCCTTCACATGTTTCTGTGGATTCGTGGAAAGAGAAGAAGGGCAAATTTTTAGAGTTTGAGGATAAGAATAACTTTCACTTTCTATATATCTTTGAACGGCTGGAGGCAGGTCGCTTACCCCCTTTATATTGGGTTCAAGAGAAGATTACCAAAGAAATAGAGGGTAAAAAGAGACAGATTTATCTGGAAGCTAGGAGGGAGGAGATTTGGCGTGATATGGAGAAAAAAAAGGAAATTGAACTCTTCTTGGAATCACATAATTGAGTATGCAGAAGAGATATTACCTTTTTATTCTATGTCTGTCTCAGATGCAGAATTTTTTATTCTTTCAGATTCAGGCTCAGGAAAAGACCATGTTGGTGGATCAGATTTCGGCTCGTGTAGGACATCATATTATTCTCGAGTCGGATATAAAACGGGAGTATGCGGAGATTCAGGCGGCAGGCATGTTAGTTGATGAATGCGATGTGTTTAGGAGCCTCTTCTCAAATTATCTGCTCTTAGCCAAAGCAAGCCTGGATTCGGTTACGGTGTCTGAAGAAGAGGTAGAGACGGATCTGAATCGGCGAATGGAATTTGTTATTCATCAGGTGGGGTCTAAGAAAAAGATAGAGGAGATATATGGCAAGCCTCTTCACCTTTTCAAGGAAGAGATACGGGAGGAGGTAAGGGATCAATTGATCATGAAGACCATGTCCCAGAAGGTGGCAGAGGGTATCAAGGTAACACCTCGGGAGGTTAAGGATTTTTTTGAAGAGATGAGCGAATCTGAAAGACCCTACTACTCTACCGAGGTCTCGGTAGCCCAAATTGTCCGATTTCCCCAACCCAGTAAAAGACAGAAAGAAAAAGTTGTACGGAGGCTTTTAGATTTTAGAAGCCAAATTCTGAGTGGGGAGGATTTTGGAAAAATTGCACAGGCTCATTCTATGGATCCTTCAGCCATTCACAATCAAGGTATTTTAGGTTTTGTCCAAAGAGGACAAACCGCACCCGAATATGAATCCGCAGCACTCCGACTCAAAGTAGGCGAAATCTCTTTGCCCACCCAAACCGCTTTCGGCTATCATATCATCCGACTCATAGAGCAAAGAGGAAATCAGTTCAATACCCAGCATATCCTACTCATTCCGGAACCTGAAGAGAAAGATATCCAAGATGCTGAGGTTTTTTTAGAAAAGTTAAGAAGGGATATTTTGGCAGAAAAGATTAGCTTTCAAGAAGCTGCCCAAACCCACTCGGAAGATGAACGAACTGCCTACAATGGTGGCTTTTTCCGAGATAACAAGGAAGGACGAGAATATGTTTCAGTAGAAGAAATACCTCCCCTCCTTTTTTTCACACTGGATACCTTGGAAGTAGGTACGATTACCCCTCCTCTCGGATACACACGGGGAGATGGTCGGCAGGCTCTCCGAATCTTGTATTATAAAGATAAAATTCCTGCCCATGCGGCTAGTTTGAGCCTGGATTATAATAGATTTCATAATATTGTCTTGAAAAATAAGCGAAAGAAATTTCTTGAAGAATGGCTTCAACAAGTTAGAGAAGAGGTATATGTTTATATTTCAACAGATTATGATTCGTGTCCCTTAGATTCAGGGGAGGATAAAAATTAATTTTCATATATAAAAGATGTCAGAGGATCACATATTTCCTTCCCAAGAGGAGAAAGAAAAAAAGACCCTTCCCAAGGGGGATGAAGAGGGTGTACAGGCTTTTAGGGATTGCTTTTCTCGACTCAAAAAAGAGATTGCTAAGGTGGTGGTGGGTCAAGAAGAGACCCTTCGTTTTCTTCTGGTTTCTTTATTTTGTAGGGGTCATACCCTTTTGGTGGGCGTACCGGGTTTGGCAAAGACCTTGTTAATTCAAACCCTCTCGGAAGCCTTGGATCTTTCTTTCAGTCGTATTCAGTTCACCCCAGATTTGATGCCCTCAGACATTTTGGGTTCGGAGACCTTAGATAAGGATCGTCAGCTTCGTTTTTCCCTGGGTCCTATTTTTTCCAATGTTGTCTTAGCCGATGAGATCAATCGGACACCTCCTAAAACACAGGCTGCTCTCTTGGAAGCCATGCAGGAAAAACAGGTTACTCTGGGTGGGAAACGACATCCCCTACCCCTACCCTTTTTCGTGCTGGCGACCCAAAATCCCATAGAACAAGAAGGTACCTATCCCCTACCCGAAGCCCAATTAGATAGATTTATGATGCTTATACGTTTAGATTATCCGTCTTTAGATGAGGAAATACAGGTTATTAAAAACACTACCTCAGATAGGCATGTTCAGGTCCAAGTCGTGTTGAGCAAAGAAGAGATTAGTTTTTTTCAAGATCTTATTAGAAGGGTACCCGTAACAGATCATGTTTTGGAATATGCGGTCCGTTTGGTTCATGCGACCCGGCCGGGTTCTTCGCTTAGAAAAAAGATAACGGAGGATTATATTCAATGGGGTGCGGGTCCCAGGGCTTCACAAAGTCTGATCATGGGGGCAAAATGCCACGCACTGTGGGAAGGAAGGACTTCGCCTGATATTGAGGATGCGCGAGCTGTAGCCGTGGCTGTCCTACGGCACAGAATTGTGAAAAACTTCAAGGCTACCGCGGAAAATATTCAGGAGGAAGACATCATAAAAGAATTGTGTTGAACCGCCTCCCACCCTTAACACCCAGTCTTTTTGAGAGAAACCGAAAGAGACTCGTTTCGGAACTCAAACCAGGAAGTCTGCTTGTACTCAATTCCAGCGACATATCTCCGACCAGTGGAGACGGTATTCGCCCCTACCGACAAGACAGTAATTTTTTTTACCTGACGGGGATAAATCAAGAAGATAGTATATTGATTCTCTTTCCTGAGGCATCTCATCCGAGAGATCAGGAGATACTCTTTATCACTGAGTCTAATCCAAGTCTCAGCATGTGGGAGGGGGATAAGCTTTCGCCCGAAGAAGCGGCTAAGCGATCAGGTATCCAAAGGGTGCAATACCTTTCCGAGTTTTCTGATTTCTTCAAACGACTCATGCATCAAGCCGAACATGTTTATCTCAATCAGGATGAGCATTATCGGAGAAATTCTCCTGTCCAAAGCCGAGAGGATAGATTTATCAAGTGGTCTCAGCAGCAATACCCTCTTCACCATTATGAACGCTTATGTCCCCTTCTCTCCCGTCTCCGAATGGTCAAATCAGAGGAGGAGATTGAACGTATTCAACAAGCCTGTCATGTGACCCGAGATGGTTTTTTAAGATTATTAAAGAACCTGAAACCTGGGGTCAAGGAATACGAATTGGAAGCCGAACTCATTTATGAATTCACCCGAAGAGGAACAGATGGTTTTGCTTATGGTCCCATTTTAGCTAGTGGGGCAAATGCGTGCATTCTCCATTATCAGTCTAATGCGGATGTGTGTCAAGATGGGGAGGTTCTTTTGATAGATGCAGGTGCTTCTTATGGTTCTTATCAGGCAGATTTGAGTCGTTCTGTTCCAATAGGGGGTTCTTTTTCTTCCCGACAAAGGGAGGTATATGAGTCGGTTTTGAGGGTGATGGAATATGCCAAAACCCAACTCAAGATAGGTGTTCTCCTCTCGGACTATGAAAAAAAAATAGGCAAATGCATGGAGGAAGAACTCTTGAAACTAAATCTCTTATCCCAAAAGGATATTCAAAATTCATCTCCCCAACATCCAGCCTATAAACGGTATTTCATGCACGGAACCTCTCATCATCTGGGCTTGGATGTCCATGATTTAGCTAATATGTCGGTACCCCTATCCGAAAACATGGTCTTAACGGTAGAGCCAGGTATTTATATTCCTGAAGAGGGTTTAGGTATACGCTTAGAAGATGATGTGGTCCTACGTAAGGGAGGAATAGAAAATCTGACAAAATCGGTTCCCCTACAAGTCGAAGAAATAGAAGAATTAATAGGGGGTTCATCCTGAACCTGCTCAGAAATCCTGTTGGGAAGTCATCCCACTCAGTATCTTGGATCTGGTTTATGGATAGAAAAACTCTTCCTCATACAATATAGACATACTTTTAAATAAGATTTCATGGGTCTTAGATGCCCTAGAAAGAGATATCCAAAAGCCATAGCCCAATCTATGATCCATCTTAAGGGAAGGATCCATAGCTTTTGGGAAGTTGAAAAATGTTTGAACATCAGGAGATAATTGTTTCGCAGGACATAATATCCTCTGGGGTGTATCAAGGGGGATGAGATCTCTCCATCATGGTAGACGGTTACCTGTGGATAGCTTCGGATGGCATAGCCCTTATTTTTAAGTCGCCAACAGAGGTCTATTTCTTCCACATACATGAAAAAAGATTCATCAAAACCTCCTATTTCTTCAAAAGCATCCCTGCGGAGACAAAGGCAAGCACCTGATGCCCAAGAAATTTCTACCCCTTGATCATATTGTCCCTTATCTTCTTCTGTACTTCCAAAAAAGCGTCCCCTACAATATGGATAGCCGAGGCGGAATATTTTTCCACCCGCTGCCCCTGCATAGTCAAAATGGGTTCTTTTTCTAAAGTTTTTCAACTTGGGTTGACAAGCCCCCACTTGGGGGTTCGCTTGCATATATGAGATCAAATCTTGCCACCACCCTGCTGTGACCTCTACATCCGTATTTAAGAGAATATAATAATCTGTGGGGGGAATATGATCGAGTCCCCTATTGTATCCCGCTGCGTATCCTTTGTTGAACTGCAAGGGAATACAATGGGAAGGGATGAGATATTGGTGAACACATGATAGACTATCATCGGTAGAAGCATTATCTATAAGATAGATATTAGACAAAGGTGTATGCTCTATGAGAATAGGTAGGAAGGTGGACAACCTATTCGCTCCATTGTAGTTTAAGAGTACAACAGAAAACTTGCTCGGCATGAAAAAAAGTAAATAATCAAAATCCAATACAGGTTTCTAGGTCCGAAAAATACGTATCTTTCTGTTTCTTTGAATCCTTTTACAAAGACCTTTATAAACATAGGTCCAAATTGATGATATAATATATGTATATATGAGTCCAAACGAAAAATGGAAAGCTGCCCGTAAACAAATAAACCGGGGCGAATTGGAAGTACGTTACAAACGTATTCTTCTAAAACTAAGTGGAGAAGCCCTCGGAACAACAAAAGAATCTATTGATCTTCACCACCTACAACATTATGCCCAAGAAATACAAAAAGCCCATGAGACCGGCATAGAAATAGCTGTCGTGATTGGGGGTGGAAATATCTTTCGGGGAACCATGTCTTCTTCCCTAAATATAGATAGGGTTCAGGGAGATCACATGGGTATGCTGGCGACCATAATCAATGCGATGGCTCTGCAATCAGCTTTAGAGAATTTGAATGTCTATACACGGATAATGTCGGGGATCAGGATTGATCAGGTCTGCGAACCTTTTATTCGTAGACGTGCGATTAGACATATTGAAAAGGGTCGGGTAATTATCTTTTCTGCTGGTCTGGGGAGCCCTTATTTCACAACGGATTCTACTGCCAGTCTACGTGCTGTAGAAATAGAGGCAGAAGTTGTATTAAAAGGGACCCAGGTAGATGGAATTTATTCTGAAGACCCTATGCAAAATCCTAAAGCTACCCGATATGAGAAGATTTCTTTTCAGGATGCCTATAAAAAGAACCTGCAAATCATGGACAAAACCGCTTTTACCCTTTGTCACGAAAATCATCTCCCAATTGTGGTTTTTGATTTGAAAAAATCAAATAATATCCTAAACATTACAAAAGGTCATACCGTGGGAACCCTCGTTAGCTAATCTTTAATTCCCAGATCTCTAATCTATAAAAAAATATGAAACCTACCTTAGAAGAAATAGATCAAAAATCCCGTTCCTTGATGAAAAAGGCGGTAGAACGTGTGGAACGTGAAATTTCTCGGATCCAAACCGGGAGGGTACATCCCGATATGTTGCTGGATGTGAAGATTTTATACTACGAATCGCTGAGTCCCCTACACCAAGTCTCCTCCATCCAAACCCAAGATGCCACAACCCTAGTTATCAAACCTTTTGATAAATCCCTTATTAAAGAAATCAAACAGGCACTTCATAAAAGTGAGTTGGGTCTTCATGCCCAAGATGATGGAGAAACTATTCTTGTTCGTTTTCCTTCTTTGTCTGAAGAACGAAGAAAAGAGATGGTCAAACGGGTGAAAAAAGATTCAGAGAATGGTAAAATAGCCGTACGAAATGTCCGAAAAGAAATCAATGAGGAAATCAAAAAAGCACAGAAAGAAAAAATACTAACCGATGATGAAGCCAAACAATTCACGGGAAAGGTCCAAGAATTAACCGATTCGTATATCCAACAAATAGATACCCTAGCCGAAGAAAAAGAGAAAAAACTCCTGAAAATCTAAACCCCCAACAGCTATGTTGATCTCAAGATCCTGAAAAACAATTTCAACAGAAAATAAAGCTGGGGGTGGGTCCGTTGATAGACCTCCTTATGTACCATCCGAAGCATGGGAGGAAGACGAAATAAGAGTTTAGGATTTTTTAATATCTCTCTAAAAAGAGATAATAGGGGGCGGAGAGGAGGGGTTTCCATATATAAATTTTGATGCTTTTGAAAAAGATAGTTCAGGCTTTGTTTCTGATATTGGGAAAGACAACGTGCCATGAGAGAATCGGGATAAAGGTATCTTTTATATAAATACTTGGGACTCACAGCTATATGATAACCTGCTTGAGTGAGTCTGATAAAAAATTCCCAATCCTCCATACCCGTTTTCATGCTTTCATCATGTCCTCCTAATTTTTCCCATAGCTCCCGTCTGATACTAAGACATCCTGCACTTTGGGTAAGGAAAAAAAAGTCATGGAGGTCTCCACCTCGGGGTTTCCATCGTCTAGAAGCTTTTGTTTCTCCTTCCTTGTAGAACAGAAGATAGCTGCCCGCAGCCCCTATCTTTGGGGACCTGAGAAGTTCTTTTAAGGTTTGGGTCAAATAATCAGGTTCATACTCGTCATCTGCATCTAACAAGGCAAGAAAAGGGGTTTTTATTTGCTGTATTCCTTGATTTCTGGCCACAGAAGGACCTCTATTTTGGGAAAGACATAGTTTTTCATGGGAGGGAAGGGTTTTTAGATAATCCCGTGTTATGGGATCCTCCGAAGCATCATCTATCACCAAAAGAGAAACGAAAGGATAAGTCTGCTCACGAACCGAAGAAACAGCTCGAGCCAACCTGATACCCGCATTATAACAGGGAATAATCACAGTGCAAGCACAGTCCCTTGCAGCAGCCACTCCTTCACTTATCCCCAAGGGATTCGAGAAATTATCAAGATCAAACCCAGGGTGTAAAAAAGAACCTCTATCTTGAACCGTCTCGTATTGATACCCAATCTACGTCCCCAAATACGTCCCACCTGGGAAAGCAAAATACCCAAAAACATGGTCACGGGATGCTCCAACATCTTATACCTTATTTCAGGATCCTTCATCCAAAGAGAAAATTCCGTATTTTTCATGTGAAAATCAATCCACGGACTGGCATAGAAATATAAAAACAAACCCAATAAGAGTTGAATATGCAAGAAGGATAGATAAAACTTCGCCAATCTATCATAAGTTTGGGTATAAGGCTTAGCCGCATATATGGCATGATAAAAAGAAATAAACACCCAAAAAGCCAAGCCTAAGACAATCCATCTTAAGAATCCATGGAGCGGAAGAATAAAACTGTTCATGAAACGGATCCTGTGGAGGTTATTTTTACTAAGAAAGATTTTTTAATGGTTTCATATATATAAGAAATATGTTCTTCAAAACATTCAGCTGTGGGGAAAGTTTCGCTAAATAAAAACCTTTTTCTTCACATTAAGAGAAATCACCTGGACTTCATTTCGTTATTAGTTTTGATAACCCTACCCAATGGGTCTGTACCCCTTAAGGCCCTGGGACTATTAATTATTTTCACATTGGGTCTGGGACGGATACTTCATTTTCGGATGAATAAGATCGCTTGGTATTATGTGGGCATGATGGTCTTGACGATGGGTTCCTTTGCCTATTATCTATATCATCAAATACCCTATTATCTGATCGGATTAGCCATGGTTCTTTTTACCTGGCTCTTATGTTTATTGGCTCATGTACAGATATGGGGTGGCTTACGACGTTATGGGATAGAGGTAGCCGAACGGAGTTTGATCTGGTATTTTTATCTCCTACTCATTATCTCCACAGTACAAATCATAGGAAATGGAGGGATACAATTTACAGGGGCTGAGGGAGACAATGTGAAGGCTATTTTTACCTTCTCCACCGACAACTCCTTGGTCATGGGTATATACTCGTTTTTCTTTCTGCGTAGACAAAAATATATACACGCATTTTTGGCTTTATTTGTCATGCTATCCACGGGTTCTATGACCTCAGTTCTTATGTGGATTATCACTTTTTGTGCTTATTTTATCCTATTACATCGAGGATCTGGAAAAATTCTAAGTCTCACGAAAAGATTCCTGATATTGGCATCTGTAATATTTTTGGCAGCCTTTCTAAGTTGGGATAATGTCTTATATACCCGTAACATACTCTGGAAATTCCGATTCTTTTCCAATCCAGAGACCTTACCCCGAAAGGCCATAGCCTATCTTCAAGGCTTTTCATACAGCTTTGAAGACCCGAAAACCCTATTCCTAGGTGCCGGTGCCGCAAACTATTCTTCCCGAGCCGCTTTTGTTATGGGTGGAGAATATGTAGGGTGGTATCCCCAACACCTCTCGTATAAGTCTGAGGATTTCTCCAAAGGTCCCTTCAGCCTTTGGAATCCCCGAGTCGTCACTTTTATGTACACAGACGGAACTGCCAACCAACCCTTCAGCTTTTATCTCCAACTCTTAACCGAATATGGACTCATAGGCGTTTTTCTATTCCTACTCCTTTACATAGGTTTTTTGTACCGAAAACGTCATCTTCTGTCTCCAGAGTCTATGTGTATAATCATACTCATATTATTTTCTCTGTCCATTGAGTACTGGTTTGAGTATTTGTCCCTCATGGTTATCTTTGAATGGATGATCTTGACAGAAATATATACCTTCCAAAAAGAAAAACTATCCCGAGCAGATTCATCTCCTATGAACAGAAATTCTTAACTTTGATCTTCGTTCTAGCTTTTGAATTTTCTTTTTTTCAAATCTTTATTCTGATTTCTCTTGATTAAGGTATTTTTTTCTAGGCGGCTTTATCTGGGTGTTTTCTTCACCCTTCTTGGGTTTGGACGAGCAAATGCTCAGTTTTTTGAATTCGGAGGTGGCTTTGATGGACTCTTTTATCAAGGTGATTTGAGTCCCTTGGGTTTCAAGAATCCTCGTTCGGGGATCCATGCCATTACGAGGATGAACATAAGTAATGTGTGGGCTGTTTGCGTCAACGCAACCTGGGGAAGTTTGGAGGGGGTAGATGCAGAACCCGAAGATATACTTGCCACCCGTAGGAATGCCATATTTAGAAGTAACCTTGCCGAACTCCGAGGAAGCTTTGAATATAATTTTCTGGACTACAGAGATGATAAAATAAATTTTCCGATCTCTCCCTACATCTTTGGCGGCATAGGTATGATGTATTATGCAAATCCCCCTGTAGAAGGGGTGGTATTCAGTCCCATACAGATAATATTACCCTTCGGTGTGGGCCTTAAATATTTGGCAGCCAAAAGAGTGGGTCTGAACCTTTCCTTTGATATGCGACACAGCTTTTTTGACTATCTGGATGGAACATCACAGGGTAATATTGGGGATAAGGATTACCAATTTGGAGATAGGTTCAGCTTCGACTCTTATCACGGACTCAATATAACGGTAACCTATTTGTTATATCAAATCAAATGCGTTCACCGACCCGTTCCCAAAGAAGTTTATGAAGGAATTTATCAACGACAAAGTTGGTGAAGTATAAAAAGATGCCATGAGTTCGCATAGCTTTTCAGAAAGGCATCAAGGAAAAAAAGAGGGTGAAGAGATCAGGCATATTCTAAAAACCATAGCTGCCAAAGATATACCCTCCCTGATTCAAGAAACTATACCCGAAAACATTCTTCTGGATAAGAATTGGAAGGTGGTTGAAGCCGCCTCAGAGGAAGATTTTCTGTCTCGTTTTCAAGAACTGCTACGTAAAAATATTCTTTGCAGATCCTTTATCGGAAAAGGGTACTATACCTCTTTTCTACCCTCTGTAATTCGTCGTCAGGTTCTGGAAAATCCAGCCTGGTACACTGCCTATACACCCTATCAATCGGAAATATCACAGGGTCGTTTGGAAGCCCTCCTAAACTTTCAAACCTTGATATCCGAACTAACAGGACTTCCCCTATCCAACGCCTCCCTGCTGGATGAAGCTACCGCTTGTGCAGAAGCTATGCTTATGACCTATCGAGCCCGAGAAGATAAAGCACAAAATGTCTTCTTGGTGGATAGACATATTTTCCCCCAAACCCTAGATGTCTTACTGAGTCGGGCTGAACCCTTGGGTATAGAAATTCAGGTTCAGACCTGGTCTAAGGCGGTATTTTCTTCGCCTTATGTTTTTGCTGCCTTGTGTCAATATCCCAATTCTGAGGGGGAGGTCTTGGACCACAGGGTTCATCTATCATTTGCTCGCAAACAAAAAATACAAACCGTGATGTGTTCTAACCCTCTTGCCTTGACGTTATTTACCTCTCCAGGAGAACTGGGTGCCAATATAGCTGTGGGTTCTACCCAAATTCTAGGTCTCCCCATAGGCTTTGGAGGACCCCACGCAGCCTATTTGGCTGCCCAAGACAAATATAAACGTCTTCTCCCCGGACGAATTATTGGTATATCCCAAGATAAAGAGGGTAATGACGCCTACCGAATGGCCCTTCAAACCCGTGAACAGCATATCAGACGAGGACAAGCAACCTCTAATATTTGTACCTCACAGGTACTCTTGGCTATCATTTCCTCCTTCTATGCGATCTATCACGGACCCAAGGGTCTTCAAAGGATTGCCGAACGGATACGATGGTATACCTATCTTTTAGTGGATGCCTTCCAACAATTACCCCTCCGGGTAATTCATACAAAAAAACTCTTCCAAACCATTCTCTTGGAGGTAGAAGACGAATTACAAGTTCGGTCGGTTAAGACCTGTGCAGAACAGGCCCGTCTCAACTTTGATTATCCTGCGAGTCGTCATATAAGCATTTCTCTAGATGAAGCCACCAATCTATCTGATCTGAACAATATTCTAAATGTTTTTTCAGAAGCCCTGGGTATTCCGTGTCCGGTAGTGAATCGGGAAAGCAAATTCGTATTTTCGGAGGCTACCCAACGCACGGATAGTTTTCTAAAT
>JAPOQI010000086.1 GCA_026710765.1 Cytophagales bacterium | reverse complement strand
GTTCTGCTTTGGGTTTGAGTGGGTTCTCCTCCATTTGTATCTCCATTCCCATCTCCGTTACCATCCCCATTGCCATCCCCGTTCCCGCCTCCATTGCCACCGCCACCTCCATTATCACTTGTTGCAGGAGGATCTACCTCGATTTCAAAGTCCGCAGATACGCCACCAACGCTCGCCGTGACGGTAGCGGTACCCTTTGCCACAGCGGTTACCCGACCATTTGCATCCACAGTAAGTACAGATCCATCTGTGTCGTCACTTTCCCAGGTGAGTCCACTAACTCCTTCGGTAATGTCTTCATCCTTATAATTCTTGACCACGGCTTTGAGTTGTCGGGTTTCCCCGGGTTTGGGATTGGTAGAGTTATCGATACTCAGCACAATTTCTACGGGGGCATTGGGATCCTTCACTTCAAAGACACGGGGTTCCGCTTTGATTTCCCCGAGGCGACAAGAAATCTCAGCCGTGCCTGCTTTTATTCCTCTAAGGTTACCTTCCTGATCCACACTCAGGACTTCTTCATCTGAGGAGGACCACGTCAATGAGGGCGTAGGACTAATTTCTTCGTTGTCCACATTTCGGACCACCGCCTCTAGGCTAATCTCTTCGTCTACCTCTATCTGATTTTTATCTCCCTGAATTTCCACATTATTCGGGGTATCTGCATCTTCTGATACTCTCAGGGAGAGGCTTTTGCTAAGTATTTCCTTGTACACGGCATGGATCTTGGCGGTCCCCAGGGCTAGGGCGGTTCCCTTTCCTGTGCTGCTTTCCACGGATATTACATTTTCATTGTCGCTTTTCCAGCTGAGGGCAATATCGGATAAGGGCGTTCCCTTATAGTTCAGGACCTGAGCTGAAAAGATCAACTCATCGCCCACCAAGGCCCCTTTGGCATTATCTATATTTCGGCTTTGATTGCGGGCAGAGATTTCTATTTGCTTAGGCTCTTTGGGATCGGGAGACACTTTGGCAAAAAAGACCTCCGTCTTAAGACCTTGAGGATTTCCCTCCTTGAAGGAAATGATTTCTGAGACCCCCTCCGAGACAGCGATCAAGGTATTTCCGTCCACACGGGCAATCTTCTCTTCCGAACTATTCCAGGCTAATGCCTGATCCTCATCTATCTTTCCATCTAGACCAAAATATTGGGCCTCCAGGGTTTTCTCTTCCCCCACCACCAAATGCAAGGTATCTCCCGATAACTGCGTTAGCAAGACGATCCGTTCCTCAAATATCTCATCTGTGCTGTCTGGGAAGACGCATGAGAAAAAGAAGACCATAGAAAGAACCCCAACACTCCATCTCAAACAAGACAACATCATTTCCTATCGCTAATAGAACCTGAACAAAGTATCCTCAATAAACTAAATATTCGCAAAAAATTAATCTGAAAGTCCTCTAGTATAACGTTAAGTCTTCAAAAAGGTCTAAAATTTAGGATGCTAAGTTTTGTTTTTTTCTCCCATTACCGAAAACATGAAGGCTTTTTCTTATCTTGTGTTCATATCTTAGGGTTTTTTATCTTCAAGATTAGGCCTATGAGGCAGGTATATGAAAATTATACGGAAGAGGATCAGAAGGTTTGGCAATTGCTTTTTGATAGGCAATTGAAAAATCTTCCCAAGCAAGCTACCCATACCTTCATGGAGGGATTGGGGGCTGTCAATTTTGTTCGGGATGCCATTCCAAATGTAGACAAGATCAATGAGATCTTATATGGTTTGACGGGGTGGAAATTATCTGTAGTTCCGGGGATTGTTCCGGATTACACCTTCTTTGAGCTCATGTCCAATCGTCATTTTCCGGCCACCACCTGGCTTCGCAAGATGGAAGAGTTGGACTATTTAGAAGAGCCCGATATGTTCCATGATATTTTTGCCCATGTTCCCATTCTTAGCAATCAACATTTCGTAGATTTTTTAGAAGGTTTTAGCAAGATTGCCCTTCCTTATTGTGGTCAGGAGTGGGCCATAGAACTTTTGTCTCGGGTATATTGGTTCAGCGTGGAATTTGGATTGATACGGGAGAATGAGAATTTGCGCATCTATGGGGCTGGGATTTTATCTAGTAAGGCAGAATGTGCTTTTTCATTATCTGAGGTCCCACCTAAATATGATTTTGATGTCCCCACCATGATGGCTACACCTTATAAGAAAGATCGCTTTCAGGATCGGTATTTCGTAATTGATTCCTATAAGCAATTATACGAATCTTTAGATCAGATTCAGGATGTGGTCAAGCAACGAGCGAACGAAGAAATAGATATGCCTATAAAGGAAAAACCATGAGTTTAGAAAAAGCAGATTTGTGTGTGATCGGTGGGGGGCCTGCGGGATATGCGGCCGCCATGAGGGGTTTGGATTTCAATAAAAAAGTAATCCTGGTGGAACAAAATAGGATTGGGGGGGCGGGTGTTCATGACGGGGCTTTGTCTAGCAAGGCATGGTGGGAGATCTCTAGGACCTATTTAACATTGAAGGAAAAAGGAGAAATCTTCCAATTTGATAGACCCAAAGTTGATTTCAAACGTATCAAAAAAGAGATCAGTACCGCTGTATTTTCGTGGCAAGACATGTTAGAGCATCATGTGAGGGTTCTCAGAGAGAAGCACAAAACTCGTTTTTCTTTTCTACTGGGAACGGCAAAAATTATAGATAGAAACAAGGTTAGTGTGCTGGGTCAGGATGGACGAGAAACCACCTTACACGTTCAAAATATCGTCCTCGCAACAGGGAGTCGTCCTCGGCGTCTTTCACATATACCCATAGACGAAAAGATTATTGTGACCAGTGATGGGATTCATCATTTTGATGATTTTCCACATAGCATGGTGGTCTTAGGCGCTGGGGTTATTGGGTGTGAGTTTGCTACGATCTTCTCCAATTTTGGGCGAACCAAGGTACATATGATAGATAAGGGAAATCGGATCCTTCCTTTTGAAGATGAAGATGTAGTGGCAGTGATAGAGAAGAACATGGAACGTAAGGGGATTCTCATTCATCGTAATTCTCGGTTATCTTCCATGTATATCCAGGATGGGGAGGTGAGTTATGAATTGGAATATAGCTCGGGGCGGAAGGAGTTATTTCATGTGGAGAAGGCATTGGTATCTGTGGGGCGGGTTCCAAATTATGAAAACCTAGGGCTTGAAAAATTGGGTGTTCAAATGGACGCTAGAGGGGTGGTGGACAATCTGACCCAAACTAGTGTGCCTAATGTTTATGCGGTAGGGGATTTGACAGCCGATATTGCTTTGGTCAATGTAGGACAGCTGGAGGGTCGTTATGCGGTAGAACGTATTTTTGATCAGGCGCCTCGGGATTTGGTTTACGAAAATGTCTCCACGATCATGTTTCTTCATCCTGAGGTAGCGGGTGTGGGGATCAATGAGATTACGGCACAGAAAAAGAAAATTCCGTACAGGGTAGCGAGTTTGAATTACGAATGCATTCCAAGGGCTGTTGCTATGCGCAACACACAAGGCTTTGTCAAAATCCTTGTGACGGATGATGAAGACATGAAGGTATTAGGCATGCGGGTCGTAGGCGAAGGCGCCTCCAGTGCCGTACAAGGGACTGCCCTCCTCATCTATATGGACAAGGGCGTAGAAGAACTGGCTGAACTCATTCATCCCCACCCTTCCATCATAGAAGGCATACAAGAGTGTGCCCGCATGCTGCTCGGAAAATCCACGCTCAGACCCTCCCTTCTCCCGGGTGCCATGAGTTGCCGAGCTTACAGAAGCGGCAAATATTCCGATATATAAAATCGGATTAGCCTAGTCGCCCCCGCAGAGAAACCCCTTTGGAAGAGGGGATCATATTTATTATCTTGCTCCGCAACATGAATACGATTCCTGAAAATAAAATCATACAGGGGGATAGCTTGATCCTATTGAATGATTTAGGTTCAAACAGCATACCTCTTATCCTCACGTCTCCTCCTTACTTTTTGTGTAGAGACTATGGTAATGGAGCGCTGGGGCGGGAAGCAAATCCATTGGATTATGTAAAAAACATGTTGCTTTGGACAAAGCAATTGAAACGAGTCTTAGCTAAGGAGGGATCCTTTTATTTCAACATAGGAGACGTCTATTTTGGGACGAAGGGATTTATCCGTAATAAAGGCCAATATGCAAGAAAAACAGATATACACTATAAGGAACATAAAATAGTCAAACCTGATGGGGCTTATTTGCAATATAAGCAGTCCCTCATGTTACCTGAGCGGATAGCTATTGGCATGCAAGAGCAGGGGTGGATTCTGCGCAATAAAATTATCTGGGAAAAGCCCAACCCCGTACCGTCCTATTCGCCTGATAGACGATACCCTGTGTATGAGCATATTTTTCATTTTGTGAAGAGCAGGAAATACTATTTTGATTTGGTAAAGGCCAAAGAATTAGGTCATCATAGGGATGTGATTAAGTGTGGGATAGAGCCTTTTGGGAAGCATCAAGCTAGCTTTCCTGTCTCATTGCTTCTCCCCTTTATAGAGACGACATCTAAGATCGGGGATCTGGTGCTGGACCCCTTTATGGGATCTGGCTCCGTAGCCATCGCCGCGTTGATGAAAGGAAGACGATATTTAGGGTTTGAAATAAACCCTGAGTTCTGCATACTGGCAGAAGAAAGGATTAAACACAAAAAAGTGTTCTTATCTCATAGTAAGGCAGCACTTTACAAGAAGGAGCAAAGGCTTTGATGAGCAATCCCAATAAAGCACTTGCGAAGTGGCTGCTAAGGGATGCTTGGCTCTAAAAGAAGGAGAATTACTTAGTTATGATAGATTGCAGATCCTAGGCAAGGACAGTGTTTCTATATCAAAAAGAGACGAAGGGGAGTATGAAATCAATTTTGCCAAGATAGACGCATATGAACATTTTATAAAAGCAAATCTATAGCCTTTGAATGATATATTCCCTATATTAAGCATGCGGGGCATGGCGCCCTGTCTTGTTTGATGTCTTAAAATAGGGGAATTATGTACATGTCGCCACTAGAAGATAAAACAAGGAAACCTAGAAGAAACAGCCTTCAATTTAGAGGTAGCGAGAGCCTTTCGTAAGATACGGAGAGGATGGGATGGAATGAACGTGATGTGGAGACTCTCATAGACATTCGTCTTGCCAACTTAGGGTGGGAATCAGATTCTACAAAAGAACGTAATGTCTTCAAACAAGGAGTCAAAACAGCACGTCAAAAAAGGCTGCTGGGGGGAGATCGTCCTGACTATGTGCTTTACAGAAAGGATTCAGACACTCCATTGGCTATCATAGAAGCCAAGAACCCCAAAAAAGCTAAAGGTACGCTGGACAAAGCCTTGGGGCAAGCAAGAGCCTATGCAATAGCTTTGAAAGAAAACCTAATTTTGTTTGCTTTTGATGGTGTTGTGCTTCGGGCATGCACGATAGATGGTGAAGAAATACTGATAAATGATGCACCACTTGATAACTTTCTCTCGGAGGCGGATTTGGAACTGTCCATACAGAATCCTACAAGGGTCATAGAGAACGAAATTATAAAAAATAGGGATCAGATGATGGACATCTTCAAGGAAGTAGGACAAGATCTACGTGGAGCGGGCAAGGACGCGGGCCTAGAGAGTCTCTATACTTTTTGCACTTTTCTTTTCTTGAAGATTAAATCAGAAATCAGAGAAGCCCCTGACGAATATGACTGGACTACCCTGCTACATAGGGAGGGAGATGATTTACTAAAACAGTATGAAAAAATCACAAGGTATTACAAGGAAAAATATAAGGATGTCTTCAGAGAAACGAACATAAACAACTCAAAGATATTAGGGCGTATCATTAACCGAATAAAGAAGCTTAACCTTGTAGATTCGTCCATTGACATCAAAGGGGAGGCATATGAATATTTTTTAGCAAAGTATAGCAGTGGCAATAAAAGTGTCTTAGGTCAATACTTCACGCCCAGGCACATCATACGAAGGATGATACAATGGCTCAACCCTGAGATCAGAAAAGGGAAGGTCCCAAAGATCTATGATCCTTTTTGTGGCACCGGCGGCATGCTTACGGAATGCTATAGACACCTAAATACAAGTATAAAGCGGGATGATTCTGAGCTCCATAACAGCCTAAGGATGGAAACGTTATTTGGCGGTGAGCACAGTCATTCTGTGTCTCAGCTTGCCAAGATGAACATGATACTCATAGGTGATGGCCATGCTAATATACGGCACCAGGACAGCTTGGAAAACAAGGTAGAAAGAGAATACGATATTGTCATTACCAATTTCCCGTTTAATATGAAGAGCAATGGATACGGACATCTTTATGGTGATCCAGAAGCAGATGCAAACGAGCAATGCCTCTATCATTGCCTTTATGCATTGAAGGCAGGCGGAAGAGGAGCTATTGTAGTGCCAAGTAACATACTGGACAGCACGAAGTATACACGCCTAAGGAAAAGATTAATAAAGATGTGTAGGATAGAAGCTATCCTGCTTCTACCCGCTGAGAGCTTTGTTAAATATACCACTGCCAGAACAGCTATACTAATATTTTCAGGAGCCCATACCAAACACACTGATACCGTAGGCTATGTCAAAATACAAAATGATGGCTTCTCATTGAACAAGCTAAGAGAACCCATTGACAAAAATGATTTTCCTGTAATATTAGAACAAAGGGACGAGATAGGAAGAGGTCGGAATAGCTCTCTCTGTGCTTATTTTGAGCCTGCTATGAACAGCCAACACATACTTAAACCTAAACCAAAAGAACATGATACAGGAGACACATTGCTACTTAAAGACCTTGTTCAAATTAAAAGTGAAAAAACACCCATAGACCCAACACGATATTACAGGGAACCCCAATTGTCGTCCCTCAACAATACCATCTCCTCGTCAAATAAAAAGACACGTTTTGGACGAAACATAAAAGAAAAAGAAAAGGTGCTAATACAAAAAGGAGACTTAGTGATAGGTACGCTCCACACACAACAAAACAACGGACTCTTTGCTATTAGCGATGGAGAATACATTGCCACTAGTCAGATCGTATGCCGTATCCGAGAAGACAGAGTCAACAAACACTATCTAATTCTGATGCTAAGACAAGAGTTACCGAAACTGAAAAAAGAAGACCTTGTTGGAAGAGAAACCTATAAGCCCGAAGAGATTTTAAATGTACGAATACCGAAACCTACCCCTCAGTATGATAGAGTCCTTAAATTGTACGAACAGAAAGAAAGATTAGAAAATGAAATACGAGACGAGCTCAATTCCATGATATAAACAAAGGGAATTATAAACCTTCTGAATCACTCCGAAAAAAAGATGGGACCGAAGGCTATAACTCATCCCGATCCGCTCGCTTGATCTCAGCAATAATATCCTCCAGAGGAGCCTGTACCCATTCATGTTTGTTCGGAAAATGTGCATGAATATGCTGCTCCAACTCCCTGAACCGAGGACTCAAATACGTATATTCGTATTTATAGGCTCTATCCGGATCCGTCCTTTGCTAACCTGAAAGGGTTGCCTTGAGATCCTTCGCAATACCCACCTTATATTCCCCAGGATATTTGGGATGACTAATCACATAGACATGTTTCTTCTCCCGATAATCTACACCTTGATCTGTTCTCTTCGGCGGACTTGTCCGATATTTAATTTTGTCTTCCCAAAAGAGCACCCCGGCTTGTCCATTTTCTTTACCTTCTACTTCTTTGGCTAATCGCTGTTTGACAAGATCATGTGACTTTGTGTACACATCTACACCGATCCATTTTCGTTCTGATTTCTCTGCGGCGACACAAGTGGTCGCACAGCCACAAAAGGGGTCCAATACTAGATCTCCTTCTTGGAGGAAGCCTTGATAATTCGTTCTAATAATTTCAGGGACTTCTGGGTGGGGTAGTCTGTACGCTCTTTCGATTGTGAGTTCAGAATATTCAAATCGCTTTCACGTCTCAGATAGGTCCATACATCATGCGCTAAGATTTGTTTTTTATCAACATAAACAACGCGGTATCCCTTCTCTCTATATTTGTCTAAAATGGACTGAGGGACTTTTTTCTTATTATAAAAATTAAGGGAATTATATATCACTTGAATCACCGCGTCTGAAATAGGACTGACTCCTTTCAAATTTGGCTTTCAATATGGGGACGGTTAATTC